>NZ_JBFTRJ010000005.1:0-412467 GCF_056399465.1 Variovorax sp. 01N425 | reverse complement strand
CATCTTGCCGGTGAAGGTCATGGTGGGCCAGGTCAGGCCCGGCGGCACCGTCTCGACGTTCTGGAACAGGCGCGGGAAGCGGCCGATCTCGCTGGCCTTGTCCTGTTCGCCGCGCTCCACGATCAGGTCGCGCGTGTCCTGGCTGGCCATGATGTGCTCGGCACCGTAGCCGGCCGCGCCCAGTACGCGCACCGCGTGGTAGTGCGTGAGCACCACGTACTTGATGGGCTTGTCGGTCACTTCGCGGATGCGGCGCACCACGTCGGCCGCCATGGCGGGCGTGGCCTGGGTGTCGGCCACCAGCACGGCGTCGTCCCCCACGACGATGCCGGTGTTCGGATCGCCTTCGGCGGTATAGGCCCAGGCGTGTTCCGAGAGCCGGGTGAAGCTGACCTGCTTCTCTTCGAGGTCGGCTTGCGAGGCGAATTTCTTGGGGGTGTTCATGCGTAGGGTTCCTGGGATCGAATTTGTCTAAAACAAACGCGTTTGCAGTATGCAATGTGAATTTGTTTATGGCAAACTGATTTGTATAGAAGGAATTAGGTGTTTTCCCCAGGACCGGTGCTGCCAGCGGGGCTGGCACGCAGTGAATCCCTTCGTCACGCGCCAACTAGACTTGCGGCAACCTGAAAGGCGATATGCGAGACAGCCACCCCGAAGAAGCTGCGAAGGAAGACAAGGCGCAGCGGGCCGTCCAGGCGATCGAAGTCGGCGGGCGGCTGCTGCTTGCGCTGGCCGACAGCCAGACGCCCCTGACGCTCAGGGATCTCTCGAGCCGATCCGGGCTTCCCGCTTCACGTGCGCACCCGTACCTGGTGAGCTTCGGCAAGCTCGGGCTGATCGAACAGGAACCCGACACCGGCCGCTATGCGCTTGGCCCGGCCGCGCTGCGCCTGGGACTGACATGCCTGCACCAGCTGGACCCGGTCCGGGTGGCGTTGCCCGTTGCCCAACAGCTTGCGGCGTCCACCGGGCACGCGGTCGCGGTGGCCATCTGGGGCAACTTCGGACCGACGATCATCCGGATGATCGAGGCGCGCGAGCCGCTGCACGTCTCCATGCGCGCCGGCACCGTGATGTCGATACTCGGCACGGCCACCGGCCGCGCCTTTGCCGCCGTGCTGCCCGCCGAACGCATCGAGAAGGCCATGGCGGTGGCGCTCGGAGACCCGGACGATCGGAAGGCGCCGCTGCGCAAGCCGAAGGCCGAGGAGCTTCGGCAGGCTGTGGCGGAGCTTCGCGAGCACGGCGTCACGCGCGCCGAGGGAAAGCCGATTCCCGGCGTCAACGCCTTCAGCGCCCCTGTGCTCGACCATGACGGCGAGCCCGTGGTCGTGATCACGGCGCTCGGGCACCGGGACGGTTTTTCGGCCGACTGGAACTCCAGCGCCGCAACCGCCGTTCGCCATGCAGCAGCCGAAGCATCCAGCCGCCTTGGATGGCGAAACGCCGGAACCTTGCGCCCGCCCGGGTGACTCAATAGCCGAGCAGGGCGTCCCAGACACTCAGTTGCGCGAACTTGGGTACCGGACCGATCGCCGCCACCGCGGCGTTCTGTCCGCCGAACGACGCCGCGGAGTCCGACGCGCCCGAAAAGCGCGGCCAATCGAGCTCCGGCGCCAGCCGCGCATTCCCATCGCTCGCGAACGACAGCACCGCGGTCATCAATGCCTCCGACAGCTGCGCTTCGGCGGCGCCTGCCCCCACCTTGTCCCGGTAGTAGTCGAGGCCGAAGCTGCCGAACAGCATGGGCAATTCCGCGCAATGGGGCACGCCGCGCCCCGGCGCCTGGATCTGATGCGCATAGGTGGCGTATCGGACATTGCCTCCGTCGCCGGCGACCTTCGCGGCATAGCGCACGCTGAAGTTGCGAAGGACGCGGTCGCCGTAGATCTCGATCCACACATCACCCGGTGCGGTCGACCGGCCTTCGCGTGCGGCTGCATCGGTGTAGGCGTCGATCACCGCATCGGCGTTCGCCTGCGAACCACCTACCTGGGGTATCACCAAGGCCAGGAGCTCGGCGCGGCTGGCAGGCAGCGCCGGCGTCAGCCGTGCCTGGGTGATCGGGTCGTAGGCATCGAGGAAGAACGATCCTTCCGTCAGCGTATTGGCGATCACGAGGGGAAGATCGCCTGGCCATGCGGTGCGCGTCCAGTCGGAAAGGCAGACCTGGCCGTCGATGATCGGTGCTGCACGCAAGCCCCGGCCGGAGGTGATGCCCGCCGGCAATGGCTGCGCATTGAGCGCGAGTTCGGCCTGGTGCAGCGTCGACGCCGGAATGTCGCGCAGGCCCGAGGGCGTGGTCTGCAGCTTGGCGGCCAGCGCTTCGGCATACCTCCCGGCGTCGGCCAGGGTGAAGCCGGTGGGCGCCGGCACCCCGGCCGGGCTCAGCAGCATGGCCTTCTGGAAGCAGGCGCGCGCGACAGGGTTCTGTGCCAGGATCGCGCCGCTCGTGCCGCCGGCGGACTGCCCGATGAGGCAGACATTGGCGGGATCGCCACCGAAAGCCTCGGCGTTGCGCCGCACCCACTGCAGCACCGCGATCTGGTCCTGCAGCTGCCAGTTGGCTTGCGCCCCCGTGTCGGGATCGACGAGGTCCGGGTGCGACAGCGTGCCCATCGCGCCGAGCCGGAAATTGGCGGTGACGACGACCACGCCCTTGCGCGCGAGCGCCTCGCCGTTCATCAGCGGCATGCTGGTGGCGCCGGTGCGCCATGCGCCGCCGTGCAGCCACACCACGACGGGCAGCTTGCCGCGCTGGCTCGGCGCCCACACGTTCAGCGTCAGGCAATCCTCGCTCTGAACCGCAGGAGAGGGATAGATCCAGGTCACGTACGCCGGCAAGGTCTGCAGGCTGGCGGCCCCGAAAGCCGTTGCGTCGAACACGCCGCCCGGAGCCCGGTACGGCTGCGGGGAGCGAAAGCGCAGGGCGCCGACGGGCGGCTGCGCATACGGGACGCCGAGGAAGAACGCGACGGCGTCATCGGCCGTGCGCTGGCCCTTCAATGTGCCGGAGCTCGTTTCGACCACGGGTGCCGGGGCCGGCGCGGGTGCGGGTGCAGGGGCGGGTGCGGGTGCGGGAGGCGCCGCCGCAGCGGGCAACGGGAGAAAGCCGTTGCCGCTGTTGCCGCCACCGCCGCAGCCACTCAGCGGCACGGCGGCCAATGCGCCGGCGGAAAGGATGAACCGGCGCCGGTTGGTTGCCGAATGCTCGCATGGGTCGCTCGAAGTCGTCATGTGCTTCCTTGTTCGCCGGCCCGGGATGGTGCCGAAGCGGCCGCGAGTCTAGGAAGGATGACCGCCGCATGACAGGGGCGGCAGCGCAACTCAGCTTTCCAAAAATGCGTTGCCTTGGCCCGGCTGGCCCAGCACCGAGGCCGCTTCGCAGAGTTCGTCCAGGAAAAGGCGCCCCGCAATGGTGAGATCGCGCCGCGAGGGATAGAGCGCAAAAAGCGAGATCGGCGGCGGCGCCCAGCCGGGCGCGATCAGGCCGAGGCGCCGGGCCTTGAAGTCCGCGGTGCACATCGAGGCGGGCAGCTGCGCCACACCGAGCCCCGCGAGCGCAGCTTCGCGGATCTGCAGCAGGCTGTCGCTCGTGAACTGCACGCGCACATCGATCTCTGCGTCGCCCTCGTGCGCGTGGTTCAGCAACCAGCGTGCAGGATGTGGCATGAAGGTCCAGCCGATCGCCGGGCAGCCCTGCAACTGCGCGGGAAGCGCGGCACCCGGCAGCGCGTCGCGGACCTTGGGCGATGCGACGAGTACGTAGGGAATGTCGGCCAGCTTGCGCATCACCAGGCTCGAGTCGCGAAGCGGCTTGACCGAAGGACGAATCAACAGGTCGACGGGATCGCTGAACGCCGAGGGCCGGCCGTCGGTTGCGTCGAGCGTGATCGCCACGCGCGGATGCCTCAGGCTGAAGTCGATGGCCAGCGGGCCCACGAGCATGGCACTCAAGGCGATGGGACACGAGATGCGAAGCGTGCCCGATGCCTCGCCCAGGCTGTCGCGCGCGGCGGACAGCGCGCGCTGCGCTTCGGCCCGGATGTTCGCGCCGTGCGCATACATCCGCTGTCCGATGTCGGTCACCTTGAACCTGCGCGAATTGCGCACGATCAGGCTGACGTTCAGGCGTTTCTCGAGCCCCGAGATGCGGCGGCTGAGCCGCGACACGGGAATGCCGAAGCGCTGGCTCGCGGCGCTGAACCCGCCTGCCTCGACCACGGCGACCAGGGCCATCAGGTCGTCCGCGACATCTCCGGTTTCGTCCATCTTCGGCTCCCAGGGCAAAAGACGGCATTGTGAGTTGGCCAGGCACCTGGCGGCGGCGCTGGGGGCCTGCGCAACGCGCTCAACTGTTCATGACGCGCGCAAAGATGGCCTGGTGCAGCCATCGCGGCGTTGCCCACACCATCGCCACGGCCGCCTTGTTGTTGAAGCCTGGAACCACACTGACGCGGCCGGCGTGCAGCGCTTGGATTCCCGCCCGCACCACCGGTGCCGGCTTCATCATCAGCAGCTTGAGCCCCCATGTGATCTTCTGTTTTGCGGCCTGCGCAAAGCCGGTGTCGGACATGCCGGGGCACAGCGAGGTCACCGTCACGCCATCGCGCTTGAACTCGCGGTGCAGCGCATCGCCAAGGCGCAGCACATAGGCCTTGGCTGCGCCATAGACGGCCATGTTTTCCACGCCAAAGTAAGCCAGCATGCTGGCCACGAGCAGTATCTTGCCGTGGCCGCGTGCGCGCATGTCCTCGCCGAAGAGCCGCGTCATGACCGTCAGGCTCGCGACGTCCAGCTGCAGCATGTCCAGGGTGCTTTGCATCGGCGTGTCGAGGAAAGTGCCCTGCAGGCCATGGCCCGCGTTGTTGATCAGGATCTCGACCTCGATGGCGCGCTCGCAAAGGCTGGCGTGCAGCGCCTGGACGGCGGCCACGTCCGACAGGTCGGCCTGCTCCACGATGACCTTGACGCCCCACTCCTGGTGCAGTGCGGAAGCCAGGGCCTGCAGCCGGTCGAGCCGGCGCGCAACCAGAATCAGCGGGTGGCCCTTGGCCGCGTATTGCCTTGCAAATTCCTCGCCAAAACCACTGGATGCGCCAGTGATGAGAACCCAGGAGTCGACGTTGGTAGCCATGATGTTCGCCTTTGTTGAAGCCGCTGTGATGCTGGAGGTGGCCGGCATCCTTGCTTTCAGGCAAGATTGGAGACCGACGGTCTGTAATTTAACAGACCATCGGTCTTTTAGCAAATGGAGTGTGATCGCCGCATGAATTCGCCCATCCCCTACGTACGCGCCCGCTCTGCCGAGCAGAAGGAAGAGCGGCGCCGCCACCTGCTGGCCACCGCCCGGGAAATGCTGCACCAGAGCCCGGAGGCCCTCGACCTGGGCATCAACGAACTCGCGCGCGAGGCGCAGATGACCAAGTCGAACGTCTACCGGTACTTCGAAAGCAGCGAGGCCGTGCTGATGGACCTGCTCGTCGAGGAATTTGCAGGCTGGCATGCCGAGCTGGGCACGGCACTGGCGCGCGGCGGCAAGGCTGGCGCGAGCGTCGAGCACATTGCCCGCGTCTTCGCCTCGACCATTTCTGCGCGGCCCTTGCTTTGCCGGCTGATCAGCATCCTGCCGTCCATCCTCGAGCGCAAGGTGTCGTTCGAACGCATGGTCGACTTCAAAGGCAGCCTGCTGGCCGTCCGGCAACGGACAGCGCAGGACTTCCATGCCCGCGTGCCCGCCATGCCGGTGCCGGCCTTCGAACAGGTGGTGAAGCATTCGCTGCCGCTCATCATCGGGCTGTGGCCGCTCAGCAACCCGGCAGGGATGGCCGCGCAGGTGACCGAACTCCCCGAGTTGAAGAGCCTGCGGTACGACTTCGAGAAAGACCTCGAACATGCCCTGCTCACATTGATGCGGGGAATGGCCCGGGCGTAGCAGGCGTTCGCAGCCGGGAATGCGCCATGCGGTTGGAGCAAAACGCCCGATCGCAGCAGGGTCTTGCGCAAAGCCGCGACCTCCAGGTGCTGTAGCGTGGCGTCGCAGCCCGGCCACCCTGGGCATCGTCCCAACCCAAGCCCCCGAATGCAGCAACAAGCCATCTCCGCCCACGACATCTTCCCGCACATCCGCATCGTCATGGGCATGGTGATCGGCCTTGGCGTGACGCGGCTGTTGTCGGGCGTGGCGCGCATCGTGCAGCACCCGGCGCAGTACCGGCTCTATGCGGTGCACCTTGCGTGGGTGGCTTCGGTGCTGCTGGCGCTGGTGCATTTCTGGTGGTGGGAGTTCGGCCTCTACCAGATCGAGAGCTGGACCTTCGGCACCTATGCCTTCATCGTGAGCTACGCGATCGTGCTGTTCCTGCTGTGCGCGCTGCTCTTTCCGGACAGCATGCGCGACTACGCGAGCTATGAAGACTATTTCTATGCCCGGCGCGCCTGGTTCTTCGGCCTGCTGGGTGCGACCTACCTGCTCGACGTGGTCGACACACTGATCAAGGGCGAGGCGCACTTCGCGCGCTTTGCGCTGGAGTACCTGATCCGCACGCCCGTTCTCGTGGCGCTGTGCATCGTGGCCGCCAGAACGGCGAGCCCGCGCTTTCATACCGCCTTCGTGGCCGGCACGCTGGTCTACCAGCTGTCGTGGATCTTCAGGCTCTTCGACACCCTGAACTGAGGGCACGCCGTGCGCTCCCGGCTGACGCGCGCATCGGCGGCAGCCTACGTTGAAAACCAAGGTCCTCACATTCAAATGGCGCCGACGTCGAACGGGGACCGAGGCGTGCCGTGCGTCTTGCCGTCGGCGGATCAGGAGACTGCCATGCGCATCCACGACGAGAAGAAGAACAACGGCGAGGCAAGCCATGCCGTTCACGATGCAGACACCGACCCTCCGCAAGCCCTGAGCGGCACCACCCGGCGCTCGCTGCTGCGCAGCGCCGTGCTGTTCGCGATGTTCTCGGGCAGCGGCATCGGCCTGACCGCCTGTGGCGGGGGTGGCGGCGGCGGCGGAGGAGGGGGCATCGGCATCGGCGGCGGAGTGGGGGGCGGGCGTCCGCCCGACGACTCCAACTCGGTGTTCAAGCACGGGATCGCGAGCGGCGATCCCTTGTCCGACCGCGTGATCCTCTGGACCCGCGTGACGGCCGCCGCGCCGGGCACCCTCAACGTCGAGTGGGAAGTGGCCAGCGACGAGCGCTTCGGCATCATCGTGGCGCGCGGCACCGCGAGCACCGGTCCCGAGCGCGACTACACGGTCAAGGTGGACGCCATGGGGCTCCAGCCGGCCAGCACCTATTTCTATCGCTTCTTGATGGGCAACGACCATTCGCCCATCGGCCGCACCCGCACGCTGCCGGTGGGCGGCGTATCGCAGGCCAGGCTGGCGGTGGTGTCCTGCTCCAATTTCCCGAGCGGCTACTTCAACGTCTATGCCGACATTGCCAAGCGCACCGACATCGACGTGGTGCTGCACCTGGGCGACTACATCTACGAGTACGGGGTGGTGGGCTATGCGTCGCAGCTGGCCATTGCGATCGACCGCACATCGAACCCCGACCACGAGATCCTGACGCTCGCCGACTACCGCCTGCGCCACGCGCAGTACCGCACCGACGGCGACCTGCGCGCCCTGCATGCGCGGCTGCCCATGATCGCGGTGTGGGACGACCACGACCTGGCCAACGGCGCATGGTCCGGCGGCGCCGAGAACCACGACGAAGCGACCGAAGGCAGCTTCGCGGCCCGGCGCGCGGCCGCCGTGCAGGCCTACCACGAGTGGCTGCCGACGCGGCTGCCCGATCCGGCCAACCCGCTGCGGATCTACCGCTCCTTCGACTTCGGCACGCTGGCTTCGATGCACATGCTCGACACCCGGCTGATCGGCCGCGACAAGCAGGTCACGCTCTCGCAGTACCTGGCCGGCGAGGCTTCGGCGGCCACGCGGCAGCTGATGGGCCAGCCGCAGGTGGACTGGCTGTCCCAGCGCATGGCCGCATCGCCCTGCACCTGGCAGGTGCTCGGCCAGCAGGTGCTCATGATGCGCATGGCCATTCCCTTGAGCATTGCGACCGACTTCAGCCTCGAGACGCTGACCGCCTACCTGGCGGCGCAGGCGCTTCCGGATTCCGCCCGCAGCGACAGCCAGCGCGCGCTGATCACGCAGCAGAAGGTGCCCTACAACCTGGACGCGTGGGACGGCTACCCGGCCGCGCGCGATGCGGTGCTTGCCATGGCGCGCAACCAGGGCAAGAACCTGATCTCGCTGGCCGGCGACACGCACAACGCCTGGGCCGGGAACCTCACCGACGCCTCCGGGCAGCGGGTCGGCGTGGAATTCGGAACCTCGTCGGTGTCGTCGCCCGGCTTCGAGCGGGCGCTGCCGCTGATTGCCAATGACCTGCTGGCCGATGGCTTCCGGCGCATGGTCGACGACCTGCGCTACGCCGAGACCAGCAAGCGCGGCTATGCCGTGCTGACGCTCACGCCGGCCGAGGCGCGCTGCGACTACATCGAGATCAGCACGGTGCTGAGCCGCGACTATTCGGTGAGGACGGCCGCCACGCTGCGCGTGTTGCCGGGTGTCGGCAACCTGCAGGTGCTCGCTGCCTGAACGTTGGTGATGGGTGGCGCGCCGCCGTCAGGCTCGCGCCACCAGGCCGCGGATGTAGGCCTCGAGCGTCGTCGAGCCGCGCAGCGCGTCGCCTGGCATCTCGAAGCCGCTGTCGACGCTCACCGCGGTCATCCGCGCATACGAGTCCGCGGCAGCTTCGGAAAAGCCGAGGCCGCGGAACGCTGCCTTCCACTTGCCGCGCGGCGTGACGTCGAGCTCCACCGGCCGGCCGAACGCCTGCGAGAACGCCCTTGCCACGTCGGCCGAGGTATAGCGCCGCGGGCCCTCCACGTAGCGGATGCCGACGTCGTCGAGCGGGGACACCAGCCTGCGGGCCGCGATCTCGCCGAGGTCGTGCGGCGCGGCCATGGGAATGGCAAGCTCGGGATCGAACATCGTGGGCAGCCTGCCCGTGCTGCGCACCGTATCGAGCAGTCCGTCCCAGTTGCTCATGTAGTAGGCCGCGCGGTTGATGGCCGCCGGAATGGATTGGCGGCGCAGGCCCTCTTCGAGTTCCCACAGCACGCTCAGGTCGCCGATGCGCTCGCCGGGCTGCGCGCCGCCGGTCGATTCCGCCACCACCTTCTGCAGCCCCGAGCCTTCGAGCGCCTGCACGATGTTGGCGACCGTGCGCCGCTCGATGGTGTCGGTGTCCGCCGACGTGTCCGCGGATGGATTGAGCAGGAAGGCGCGGCGCCCGCGCTGCAACGCCGCGCGCAGCGACGCCACGTCTTCAGCATTCGCCTCGGCAATCTCGGCGCCCTTTGCGCGCCACGCGCCTGCGCGCTTCGCGTCGCGCGTGACGATCGTCACTGCTTCGCCGCGGCCGAGCAGCGCCTGCGCGACCGCCGAACCGACATGCCCCGTACCACCCATGATGACGTACATCCGTGTCTCTCCTTTTCGTCGTGCCTGGAGGAAAGCCTGGCGGGGTGCGACTGGCGCAATGGCTCACCGCGCGGGCGCGGGGCCTGCGCAGACGACACCCTCGATCAGCGCCTTGGTGTAGCGCACGAATGCCGCGAGCTGGGTAGGACGATCGGCCAAGTTGTCCGGCGCATGGCCCAGGTAGGCCGCAAGCGCGCTTGCCAGCACGGGCCGATGCTCGCCCGGCAGGCGCTCCAGCGCCCATGCGGCGGCGGCATCCTTGGGCGCAATCTGGCCGGTGCAGGCACTGAACCAGATGCGCGCGAGCGCGAGCACCACATTGCGCTCGTCGCCCTGCCAGTCCGGCGCGTCGTTCCACTGCGCCACGGTGTCCAGCAGCGACTGGGAGAAATCGGCGCGCGGCACGGGGTCGAACAGTTCGTCCGCAGGAAGGCCGAGCAGGCAGACGCTGTGCTGCCGGAGCTTCGTGAGCAGGATCGCCAGGTCATGGTCCGGCATGGCCGGCTCCACGATGCCGGCCTGCAACTCTTCGCGCAGCCATTCGCCGAACTGCAGTTCGCGCAGCGGCGGATAGCGCCAGGGCACGACCTCGTCCCGCACCACGAGCGTCACTTCGAGCGGGCGCCACGGGCCATCGGTGCCGGCGCTGCCCGAGACCGACAGCAGGTCCGTCATCAGCGGATGCCGCACTTGTGCGGCCAGCGGCGCTTCCACGGTCACCATCAGGTCGATGTCGCTGTGCGGCTTGAGCCCCCCATCGACGGCGGAGCCGAACAGGTGAATGGCCTGGAGCGTGCCGGCCAGGTGGCGCTCGAGAACGGCGCGCGCCTGCGCCAGCTGCGGGATGATTTCGGGTGGCAGTGAAGCGGTCATCACGGCCGATGTTAAGGGCCGCGAGGAGTGGAGGCCGACGGGCGCGGCAGGTCAATCCACGCGGATGTTGCGCGCCTTCACGACGCGGCTGTAGATCTCCGCGTCGCGTCGCACCATCGCGCTCATCTCGGTGCGCGTGACGCCCAGCGGCTCGCTGTTGAGGTCCTTGATGCGCTTGGCAAGGTCCGGGTCCTTGCTCGCTTCGACGAACACCGCGTTGAACCGGTTGAGCACCGCGGCCGGCGTGTTCGCGGGCGCCCAGATGCCGTGCCACGACATCATCGAGAAGCCCGGCATCACCTCCGAAAGCGTGGGCACATCGGGCAGCGCGGGGTGCCGCGTGGGGCCCGAGTAGGCCAGCGCCTGCACGCGGCCGCTGCTGATCAGCGGGTAGCCCGTGGCGATGGGTTCCATCAAGGTGTCGACCTGTCCGCCGACGAGATCGGCGATGGGGCTCGCGCGGTAGGGCACATGCAGCATGGTGATGCCCACCTCGTCCTTCAGGGATTCGACGATCAGCTGCGAAGGGCTTCCCGCGCCGTACGAGGCGTGCGAATAGGTGCCGGGCTTTTCCTTGGCCGCGGCCACGAGCTCCTTGAGGGTCTTGGCCGGGAACTTGGTGTTGGCGATCAGCACGAGGCCCTGGCGCATCGTGGTGGCGACGGGAACCAGGTCCTTCTCGGGGTCGAACGGCAGCTTGCTGTAGATGTACGGGTTGATCGTGAACGCGGTCGACAGGTTGTAGAGAAAGGTGTAGCCGTCCGCGGGCGCCTTGGCGACCGTGTCCGACGCCAGGTTGCCGGCCGTGCCGGGCTTGTTGTCGATGAGCACCGGCACGCCGAGCTTGCGGCTCGCATAGTCGCCGTACATGCGCGCGAAGATGTCGGGCGGCGTGCCGGGCGCGAAGCCCACCACGATCCGGATCGGCTTGGTGGGCCACTCCGCGGCCTGGGCGCTTGCATGGCCCGTGGCCAGCATGCCGGCGAGGCCCAGCACCAGGCCGAGCGTCTTCTTGACGAGGTTTGTTGTTGAAAGCATGGCTTGTCTCCTTGGGCTATGGGTGCCCGCTTGTTGGGTTGTTCTGTCTTCTTCAATCCACTTGCGCGCCGGAGCGGCGCACGGCCTCGCCCCATTTCGCGATCTCGGCCGTACCGAAGGCGGCCATGTCCGATGTGTTCATCGCCATGGGCTCGATGCCCTGGGCCGCGAGCTTGTCGCGCACCGCGGGCTGGGCGAGTACCGCCTGCGTGGCCTCGCGCAGGCGGTCGCGCTGCGCGGCGGGCATGTCGGCCGGGGCATACAACATGAACCACGCGACCAGGTCGAAATCCGGAATGCCCTGCTCGGCCAGCGTGGGCACGTCGGGCGCGGCCATGCTTCGCCGGGCGCTCGATGCGCCCAGCGCGCGCAGCCTGCCGGCGCGGATCTGCGGCAGCACGGCGGCCGGGTGATAGAACATGAACTGCACATTGCCCGCCATCACCTCGGTGAGCGCCTGGGCGCCGTCGCGGTAGGGCACGTGCACGAAGTCCTTGCCGAGCCGCAGGTTGAGCAGTTCGCCCGCCAGGTGCCCCGAAGTGCCGTTGCCGGCCGAGGCAAAGCTCACCGACTTGCCGCTGGCCTGGCGCAGGTCCGCCACCGTCTTCCACGGCGCGGCGGCGGGCACGACCAGCAGCGTGGGCGTGGCGCCGACGAAGCCCAGCGGCACGAAGTCGCGCTGCGGCTGGTAGGACAGCCGCTTGTAGAGCGTCGCGTTGATGGCATGCGTGCCGACGGTGCCCAGCAGCACGGTGTGTGCATCCGCCCCCGAGCGGGCCACCAGTTCGCTGCCGATGGCGCCGCCCGCACCGGGCCGGTTGTCGACGATCACCGCCTGCGACAGCTGGCGCCCGAGGGCTTCGGCCAGCACCCGTCCCACGATGTCGGTCGTGGTGCCGGCCGCGAAGGGCACGACCAGCTTGAGGGGCCGCGCGTCGCCCGCCTGCGCCCATGCGCTGCTGTTGCCCTGCGCCAGCATTGCTGCTGCGGCAACGGCCAGGATGGCGCGGCGCTTCGTCACCGCGCCTCCCCGAAGCCCGCGGGCACGGTGCCTTCGTACTGCAGCTCGCGCGTGGCCTGGTAGGACAGCGCAAAGCCGCTCGGCGTCTCGGCCTCTTCCGCGAGGTGCGCGATCAGCCCCGCGGTGCGCGCGAGGATCGGCACGCCGCGCAGCGACGCCACCGGAAAGCCCACGCCCAGCAGCACCGCCGGAATCGCCGCCGAGACGTTCATGCGCAGGTCCTTGCCCACGATGGCCGGGATCGCCTCTTCCAGCGCCTGCGCGATGCGCACATAGCGCAGGTCGGCGCCGGCCTGCGTCGCCACGTCGATCAGCCGGTCGACGCGCGGATCGCGTTCCTTGTGCAGCGGATGGCCGTAGCCGGGGATCGCGGCGCGCGCGTCCTTGAGTTCGGCGATGGCCGCGGCGGCGGCCTGCGGCAGCGTGGCGCCCGCATCCACGCGCGCTGCCACGTCGATGAACAGCCGGCCCGCGGTTTCGGAAGCGCCGAGGATGACGGAGCCGCAGCCGAGGATGCCGGCCGCCACCGCACCCTGCAGCGCATCGGGCGCGGCCGCGAAGGTCATGCGGCTGGCCTGCACGCTCGGCACGAGGCCGTGCTCGGCAATCGCCACCAGCGTGGCGTCGAGCACCGTGCTGCACGCGGCATCGGGGCGGCGCCCGGTGAGCAGCAGGAAGAAATAGTCGGTGAACGACAGGTGCCCGATCAGCTCCCGGCACAGGTCCTGGCCGCGCACGACGATGGTGTGTTCGTCCGAGGTGCAGATGGCGGTGCGCGGGACGGTGGACTTTCCGATTTTCATGGGCGTGGTCTTTCAGACGTGTCGGGGTTCGAGGCGGAAGTCGTAGTGCGCGGACCAGTAGGGCGTTTCCAGCGGCCTGCCATCGGGCGCGCGGCCCGGCGGATGCGACTCGAAGTCGATGACGAGCCGCGGCCGCACGCCGAACACCGCATCGGACTCGATGTACGGGCTGCCCGCCACGAACAGGTGCGTGGTCACGGGCACATGGCCCGGCGCCGAGACCATCATGTGGATGTGGCCGGGGCGGTTCGGATGGCGGCCCATCGCTTCGAGCATGCGGCCGACGGGCCCGTCGACCGGGATCGGATAGAAGCTCGGGCGGATCGACCAGAACCAGTAGCGGCCTTCGTGGTCGGTGCGGATGCGCCCGCGCGCCTGCATCGCGGCGCCTTCGAGCTGCATGTCGTACACGCCTTCGCCGTCGCCCGACCAGATGTCGAGCAGCGCACCCTGGAGCGGCTGGCCGCGGGTGTCGGTGACGCGGCCGCTGTAGAAGGTCGGCTCGCCGCGGGCGCCCTGGGCCACGTCGGCGCCGAGCGGCAGGTCGGGCGCGCCCTCCCAGTAGAAGGGGCCTTGCACGGTGGCGTGCGTGGCCTCGGTGAGCTCGGTGGCTTGCGTGGCTTCGCTGGCCTCGGCCCGGCCGCGCTTGCCGGCGGCGGCGCGCAGCTGGTCCAGGATCACGACCATCATCGAGGCGCCCAGCGTGTCCGACAGCAGGATGAACTCCTGGCGCTTGTCGGTGCAGGTCTGGCCCGTGGCCGTCAGGAACTCGATGCCCTGCATCCATTCGTCCGGCTTCAGGTCCACCTCCCGGATGAAGGCATGCAGGTGCGTGATCAGCGACTGCATGAGCTGCAGGAAGCGCGCGTCGCGCGTTCCCTCGAGGCTCTGCAGCACGGTCTGCGTCAGCTCGCTTTCGTTCGATGGGGTCATGGTTGTCTTGTCTCCTGGCTCGTTATGTCTGGAAGGCCGCGCGGGGTCAGCGCGCGGCGTTGGGCGGCTGCCCCAGGCGCTGGCGGATCGGATCGACGATGGCCGCGTTGTCGGCGCCGAGCATGGGCGGCGCCGTCACCTCGAGCGAGCGCTCGCCGTCGAAGCTCACGGGCGAGCGGATGGTGTGCCACTCGCCGCCCTCGGGGTGCGGCGCGCTCACCTGCAGCTGCAGGTGCCGCGCCTGCGGGTCTTCCATGGCTTCGCGCGTGTCGTACATGGGCGCGTGCGGCACGTCCTCGGCCTCGAGCCGCGCACACCACGTTGCGCGGGTCTGCTGGCGGAACACGTCGCCGAGCAGCGCGATCAGGTCTTCCTGGTGCGCGATGCGCGCCTCGCGCGTGGCGAAGCGCGGGTCCGCGAACAGGCGAGGGCGCTCGATGGCATTGGCCAGGCCCTGCCAGAACTTCTCGGGCGAGGACATGTGCAGCGCGATCCACAGGCCGTCCGCGCACTCCAGCACGTAGGACTGCGAGACGCTTGGCCGGCTGAACGGGCCCATGACCTCGCTCTCGGAAAAGTAGTGCGTGAAGGCGTCGAGGTTGAAGTGGCACATCGCCTCCAGCATCGACACCTCGACCGCGCGCCCGCGTCCGGTGCGGCCCCGTTCGACCAGTGCGCCGAGCACGCCGTAGGCGGCGTAGAAGCCGGTCATGGCATCGGCCAGCGCGGGGCCGACCACGCGCGGGTTGGCCGGGTTCACCAGCAGCTTGAGGAAGGCGCTCGCGGCCTGAGCCACCGTGTCGTAGGCGGGGCGCCCTGCCGCGGGGCCGGTCTGCCCGAAGCCGCTGATCGCGCAATACACGAGCCGCGGATTGAGCGCCCGCAGCCGCGACTCGCCAGCGCCCAGCCGCTCGGCCGCACCGGGGCGGAAATTCTGGATGTAGACGTCGGCGTCCTTCACCAGCTCGTCGAACACGGCCGCATCCTCGGGCAGCTTCGGGTTGAGCGTGACGCTGCGCTTGTTGCGGTTGTAGGTCTGGAAGTGCGGGCTGTAGAGGCCGCCGCGAAAGGCGCGGAACGGATCGCCCGCGCCGGGCTGCTCGATCTTGACCACCTCGGCACCCAGGTCCGCGAGGAACATGCCGGCGGCCGGTCCGGTGATGAACGTGCCTTGCTCCAGCACCTTGATGCCGCTGAGGACTTTTTGCACCGGGGAGTCTCCTGTCGTTGTTGTCGGGGGCCGGGGAAACTTTAGGTTGCATCCAAGAATTCCGAAAATGATTGTTTTCCATCGTTAGCATCGATGCCATCGATCATTGCTCCCGAGGAACGCCATGGAACTCAGGCACCTGCGCTACTTCATCGCCCTGTCGGGCTCGCTGAACTTCACGCGCGCGGCCGAGCGCCTGCATGTGACGCAGTCGACGCTGTCGCACCAGATCAAGCAGCTCGAAGAGGAGATCGGTGTTGCGCTGTTCGACCGCATCGGCAAGCGCGTGAGCCTGACCGATGCCGGCGACGAGTTCCTGCACTACTGCACCAAGGCCCTGCACGAGATCGACCTGGGGCTGGGCGCGCTGCGCCAGGACAGCTCCGAGGTGGCGGGCGAGCTGCGCGTGGGCTCCACGCACACCTTCAACCTCGGCTTCATCCCCGACTGCATCGCGAGCTTCCAGGCGCGGCATCCGCGCGTGAAGGTGGTGGTCGAGGAACTGTCGGCCGACCAGATCGCCGCGCGCCTGCAGCAGGGCACGCTGGACCTGGGCATCGCCTACCGGCCGAGCGTGCCCGGGCCGCTGCAGTTCGAGCCGCTCTACAACGAGGAGATGGTGCTGGTGGTGGCCAGGAAGCACCCGCTCGCGCGGCGCAAGCGCGTGCGCATGGTGGAGCTGCACCGCCTGCCGATGGTGCTGCTGCCGGCCAGCTTTGCCACGCGCCAGATGCTCGACGAATGCTTTCGCTCCTGCGGCGCGCAGCCGCACGTGGTGGCCGAGATCAACACGCTGGCGCCGATGATGGACCTCGTCGCCAAGACGCAGCTCGCGTCCATCGTGGCCGCGAACGTGGTCAACCCGCTCTCGGGGCTGGTCGTCATCCGGCTCGAAAGCCCCACGCCCGTGCGCACGCCCGGCATGCTGTGGTCGCCGGTGGCGCGCGATGCAGCGGCCACGCGCGCGTTCTCGACCATCGTGCGCAAGCTGGCGCTGCGCAGCAGCCTGCAGGGGGCTGGCCCGCGCGTGCGGTAGCGGCGGGGCCGGTTCTTCAGGCGGTTCCGAGCTTCTGGAATTCGCTGCGCAACAGCGCGACGACCGTGGAGAGGGCGAGGTCGCCCAACCGGTTCCTTTGGACGAAGGCGGCCCATTGGCCTTGCTTTGCCGGATCATGCGCGAATGCATCGCTCAACCCCAAGGGCACGGTGCCGGGCACCGCCAGTTGCCGCCGCGCGAAAGTGGCATGGACAGCGCGGCGCAGCTCGGTGGCTTCCAGCGCACCCTCGGTGAGTAGCACCCAGAGATCGAAGTAGTCCTTCATGCGGGTATTGCCCATGCCCAGCAGGCACACCGCATGAAACTTCTCGGCGACCACCGTGTATTTCGGATAGGCGCGCAGTTGCGGCGCGGACAGGTCTTCGAGCAGCACCGGGTAGCTCACCGGTTCGGGTGCCGGCGTGACCGCATCGCCAAAACCGATATCCACTTGCAGCGCGAGGCGCGCGCCGTCCAACTTCGCAAGCAAGTCGATCCGTACGCCGCCGTAGCCCGCCTCCTTGCGGATCACCGAGCCCCTGACCGAGGCTGCGTCGAACGCGATGCCGTCGTCCACTTCGATCTGGCAGATCTCGCGGAAAGCCGATACCGCGGTGTCGACGTCATCCGGACCAAAGCCCAGCAGATCTGCGTCGCGCGTCGGCCGATGCGGCTGGTCGTACCACAGCGAAAACAGCAGCGCACCCTTGAGCAGGTAGTTGGCTGCATGCGGCGACACCGAGAGCCGGTACAACAGCCGCTCCAGCCCGTAGCGGGTGAGCGTCAGGTTGAAGTCCTGTCTCGTCGCATCGGCTCGCTGCTTCAAGCGGGCGCGGACGGACGCTGCGAGATTGCGGCTCATGCAATGACGCTTTCCAGGTAGGGCCGCATGACATTGGCCACGCGATTCACCGTTGCGTAGTGCCAGAGCGCATCCATCGACAGCTTGCGCTGCGACCAGCCATCTCGCAGCGCTTCCAGTGCCACGTCCAGGCCGATCTTGTTGCGGTACTTGAAGCAGTCGGCCACCGTCTTGGCGGCATTGAATATCGGCACTTGCACGCCGTCGATGTCGACGAGATCGACGCCTTCAGTCAGAGCCGCCCCCGACATGCGCACCACGCGAAGCGCGGGCTGGTCCAGCCGCGGCGTGGGCGAGTGATGGGGAATCGCCATCCAGACCTCGAACGGCGCCTGGGTGCCAATGCCGTGGACGCGCAGCGCCGACAGCAGGCACACCACGCCTCGCGGCACCCGCAGCGCCGCTTCGGCCAGCGACCGGTGCTCGCTGAGCGCGCGTCCCGGAAGGCTATAGACGCCGCGGGCAACGCGTTCGAGCCTGCCGGCAGCCACGAGCCGGCTGAGAACCACCGTCGGCAGGCCGTGCGTTGCAAGATCTCGCGCGCGCAGCAGTGGCTGACGCTCGGCGAGTGCCAGCGCGGCTTGTTCCAGGGTGGGATCGGAGTGCAGTGTCACCGTGCTAGTTTGTTGCAATTACTAGTCAATTGTCAATAAATGACTAAATATTGCACCGCGAGGGCGTGAGCACGTACTCGGTCTCGGTAGCGAAGGCGGTGCGAGGCTGGTAGAAGCACGGCATGACCGTCTCGCTCGCGGCCTCCCTCATCGAACTCGCACTCGGATCGGAACTCGGGGCGTCCGGCGATGCCGGGCGCAACCGTTGCACGCTCGAGGGCGTGACGTGGCAATCCATGCCGGACGGCGCCGTCGAGCTCCGGGTCCGGCGGTTCGAGGCGATGGCGCTGCGGCTTGCGTCGGATCCGTTCGTCCTTGAAATCGACCGCATCGACGTGCACGAGTTGGTGGCCCGGCTGCGCACCGAGGCCGGCGTGCCGCGCCTGGTGTCCGTCCAGGCGGACAAGGCCGAGTGCTCGGGATTGAAGCTGCATGGCCCGCTGGTGCTGCCGCCGCAGATCCAGAAGATCCGCGAGGCGGGCCAAGGCGTGGACGCGTCGGCGGCAACACCCACCGTGGCCGGCCAGGCTGCCGCCGATGCGTGGCGCCTTGCGCCGCTCAACGAGGCCGAAGGCACCATCCGCGGCCAGATCACCGACGCGCACCTGCTGTTCGATGCCGATGTCACGGTGCCCATTCGCCACGGCCAGATCGACTTCAACGATGCGACGGTCGAACATGTCGGGCCCGACTCGCGCATGGGCGTGAGCCGGATGGGCATCTACGTCGATGCGCCCAACGGTCGCAGCTACCTGTACCAGTTCGCCGCGGCGCCGCTCGCCGGCGTGGTGTTCGAGCACCGCGGTACCTTGCTGGGCCCCTGGGTTTCCGAGCGCGGCAAGTTGCAACTGCAGGCCTTTGCCGAATCGGTGCTGCGCCAGGGCCGGCGCGGACCCGGCCAGGGCCTGACGCAACAGGCGCGCCTGCTGCTGGGCCGCACATCGCTGTCGGGCGAGCTGCGGCTTGGCGAGGGGCTCGTCGCGGTGCCGGGCCTGCAAGTGCATCTGGAAGGGCGCCATGCGATCGGGGTGCATTCCCAGTCCGTCGGCCGCGGCCTCAAGGTGGAGATGGCTTCACTCGCGGCCCGCGATGCCGCGGCGGCCTGGAAGGGCGCGCAGATGGGCTTCGACCGGGCGACGGCGAAGCTGGCGATCGAGATCCTGGTCGAAGGTCCGGCGATGCGTTTCGCGCTTCATGTCGAGAACGGCATCGCCGAGGGGCTGCGGGTCGATCTTCAGCGCAGAGGGCCGGACGGCGGCGAAGGGACCTGAGGCAAGCGCACCTCGCTGAAGCGCTTGCGGCTGAGGACCTTCCGCCCGGCAGCGCCGAATCAATCGTTATTGCGTTCGCACTTGCGCGAATTGACGAGGCAGGCGGCGTAGTCGGGATCGTGCTTGAGCAGGAACATCGCGCGTGCCGCAACCGCCGTGTCCGCGAAATCGCTGAACAGGCCGTCGACGCCGGCCTCGTAGAACGCAAGGTATTCATTGACCGCGTTGCCGGCGAAGCTGCCGGTCAGGCGCTTCTGCTCACTGCGGAAGGTATACGGGTGCACCAGCAGTCCCAACCGATGCGCATTGGCAATCACGTTGGTGGGGGGCAGCAGCACGCGGTCGCGCTCGTCGATGGCGCCGTCGCCGGTCACGTCGGCGCACGCGCCTGCCTGCACGGTTTTGCACGCGCTCGAAATCAGGTACGGCTTCCACGGGCCGATGCCGTCCGCATAGCCCTTCACTTCCTGCAGGCCGCGCGGCGTCAACAGGTCGCTGAAGAGGCCGTCGCGGTTCGACACCACCCAGTCGTAGGGTTTGTCGTAGGGCTTGCTGAAGTCCAGCGTGCCGTCGGGCTTGACGTCGTTGGCGTCCACCAGCTGGATCAGGCGCACGCTCGTCTTGCTGCGCAGGTAGCGCAGGTTGGCGGTCTCGAAGGACTGGATGAAGACCGGTGCATTGCGCTGGTTCCAGCCGGCCGCGCTCAGCACGTTCAGCAGCCTGTCTTCCAGAGGCAGGCCGATGCTCTGGTGATAGGTGGGGTGCTTGGTCTCGGGATAGATCCCGATGCGCCGCCCCTCTTCGCGGGACTTGCGCTTGGCCAGGTCGATCACCTCGGCCAGCGTCGGAATCTGGAACTTGCCGTTGAAGGACTGGTCGCGCTCGGCAAAGGACTGCACGGCGCGCAGCTGCTTGATCTCGGCCAGCGTGAAATCGCTGGCGAAGAAGCCGTCGGTCGGCACGCCGTCGAGCATGACGGTTCGGCGGCGGTTGGCGAACTGCGGCAGGTCCTTGACGTTGGTGGTGTCGATCAGGTTGGGTTCGTGCCGGGCGATCAGCTGGCCGTCCTTGGTGGCGACCAGGTCGGGCTCGATGTAGTCGGCGCCCAGCGAGATGCCCAGCGCATAGGCCTCCAGCGTGTGTTCGGGCAGATAGCCGCTGGCCCCGCCGCGATGGCCGATCACGAGCGGCGCATTGTCGGCGCGGCGCCTTGCGTTCTCCTCCTGCGCGGTGGCCGGCACCGCGGCGGCGAGCAGCAGCCCCAGGCCGAAGAACGTGTTGCAGATCTTTTTCAGGGTGTGCATGGAAGTCTCCTCGCTGATGTGCGGACGGACCTTAGGCGGCCTGCATGACAGGCCGGTGAATTCTCATGGCTTTCGGTCCAGGGCGGTCCGCAACATCGTTGCAAGCTGTTGCGCGTGGATCGCGGAGCCGATGTTGGTGAAGCCCATCAACAGCCCCTCGTCCCGGAAGCTTGCCGTGCCCCGCGCGGACAGCGGCTGGCAGTTCAGTCCGGCGCGCTGCGCCCGGCGTGCCAGTTCCGCGTCGCCTTCGCGCCGCCGGTCGAAGCGCGCGATCAGGTGCATGCCGCCGGCCTGCAGGTCGATGCGCACTTCGTCGCCGAAGGCCTTCAGCAGCGCGGCCGCGAGCATGTGGCGGCGGCGCGCGTAGAGCAGCCGCATCTTCTTCAAGTGGCGCGAGAAGTGGCCTTCGCGCATGAAATCGGCGACCACCGCCTGCGTGAGCTGCGGGCATCCGTTGGACCCCGTCCGCGCAGCCTCGGCGAAGGCGCCGCGCAGCGCGTCGGGCACCACCACGTAGCCGAGCGCCAGTCCGGGATACAGCACCTTCGAGAAGCTGCCGGCGTAGAGCACGCGGTCATGGCGGTCGAGGCTCTTGAGCGCGGGCAGGGGCGGGCCGGTGTAGCGGTATTCGCCGTCGTAGTCGTCCTCTACGATCCAGGCCTTCGCCTGCGAGGCCCAGTCGAGCAGTTGCAGCCGGCGGGCGAGCGACATCGAGACGCCGAGCGGCGCCTGGTGCGAGGGCGTGACGACGGCCATCTTCGCCTTCGCTGCCTTGCGCATGCCGCGCGCAACGACCAGGCCTTCTTCATCCACCGGCACGGGCACCGTGCGCTGGCCGGCGCTGCGCAGCACCTCCTGCGTCGGCGGATAGCCCGGGTCTTCCACCCACACGCGCTCGTCCCTTGCGAGCAGCGCGTGCGAGATGAGCGCGAGCGATGCGCGGTAGCCGCCGGTCACGAAGACCTGTGACGGATGGCATGCGACGCCGCGCGACACCCGCAGGTAGGCGGCAATGGCGATGCGCAGCGGCGGATGGCCCGAGGGGTCGCCATAGAACATGTCGGCCGCGGCCATCGCCCTGGCGCGGCGCGACACCAGGCGCGCCCAGAGCTTGCGCGGAAAAGCATCGAGCGCCGGGATGCCCAACTGCAGGGGCGGTGGCGGCGCGGGTTCGGCCAACTCGTGTTCCACGGCCCGCGCCTCGGCCTGCCGGGACGTGCGGCGCGCCGACAGCGGAGCGGGCAGCGACGGCGAGACCACCGTGCCCGCCTGGCCCTGCGGCGAGAAATAGCCTTCGCCCGCGAGCTGGTTGTAGGCCGCCTCGATGGTGCCGCGCGCCACGCCCAGTTCGCTGGCCAGGCTGCGCGCCGAGGCCACGCGGCTGCCCGGGCGGAGCAGGCCCTGCTCGATGGCCGTGCGAAAGCGCTCGTAGATCTGCCGGTGCAGCGGCGTGGACGCCGCGCGGTCGATTGCGAGAAGGGCGGCGGGCGGTTTCTTCTCTTGCGTCATGGCCCATGCATTTTGACGAATCTTGGCTCTTTGGAATGGTGCATCGAAAACCTAAGCTTCGAACTGCCCATGAAAAAAGGAGATGCGATGAGCGAGAAGATATTCGTGGCGGGTGCGGCCGGGGCCATCGGCAGCGCACTCGTGCCCCTGTTGGTCGACGCGGGCTACACCGTGTACGGCAGCACGCGGCGCACCGAGCGCGCGCAGGCGCTGGAGGCGAGCGGTGCCGTGCCGGTCGTCGTCGACGTGTTCGACGCGAAGGCGCTGCGCGCGGCGCTGATGCGCATCGCACCGGCGATCGTGATCCACCAGCTCACCGACCTGCCGCGGGATCTCGATCCCAGGCGGATGGCCGATGCCGCCCATCGCAATGCACGCGTGCGCACCGAGGGCACGCGCAACCTCGTGGCCGCCGCGGTGGCGGCCGGTGCCCGCCGGTTGGTGGCGCAGAGCATCGCCTGGGTCTATGCGCCCGGCGCCACCCCGCATGTCGAGGAAGACCCGCTCGATCTCGCGGCCGAAGGCACGCGCGGCGTCAGCGTGGGCGGCGTGGCGGCGCTGGAGCGCAGCGTGCTGGGCACGGCGGGCCTCACGGGCACGGTGCTGCGCTACGGGCAGTTCTACGGTCCCGGCACGTCGACCGCCGAGCCCAGGGGCGCGTGTCCGGTCCACGTGGAGGCCGCGGCCTGGGCAGCGGTGCTGGCGCTGCGGCATGCACGCGGCGGTGTCTTCAACATCGCCGAGGACAACCCCGAAGTCAGCAGCGAGAAGGCCAGGCGCGAGCTGGGCTGGAGTGCATCGCTGCGGCTGCGCCAGCGGCGGGGAGTGGCCTCGTGAAGGCGGGGCGGCTTCATCGCCGGCAACTCGGCGCGGGCATTGCGGCGCTCTCGCTGGTGCTGGCCGCCGGCTGGGCGCTGACGCCGCATGGCAACCGGCAGGAGGCGGCGCTGTGGTTCGCCGACGTGTGCAGCAGCGTCGCCCGGCCGATGTTCGCGTCGGCCCCGGCGCCCGCGGGGTCGGGCGCCGATGCGAGGCCCGCGACCTCGAGCAAGGTGCTCTCGTGCGAGGCGCTGCCGAACGTGCCGGGCAAGTCGGTGACCACTGTGCTCGTGGACTTTCCGCCGCTGGCCTATTCGCCGGCCCATCGGCATCCGGGCTCGGTGACGGCGATCATCCTCGAGGGCACCATCCGCTCGCAGCTCGGCGGCGGTCCGGTGGGCACCTACAAGAGCGGCGAGACCTTCTTCGAGCCGCCGCGCACGCTGCATCTCTTTGCGGAGAACCCCGATCCGGTGCGCCCTGCAAAGCTGCTGGCGGTGTTCGTGGCCGACGAGAACTGCGGGCCGCTGGTGCTGCCGCCGGATGCCGATTGAGCGAAGGCCCGTCGAGATACAAGCGGCCTCAGGTGTCCCTTGTCATTCCGAAGCCGGGCAGCGTCCGAAGCACCGCCCTCATCGACTTGGCGGCAAGCACCGGTATGTCTGCGGTGTCCACCCACTTGAACTGGTCCACCTCGGGCGTCATCACGCCTGAAGCGTGATGAGGAAAGAAGCTCGTGCACTTGCACGCCGAAATATCGCAATCGCGCGTGTGCACGAAGGCACGGAACAGGTGCAGGTCCTTGGCCCGGCGGTAAGGCATGCGCCCGAGCTCTTCCAGCGAATCCGCGGCCAGCTCGATGCCCGTCTCTTCCCGAACCTCGCGGATGGCCGCTTCGCGCGCGGACTCGCCTGCTTCTGCGCCGCCCTTGGGGATGTCCCAGTGCTTCTGGCCCGTCGCGTGCGCCATGAGAAGCTGGTTCTGCTCGTTGACGATGAGCACGCCATAGGAGGTGGTTGGCATGATCGAACGATTGTCGCCATGCCGCTGCAACGCTGCAACAATGCCTGATTCTCGATTCGAAGTAACCGCTTGGACAACCGCATCATCGTGTCGCTCGACTTCGCCACCGCCGCATCGGCCGCATGCCTCGTGCGGCAATTGGGCGCTGAAGCGATGTTCTACAAGGTCGGCTTGCAGTTGCTGACCGCGGCCGGGCCTTCGGTCGTGCGCGAGCTCGTGGCGGGCGGCAAGCGTGTTTTTCTGGACCTCAAGCTGCTGGAGATTCCGAGTTCGGTCGCGGCAGCGGTGTCCGCGGCGGGGCAGATCGGCGCCTCGATGGTGACGGTCCATGCCTCGGGCGGTTCGGCGGTGCTTCGGTCTGCGGTCGAGGCCGCGCGCCGCTTTCCCGAGCTGAAGGTGCTCGCCCTCACCGTCATCACCAGCATGGACGACGAAAGCTTGCGCGAAGTGGGCGTGGGCTCGACGGTGACCGAACAGGTGCTGCGCCTTGCGCGGCTTGCCGCCGCTGCAGGATGCGACGGCGTCGTCGCTTCGCCGCTGGAAGCGCGGCTGCTTCGCGAGATGCTGCCGCCGGGCATGCTGATCGTCACGCCCGGCATACAGCTGGCCGGCGACTCGGAGAAGAGCGACCATGCGCGCTTCACCACGGCGGCGCAGGCCATCGATGCGGGCGCGACGCACGTGGTGGTCGGCCGGCCGATAGCGCATGCACCGAATCCCGCGGATGCCTTCGCTGCCATGCGCGCGGAGCTGTCGGCGCTGCGGTGACAGTGCCTGCTTCGATGCGTGCTCAGGCCGCCTGCCGCCACGCGACAACCCCCGCCGTTCGCGCCCGCACCTCCGGCGACGCCAGGCAGGTGGCGACGGCCTCGTAGCCCGGCGCGCCGGGGCAGGGTGCGACCAGGGTCGGCGGGCTGTGGTTCGCGGGACACAGGATGATCGCCTCGTCCGGCCCGACGGCGGCCAGGTCGAGGATTGCGCAGGAGCGCGTGAGCATGAAGATCGGCCGCGCGTTGGGTCCGCGGCGGCGCAGCCGGGCGATCAGCGCCTGCTGGGTGGCCTGGTCCAGGCCGTGTTCGATCAGGTCCACGACCACCGCATCGGGCCCTTCCGCTTCCAGCCCGGCCAGAAGTGCAATCAGCGCGTCCGATGGCGTTGCGCCGTCCTCCACGAGCCAGGCCAGCGCGTGGCCGGCCCGAGGCTCGGACGCAGCGGCGCCGCTCTCCGCCTGCCGGTCCAGCCCGAGCCAGGCCGCATTGGGCAGCACCTCGGCAATGCGCTGCGCCAGCCGGGTCTTGCCGCTGCCGAGCGGCCCGACGATGTAGTTGAGTGGCCGGATGTCCCGAAGCTCGAAGCGCTCCCCGCCCCAGGGCCATGGCAGGTCGAAGGCCAGGCGCACTTCGCCGGCGGGCGCGAGCAGGCCCGCGAGTTCGCCGATGCTTGGCGTCCGGCCTTGCGCAACATCGCTTCGCAGGCCGCGGACCTTCTCGACCGTGTGCATGAGCTGGCGAAGCTGCGCCTCCAGCGCCGTCTGGTGCGCGGCCAACGCCTGCTCCAGGCCTTCGGGGTTGCCCGCGAGCACCCGTGCCACCTGGGCCAGGCTGAAGCCGAGCGCGCGAAGCGCGACGATCTCGGCCGCGCGAGCCATCTCCGCCGGGCCATAGGCCCGCCATCCCGCCGCGGTCCGGCCGGGCTCGACCAGCCCGCGCTGCTCGTACAGCCGCAGGGCCTTGGCCGAAACGCCGAGCCGCCGCGCGGCTTCGGAGGGATTCAGGTGCGGGGCGGGAGATCGCATGAAGTGTTCCTTTCGAAGGATCTCCCCCTTTTAGAGGATGCCCCTGGGGTCGGGTCAAGCAGGAACGCGAAGCTTGCGTCCTATGCGGACTTCAGGACCGTCCACCCCGACTCGATGTGCTTGCGCATGGCGAGCATGGCCGCCGATGCGTCGCCGGTGGTGAGCGTGTGCAGGATTTCCTCGTGCTCCTTGACGGCTTCCTTGCCACGGCCCTCGACGGCGTTGATCAGGTCGAAGGGGTAGCGCGCCCACAGGATCTGCACGAAGTGCAGGGTCTGGGGCATCTCCGCAATGTCGTACAGCCGGCGATGAAAGCGGTAGTTGATGCCGCGTGCCGTCGCACGGTCGCCGCTTTCGAATGCGGCGGCGAACTCGTTCGCGAGTGCCCGCAGCTCGGTGATGTCCTTGGACGTGACCTTCTCGACCGCCCCGCGAACCAGCTGGGCTTCGAGGACCAGGCGCAGATTCAGGATCTCGCCGGAGGCTGCGGCATCGAATGGCACGACGCGGGTGCCGCGATAGGAGTCGCCGCTGACGTAGCCCTCGGCCGCCAGAAGCCTCAGGGCCTCGCGCACGGGCGTGATGCTCAGATGCAGCTGCTCGGCGATCTCGGCCTGCTTCAGGCGCGATCCGCGCGGGTAGACCCCCGAGATGATCCGCTCGCGCAGGTAGTCCGCGACCTGCTCTTCTTTGGTTCGATATTCCATCTACTGCAGCCCGACCGGCAATGCCGGCCAGGTGGCGAGTCCTGCGCTGGTTACAAGATTGGCCGGCTCTCCCGCGACGCGCATTTTTGTCCTCGACCACACCCCAGGCGAGCCACCTCATCGGCCGATTCTAAGCGTGGGGGGACGGCTGATCCTCGACGAGGATGCGCCGTGCCCGCTCGACCACCGGCTTGTCGATCATCTTTCCGTCCACCGAGGTCGCCGCGCCTTCGCTGGCCTCGAAGGCCGCAAGCACCTGCGTGGCCCAGCGCAGTTCCTGTGGCGTCGGCATGAAGCCCGCATTCACCGCGGCAACCTGGCGCGGATGGATGCACAGCTTGCCGCCGAACCCGAACTGTCGAGAACGCAGTGCGTCCGCATGCATGCACGCGTCATCGTCGAACCCGACGCTCACGCCGTCGATGGGCGCCGCGAGGCCGGCGTGGCAGGACTGCAGCACGATCTGGATGCGCACGCTGGTCATGGCTTCGCCTTCGTCCGCGATGCCGCTTTCGGCGGCAAAGTCCACGCTGCCGAACGCGATGCGCTCCAGGCCGGCAACGCTGGCCATGCGCGGCAGGTCCATGTAGCCGTCGACGGTTTCGAGCAGCGCGATGATCCGGCGTCCGGGCAGGGCTGCGGCGGTGCGCGCCAGCGAATCCGCATCGGCCTTTGCGAGCATCACGCCGGCCGTCGGCGCCGCATGCAGCATGCGCAGATCGTCCGCATGCCACTCGGTCTGAAGGGCGTTGATGCGCACGAAGGCGTGGTGGCCTGCCGACAGCCATGAGGCGACCCTCTCGCGTGCCTCGCTCTTGGCCGCCGGCGCGACCGCGTCCTCCAGATCCAGCACGGCTTCGTGCGCGCCGCTGGCGACGGCCTTGTCGAAGCGCTCCGGCCGGTGGCCCGGCACGAACAGCAGGCTGCGTGCGATGCGGCTCATCGGGACCTCACTTCACTCGAACACGACGTCCTGCGACGTCGTGAGCTTGCAGAAACGGCGCATGCTCTGGATCGCGCCCTCGTGCTCCTCGGCCGACAGCCCGCAGCAGCAGTCTTCGAGCACGACGATCTCGTAGTCGCGGTCATGGCCCTCGCGCACCGTGGCCTGCACCACCGCGTTGGTCGAGATGCCGGAGCAGTAGATCCGCCGGATTCCCCTGGCGCGCAGGATCGCCTCCAGCGTGGTGCTGTAGAACGGGCTCACGCGGTGTTTGACGATGTCGAAGTCGCCGGGCTGCTGGCCCAGGTCGGGGTGCACCTCGGTGCCCCAGGTACCGAGATTGAAGATGCCGTTCTTGCGCGCGCCGGAAAAAATCGGCGAATCGGGCGGGCACTCGCGGTAGTCCGCAGAGAAGCCGACCCGCACGAAGCCGACCGGCACGCCCGCCGCGCGCGCCTTGTCCAGCGCGGTGCGGGTGTGTTCCAGGATGCGCCGTCCCCGCACCTGTTCGCCGTAGCCTGCCTTCCCGTTCGGACCGTCGGCATGGACAAGGTCGTTCTCCATGTCCAGCACCAGGTAGATGGACTCTTTCATGTGGCATTCCTTTCGTTCGCGCCTTGATGGGGATCGTTCACAGAATCACCTCGCGTTCCACGAGGTCGGCACGGCGCGCCGAGTCGAGCCCCAGCAGTTCGCCGAACACATAGTCTTCATCCTGCCCCAGGGTGGGCGTTAATCGGCGGATGCCCACGTCGTCCGTGGCCGAGAAGCGCGCCGGTGCGCCCACGGCCAGGCGCTGTGGAATGTCCGCGGCGCTGACTTCGACCAGGGCGCCGCGCTCGCGCAGATGGGCATCGTTCGCCACATCCTGCATGTTCCACGACACGTGGGCGCATACGCCGGCCTGCTGCAGCTGCGCCGCCGTCTCGTCGGCTTTCCTCGCCGCGAGCCATCGAGTGAGCAGCGCATCGATTTCGGCGTGGTGGCTGCGGCGCTCGCGCGGACTCGAAAAGCGCGGGTCGCGCGCCATTTCGCCCTGTCCCAGCACCGCCAGCAGGGCTTGCCATTCGCGGTCGTTGCGCACCGCCAGGGTCAGCCAGCGATCGGGCTGGCCGGTAGGGTAGATGCCGTGCGGCGCCATCGCGAGGTCGCTGTTGCCGGGCCGAAGCGGCGTGCTGCCGCCGCTGGCCTGGACCAGCGCGTCGCCGATCATGGCCGAGGCCACCTCGCGTGCGGCCAGGTCGACATGCTGCGCGTGGCCCGTGCGGCGGCGCTGGTGCAACGCCGCCAGCGTGGCGGCTGCGGCATGCACGCCGGCCGAGTGGTCCATCACGTGGCGCATTTCCACCGGCGGCCCGTCGCTGTAGCCGCTCATCCACCCAAGGCCGCCCCAGGCGCCGAACAGCGGTGCATAGCCGGCGAAGTGCGAGTCGGGGCCGCTCTGGCCGCATGAAGACAGCGACAGCAGGACGATGTCGGGCTTGGCCTCGCGCAACTCGTCGAAGCTCAGGCCCAGCCGCTTCATCACACCGGGCCTGAAGCTCTCGGCCGCGATGTCGGAGATGGCGACGATCCGCTTGGCGAGCGCCACGGCCTCGGGCTGCTTGAGGTTGAGCCGCACCGACAGCTTGTTGGCCGACACCTGGTCGAAGGTGGCCGCCTGCATGCGGCCGTAGACCGCGTGGGGCTTGCGAAATGCGTCGGGCCGCGTGCGGCTTTCGATCTTGATGCACTGCGCGCCGAGCTGCGACAACAGGTGCGTGCAGAACGGGCCGGCCGCGTGGATCGTGAAGTCCGCGATGCGCACGCCGGCCAAGGGGGCAGGGGCAGCCGTCATGCAGTTGCCTCCCGTGCCGTCTCGCCCAGTGCGGGCACCCGCCCGGGACGCTGCAGCGGCGTGCAGCGGAACTGGAACGGTGCCTGCAGCACGTCGACCTGACGGCCGTTCGGGAGCCTGGCCGGCGCAAAGAGCCCGCGCGCGCGTTCGTGCTCGCCCTGCGCCACCTCGGCGGGCGTACGGTACTTGGCCGCGGGAACGCCCAGCTTCTGCGCGCGTCGCACGATGTCCTCGACCCGGTGGCGGGCCATCCACTCCCGGATGTGGCCATTGATCTCGTCGCCGCGCCGGCTGCGCTCCAGCGGATCGCGCAGGGCTTCTTCATCGGCCCACGCGGGCCGGCCGAGCAGCTCGACCAGCGCGCTCCATTGCCGGTCCTCGAGCGTGAGCAGCTCCAGGTAGCCGTCGAGCGTCTGGAACACGCCGCCATAGCGGAAGCTGCGCGTGGTCCGGTGTTCGAGCGAGCCGTCACCCAGGCGCTGCAGCGCAAAGGCGCCGACCGCGAGCATGGCGTCCTGCACCGACACATCCACATGCTGGCCGCCAAGCTCGGGCACCGACCACCAGGCGGCGAGCGCGCACGTCACGGCCATGCTGCCGCCCTGGTAGCCGGCGAAGTGGCCGTAGATCTTGAGCGGCGCACGGTCCGGAAAGAGTTCGTTGGACAACCCGTTGGGAAGCAGGAAGCCTTCGCCCCCGGCATGCAGCAGGTTCACCTCCTCGCCGTCCCAGTCCGCCTTGGCGCCGCTGGCGCCGAAAGGCAGCACGCTCACGTGGACGAGTTTCGCAAAGCGCGTGCCGATCGATGCCGCATCGAGACCCGCGCCGGCGCGCTCGCGTACCGGCGTGTCGTCGATGAAGATGTCGGCGCGGTCCAGCTCGCGCGCCAGCGCGGCCTGTCCCCTGATCGTCAGCGGATCGCACACCAGGCTGCTCTTGCCGACGGCCAGGTACGCGAACAGCGCGCTCTCCCCGTCGTCCAGCAGCGGCGGTGCGCGCCGCAGCGCAGAACCTTCCTCGGGCTCCAGCATCACGACCTGCGCGCCCATGGCGGCCAGCAGGCGGCCGGCATAGGCGGCCGCCACGGTGCGCGATCGTTCGACGACCCGGCAGCCCGAGAGAGGAAGTCCGGCGGATGGCGACGCTTCGTTGAAATCCATGTGAGCCCTTTCCCGGTTGGAGCGATGCCTAGTGTTCAGCGGATCACTGGCAGCTCGAGGTCGATACCCGAACCGTCGATGAAGGCCGGCAGCCTGACATCGCGCGAGGGCAGCGCCACCGTCGCGATGCCTGGCGTCGTGACTTCGCCGCGCTGGTTCTCGGCCGCGATCTCGATGTCCACGAGCGCGACCTTGTCCTTCACGTACTTGCGCACGACCTTGCCCTTGCAGAACGTGGTGTCGCCCACGATGTTGAAGCGGCGCATCTCGGTGCGCACCCGCTTGATGACGCCTGCATCGCCCATCCAGTTGGTGACCAACGTGCACATCCACGAGGAGCGCTGGGGGCCGTAGTCGTAGGTGCCGGGCACGCCCACTTCCTTGGCCACCGATTCGCGGTGGTGCCCGATGCCGGTGTACTCCACGCCGCCGCCCGCCTCGGGGTTGCGGAAGAAGTGGCCCGGGTGCTTGACCGCCGACTGCAGGATCACGCCATGCGTGTGGCCGCGGCCGCAGCCCACCAGGAAGCCCATGGTGTCCATCAGCGACAGCGGGCCGCGCGCAATGGTCGGCAGTTCCTCGCCTTCCTGCACCTCCTCCCAGTAGCGCACGTTCGCGCCGCGGATGTTCTTGGGCTCGTCCAGCACAATCTGGTCGATGCGGTCGTGCTGCTCGCTGGTGTACTCGTACTGCTCGATTTCCTTGTACTTGCCGGTGTCGCGCGCCGCCTTGCGCTCGTGCCGGGTGCAGGTGCCGAGCGCACGTGCGACCAGTTCGCCGCGCTGGTTGTAGTAGCAGGCCTCGACGTACTGCAGCACCAGGCGCCCGGAGAACTTGCTTTCCTTGACCTCGACGCCGACCACGCGCTCGATCGGCGTGATGCGGTCGCCCGGGCGCACGTGGCGGAACAGCTCCCAGTCGTTGCCGGCATAGAAACCGTGCACGCCCGGCAGGCCCCAGCGCGTGCGGCCGAGCCAGCCGAACGCCATCGGAAACATCGGATGCGCGACCATGGTGCCGAAGCGGCTGGCGGCGCCGTAGCCGATGTCGCGGTACACCGGGTTCAGGTCGCCGATGCCGTTGCACCAGTTGCGCAGCGTGTCTGGCGTGGCGTCCTGCAGGTAGGGACCCTCGGGGCGCAGGTGCAGCCCGATCATGGCCTTGGCATCGGCGATGGCCTTGTCGGTGATCAGTCCTTCGGCGGGCGCGTTGCCCACGTCGTTCTGCGCGGGGGCGATGGCAGTGGCAGTGTTCAAGTTCAGTACTCCTGGTGGTTGGGTTGAATATTGAATGCAGGATGCATTCTTTGAGAAAAGGGAGTGACCCCCGGGTGGCATGGCATCTCATTGTGGGCTGCGGGACTGCTAGTCGACGCGAATGTCGGCGGCCTTGATGATCTCGCCCCACTTGGGGCGCTCCGCCTTGACGAATGCATCGAGCTGGGCCGGCCCCATGAAGAGGGGCTCGACGCCGATCTCCAGCATCCGGCGGCGCGTGTCGGCCTGCTGCAGCGCGCGCTGCAGGTGTTCGCTGAGCTTTTGCACGATGTCCGGCGGCGTACCGTGCGGCGCGAACAGCGCGTCCCACGCCACCACGTCGAAGCCGGGCACGCCCTGTTCGGACACCGGCTTGATGCCGGGCAGCATCTCGCTGGCCTTCAGCGACGTGATGCCCAGCGCGCGCAGCTTGCCGCTGGCGATCTGCGGTCGCGCGGCGGTCACCGTGTCGATGGCCAATGGAATCTGTCCGCCGAGCAGATCGGTCAGCGACTGGCCGGACGACTTGTACTTCACGCCGAACAGCGGCGCCTGCGCCGACTTCACGAGCTGGGCGAACACGACGTTCGCAGTGGTGCTCGGCAATCCCACGTTCAGCGTGTTCGGCTTCGCGCGGGCCTGCGCGATGAGTTCCGCGATGCCGTTGCTGGGCAGGCCGCGCGCGGAGGTGCAGATCACCATCGGCAGCAGTCCGATCATCGCCACCGCCTCGAAGTCCGTGGCGGGCTGGAAGCCCAGGGCGCCGAAGAGGAACTCGTTGGCCGCATGCGTGGCGTTCGTGCCGAGCACGAAGGTGTAGCCGTCGGCCGGCGACCTCGCCGCGGCCGCGGCGCCGATGTTGCCGCCGGCGCCCGCGCGGTTCTCCACCACGATGCTCTGGTTGAGCGTTGCCGACAGCTCCTGGCCGATCAGCCGCATCAGCACGTCGGCGCCTTGCCCGGCCGCGTACGGCACGATGATGCGGATCGGCCGCGCCGGCCAGGGCTGCTGCGCGACGGCCGCAAGCGCCCCCGCACCGAGGATGGCTGCTGCGGTGCCGCCTTGCAGCAGGCGGCGGCGGGAGAAACAAGGGGCGTTGTTCATGTGCGCGGTCCTTCGAGGTTCTTCTGGCCGGGGATCGTCATGCCGACAGCGCCAGCCCCGCGCGCGGCCATCGCGCCGCAAGGAGCTGGCCGTGGCCGGAGAGAGTGATGAAGGCCGTTCGCCTGTCGGCCCCGCCGAAGCAGATGTTGGTGCAGTAGCCCTCGGGCGCCTCGTGAAACTCGAGCAGTTCCCCCGCAGGCGAGAACACGCTGATGCCACCGCGCACCAGCGTTGCCACGCAGATGTTGCCGGAGGCTTCCACGGCCAGGGAGTCGAAGCGCTGGAAGCCGGGCAGGCCATGCACCAGCCGCGCGCCGTTGGGCGAGGGCCAGGGTTCGTGCCCGAGTTCGCCGCGTGCGGTGACGGGATAGGACCAGAGCCGGCTGGTCTCGGTTTCGCTCACGTACAGCATGCGGCCGTCCGGCGACAGGCCGATGCCGTTGGGCGTGAGCACCGGATGCGCGGCGCGGCGGATGAACCGGCCGTCGGTGCGTGCGTAATACACCGCGCCGCGCAGCATGCGGTCCTCGAAGGTCTTGCCGAAGTCGGTGAACCAGAAGCCGCCGTGGGCGTCGAACACGATGTCGTTCGGCCCGTGCAGTGCAATGCCGTCGCATTGGGTGTAGAGCGTTTCCACCGCGCCGGTCGCGAGGTTCACGCGCTGGATCGCGCCGCCGTCGTAGTCGGCGGCGGGGCCCGTGGGCCGCGTGAAACCGTCGTCGGTGCGCCAGCTGAAGCCGCCGTTGTTGCAGACGTAGCAGTGGCCGTCCGGCCCCAGGGCCGCGCCATTGGGACCGCCGCCCAGCACGGCCACCACTTCGGGCTTTTCGCCCGGGCGTACGCGCAGCAGCCGGCCGGCGGCAATCTCGACCACCAGCACGCTGCCGTCGGGCAGCGCCACGGGGCCTTCCGGGAACTTCAGTCCGGTGGCAATCACTTCGCCTTGCAACTTGAGATTCACGCGCGCTCCTTGTTCATGCCGATGCGCTCGCAGGCTCGGCCTGCCGCGCGCCCAGGTAGGCGTCAATGGCCTGCTGCCGCCCTTCGCGCGTGCGCAGCGCCTGCGCGTCGAGCTCGCCCACGACGTGCCCATGGCGCATCACCCATGCGCGCGCGGCCAGCTTGGCCGCGGCGTGGAAGCTCTGCTCGACCAGCAGCGCGGTGAGCTTCTGCTCCTTCTGGATCAGCGCCAGCCGCTCGTAGACGCGTGCCACGAGCAGCGGCGCCAGCCCGAGCGAGGGCTCGTCCAGCAGGAGCAGGCGCGGCCCGGACATTAGCCCGCGGCCGATGGCCAGCATCTGCTGTTCGCCGCCGCTCAGCAGGCCCGCCGGCGACTTCAGCCGGTTGGCGATCTCCGGGAAGAAATCCAGCACCACCTGGCGCCGCCGTGCGCGTGTCGATGCATCGACGAAGTAGGTGCCCAGCGTGAGGTTGTCCGCGACCGACAGGTCGGTCACGATCGCGCGGCCTTCGGGCACGTAGGCGATGCCGGCGCGAAAGCGCCGCGCCGACGGCCAGCGGCTGACGTCCTGCCCGTCGAAGCGCACCTGCCCCTGCGCGGGCTCCAGCCCGGCAATGGCCCGCAGCGTGCTCGACTTGCCGGCACCGTTGGCGCCCAGTAGCGCCGCGACCGTGCCGCTTGCCACGCCCAGGGCGATGCCGTGCACCACCGGCCCGGCGCCGTAGCGGATCGTCAGCCCCTCCACCTGCAGCAGCTGCGAAGCCGTTTCACTCATCGTCGTCTCCGAGATAGACGCGCACCACGTCCGGGTTCGAGCGGATCTGCGCGGGGCTGCCCGAGGCGAGCAGGCGGCCCACGTTGAGCACGTGGATGGTGTCGCACACCTCCATGATCAGGTCCATGTCGTGTTCCACGACCACCATCACCAGCTGCGGCGAACGCAGCCGCATGAGCGCGGCCGAGAGATCGCCGGTCTCCACAGAATTGAGCCCCGCGGCGGGCTCGTCGAGCAGCAGCACGCGCGGCTCGCCGGCAATGGCCCGCGCGATTTCGGCCAGCCGCAGCACGCCCGGCGGCAGGTTGGCCGGCGCTTCGTCGGCCACGTGCGCGATACCCAGGCGTGCGAGCGCCGCCAGCGCGAGCTCGCGGTTGCGCACGCGCTCCTGGCGGCCGCGGGCGAGCGACAGGAAGGCGTCGAGCCAGCCCGCGGCCGACTGGCGGTCCAGCCCGATCGTCACGTTCTCGGCAATGCTCAGTTCCGGACACAGTGCCACATGCTGGAAGCTGCGCGAAAAGCCGAGCGCCGCGCGGCCGGTGGGCGGAATGCCGTCCAGGCGGATGTCGCCCAGCTGCATGCGGCCCTGCTGGGGTGCGTACAGGCCGGTCAGGCAGTTGAAGAAGCTCGTCTTGCCCGCGCCGTTGGGGCCGATGAGTCCCGTGATTTCGCCGGGTCGCAGCTGCAGCGCAATGCCCTGCAGCACCTGGTTGCCGCCGAAGGCGAGCGCCAGGTCCTGCACCACCAGCGGCAGTGCCGGCACGGCGCTCATGCGGCCCCCCCTTCGAGCCGGGCTCGCATGGCCGCCGGCAGCGCGTTGACGCCGAGCACCACCGCGAGCAGGGCGCCACCGTAGAGGATCGGCACCCAGTCGCCGGCACCGGCCAGAAGCAGCGGCATCAGTGTGAGGAACACGCCACCGATCAGGCTGCCCAGGGCCGACATCGAGTGCAGGCAGACCACCGAGCCGACCAGCAGGAAGATCGAGGTCCACAGCGTGAAGCTGTTGGGCGACACCGTCGACGAGCTGAACGACAGCATCGCGCCGCCGATCGCGGCGATGGCCGCGCTCAGCGCCATGCACGACAGGCGCGCCCAGCTGCGGCGCACGCCGAAGGACTCGGCGGCATGCGCCGAGGTGCGGATCAGCAGCAGCGCCATGGCCTGGCGCGAGCGGCGGAAGTGGCGCAGCAGCAGCGCCACCAGCACCAGCCCGACGAGCGGCAGGTAGTAGCGCTGCAGGTTCTTCGGCACGCCCGGCAGTGCATCGAGCTTCACGTACAGGCCTTCATAGCCGCCCGATACGCTGGAGAAGTGCAGCAGCAGTTCCGGCAGCGCCAGCGCGAGCGCCATCGTCGCCACCGCGAGGTAGATGCCCGAGAGGTTGCGCGACGGAAAGGCGAACACCACGCCGAGCACCCCGCCCAGCAGCGCGGCCACCGGCAGGCTGGCCAGCAGCGACAGCCCGAGGTACTTCTCGAGCACGGCGACCGTGTACGCGCCGGCCGCGACGAACACGCCGTGGCCGATCGAGACCTCGCCGCCGTAGCGCACCAGGAAGCTCACCGAGATGATCGCGATCGCGTTGGCAAAGCACACGCCGAGCGTGAAGGTCCAGTAGCCGCCCGAGATCAGCGGGAGCAGCAGCAACAGGGTCAGCACGAGCGCGCCGCCCAGCTTGCGTGCCCGGCCGCGGCCGGCGGGCCGGGCCTCGGGGCTCGATGGCAGGGTACGCGCGGGCGGAAGGCTCGAGGCGATGGGCAGGCTAGACACGGGCACCTCCACGAATGGCGAGCACGCCCTTGGGGAAGGCGTTGAGCACGAGCAGGATCGTGACCAGCAGGTAGGTGTTGTTGAACTCCGCCGCCACGTAGAACGACAGCAGATTCATCAGCACGCCGATGAAGATGCCGCCCACCACCGCACCCGGCAGGCTGCTGAAGCCCCCGACCACCGCGGCGGCGAACGACTGCAGCATGAACGACGAGACGCTCGTGGACGACAGGAACGTGGTCGGCACGATCAGCAGCGACGCCACCAGTCCGAGCAGGCCCGCCACCACCCACGAGAAGACATGCACCCCGCGCAGGTTCAGCCCGCAGACGCGGCTGGCGAACGGATTCGCCGACACTGCGCGGAAGGCGATGCCGATGCGGGTGCGCTCGATCAGCAGGTAGAGCAGCCCGATCGACAGCGCCGTCACCAGCAGCACCGCGAGGTCGTAGGAAGACACCTGGAGCCCCGCGATCTCTGTGCGCCATGCGGGCAGCGGGAGTTCCAGCGACACCACGTTGGAGCCGAACATCAGCTGTGTCACGCCCTGCACGATCAGCCCGATGCCCAGCGATGCGATCGTGCTGGTGAGGTCGGACTTGAACACCAGCGGCGCGAGCAGCAGATAGCTCAGCGCCATGGCCGCAACCATGATTCCCAGCGTCAGCAGCACCGCCGCGACCCAGGGCATGCTCGCGAAGGTGCCGGCCGTGAAGCCGAACACCAGGAAAGCGGCGAATCCCGCGAGATTGCCGTGCGCGAAGTTCACGACGTTCGAGCTCTTGTAGATGAGCACGATGCCGATCGCGCCCATCGCATAGAGCGATCCGCTCACGATGCCAGCCCAGACCAGGCCGATGAAGTCGGACATGGGGTGTTCAGTGCCTGTTGCCGGACGCGGCTGGGGCCGGGCCGATGTTGCGGTCGATGAGCTCGATCACCGCCGGGAAATAGCGCCCGCTCCAGCCGTGGCTCGAGGTCGCGGCGTAATAGCGCTGCGCGAGTTCGGTCACGTGCGCCGACGTTCCCACCTGGGCCGCCAGTTCGAGCAGGTAGGCAATGTCCTTGAGCGCGTATTCGGGCGGAAAGGACTTTTCCGGGAACTCGCGCGGCAGCATCGCCTTGCGGCCGTGGTTGCGCAGCACGAAGCTGTCGCCCGAACCCTTGGAAACGGCGTCCAGCAGCACGGCCGGCCGCACGCCGGCACGCTCGCCGATCACCATCATCTCGGCCAGCGCCATCGTGTGCTCGAACACGAGCGCGTTGTTGACCAGCTTGACCACCTGGCCGCAGCCGACCTCGCCGCAATGCGTGACGTCGGAGCCGATGTAGCGCAAGAGCGGTTCGATGCGCGCGAAGAGCGCTTCGCTCGCGCCCACCATGATGCTCAGCTCGCCGCGCTGCGCAGCCTCCCGCGTGCGGGCCACCGGCGCATCGGCGAAGGCGATGCCCCGGTCGGCCAGTTGCGCGGCCATGCCGCGGGCGCTCGCCACCGTGGTCGTGCTCAGGTCCACGATGACCGACGGGTGGCGCGCGCCCAGCGCGAGACCTTGCGGGCCGAGGCAGACCTGCTCCACCTGCGGTCCGCCGGGCAGCGACAGGAAGACCACGTCGGCCGCCGCGGCCACCTCGGTCGGCGTTGCGGCGCGGCGCGCCTTGGTGCCCTCGAGCGCCTCGAAGGCCTGCGGATTCATGTCGAAGGCGATGACCTCGGCCGTGTGCTTGAGCGCCATGTTGCGGCACATCGCACCGCCCATCACGCCCAGGCCGATGAAGCCGATCACCGTTGCTGCGTTGTCTGCCATGCGGTGTCCCCCGGTCAGTCCATCCACATGCCGCCGCTGATGTCCAGCGACGTGCCCGTGATCCAGTTGGAGGCGGGCGAGCACAGGAAGAGCGCCGCCTGGGCGATGTCTTCCGCGTTGCCGTAGCGCCCGAGCGGCACGGTGGCGTTGGCCGAGGGCGCGGCGCTGCCGGTGACGTTGGCCCACATCGCCGTCTCCACCGGGCCGGGGGCCAGCACGTTCGCATAGACGCCATGCGGCGCGCCCGCCTTGGCGATCCAGCGCATCATCCCGTGCACCGCCGCCTTGGAGGCCACATACGCGGGACCGGAAGCGACGCCGCCGTTCTTGGCCGCGATGGACCCGGCCGCCAGGATCTTGCCGAAGCCGCGCTCGCACATCAGCGGGAACAGCTTGCGCGACGGGTTGACCACGCCGCGTACGTTGACCGACATGATCGAATCCCACTCTTCGTCGGTGCTGTCGCCCAGCGGCGTGCGCGCGATGATGCCGGCGCACAGCACCAGGATGTCCACCCTGCCGTGGTCGGAGATCATCGCGTCGATGACCTTGTCTGTCTCGGCGCGCGAGCACACGTCGTAGCGCCGGTATTCGATGCCGGTCCCGATGTCCTCGTGCTCGGCGCGGTCGGTGGCAACCACCTTGGCGCCTGCGGCCTGGAAGGTCCGCGCGATCGCTCGGCCCATGCCGCCCGCGCCGCCGGTGATCAGCGCGACCTGGCCTTCGAGGCTCGCGGGTCCGCTCAGATGCTGTGCCATGTGTCGTGTCTCCTTGCGATGGTGTGAATGCGTGCTTGCGTGCGTGTCAGGCGAAGGCCGCGGTGGCGGACATCGACAGCTCGCCGTCCGGGCCGCGCGCCCACAGCGCGAGGCTGCCGTCGGCCTGCGCCTGCCCTTCGAGCCGGAACGGCCGGCCTGCGAACAGAGCGCTGACGCCGCGGAATTCGAACTGCGCCAGCCGCCTGCCGCCGCCGTGTGCCACGGCCAGCTGCTGCAGCAGCGTCGCGGTCAGCGGCCCGTGTACGACGAGGCCGGCGTAGCCTTCCTCGTCGCGCGCATACGCCTGGTCGTAGTGGATGCGGTGGCCGTTGAAGGTCAGTGCCGAGTAGCGAAAGAGCAGCGTCGTGTCGGGCGTGAAGGGCTGGCCCCATTGCGCTTCGGCCTCATGCCGCGGCGGCATTGGCGCGGAGCTTGCCGTGGCGGCAGCCGGCGGCGTGGCCTCGCGGTAGACGATGTCCTGCTCCTCCACGATGCAGATGCGGCCATCGCAGGTGGTGGTGTGCTCCACTGTGACGAACCACAGCGAGCCGCGCTTGCCGACCTTGTTCTCCACCTTCAGGATGCGGCTGCGTCGCGTGGCCTCGGCGTCCACCGGCAGGGCGGCAAGGTAGCGCAGCCGGCTGCCGGCCCACATGCGCCGCGGCAGCTCGATCGGCGGCAGGAAGCCCCCGCGCTTCGGATGGCCGTCGGCGCCGAGTTCGCTGCGCGGCGCCACGGGATTGAAGAAGAGCCATTGCCATCCCGGCGGCAGCGCCTCGCCGGGCGCGGGTGCCGCGCCCGTGTCGAGCGTTGCGGCCATGGCCTGCACCACTGTCGCGAGGATGCGCTGCGTGCGCTCTTCCTCGCGGCCGATCCATGCGTCGTACGCAGTACTCACATCGTCTCCTCAGGCCAGCTTCGCATCGAACACTTCGGCCGGGTAGGGCCGGAACTCGCGCAGCAGCTTGAAGCTGCCGTCGGACGCCGCCTGGATGATCCCCTCCTGGCGCGCACCCCGGTGGTCGCCGGCCTTGAAAGTCACGTTGCGGGCGCCGCCGATGGACTGGTCGTTGATCGTCTCCATCACGTCCACGAAGTTGGCCCGAGTCAGCGGCTTGCCGCTGGCCAGCAGCGCCTGGAAACCCTTCACGAACAGTGCGCCGTTGCTCCAGCCGTTGAGGCCGAACACACCGATCGGGTCGCTCGGGTAGTGCTTGGCGACGTTGTCGCGATAGGCCTTGATGTCCGGATCGTCGGCCGTGACGGGCATGAGCCACGACGAGAAAAACACACCGTCCAGCAGCGGTCCGGCGAGCTTGCGCGTGGTGGGGTCGGCGGTGAAGAAGGGGGCCATCCACTTGGCCTGGAAGCTGATGCGGTCGGCCGCCTTCAGCGCCGCGGCCAGGTTCGCGTTGGAGCCGAAGAGGATCACCACCTCCGCCTTCGCATTGGCCAGGCGGCGCACATGGGGCGTGAAGTCGGTGCTGCGGACCTCGAAGGGAATCGACTCGGCCGGCTCCTTCTTGTGCGAGGCCATGTGCAGGTCGAACCCGCGCTTGGCCGAGCGGCCCAGTTCGTCGTTCTCCCACAGCAGCGCGACGCGGCGGGTGTTGAGCCCGTTCCACGCGTAGTCGAGGTTCGACGCGGCCGACCAGCCGTAGTCGGGCAAGAGCGGGAACACCAGCCGTTCGGAGAAGAGAGCGCTGGCGCCGCCGATCGGCCCGATCATCGGCAGGCCCACTTCCTTGGCGTAAGGGATGACGGCCACCGATTGCGCGGTGCCCGTGGCGGCGGTCAGCGCGAAGATCTTGTTTTCCTCGACCAGGCGGCGCGTGACGGCCACGCTGCGCGCCGGCTCGTAGCCGTCGTCGTAGGTGATGAAGTTGATCTTCCAGCCGTTCAGCGCGTTGGTCTCGTTGGCCCACTTGAAGCACGATTCCGCGGCATGCGTGAGGATCGTATAGAAGGGCACCGGCCCCGTGATGGGGGTGAACGCGCCCACGGTGACGGTCTTGCTGGCCATGTCGATGCCGGGCGACACCTGCTGCTGCGCCTGCGCCCATCCGGGGAGGGCGACCGAGGCTGCGGCGGCAGAGCCGTAGAGAAAATTCCTTCTGCGCATGAAGTTGTCTCCTGGATGTGGTGCGAACCTGTGGGCCGGAATCGCCTGGTGAAGAATGCATTGTGTAATCTGCAGGCATGCGGGGTAATTCGGGTTTTCCCCTCTTAAATAGACATTTCTTGCCTCCTGAATGCTGGATGTTAAAATATAGAATGCATTTTATTTCGACGGAGACACTCCCACATGCAGCAGCAACCCGTTCTGGCCGGACGCCGCGTGATCGAACTTGGCACCATGCTCGCGGCGCCTTTTGCCACCCACATCCTTTCGCAGCTCGGCGCGGAGGTGATCAAGGTCGAGCCGCCGCGCGGCGATCCGACCCGAAGCCTGGTGCGGGGCGGGCCGAGCGGCACCTTCATTGCCTACAGCCACGGAAAGAAGAGCGTGTGCATCGACCTTTCCAGCGCTGAAGGACACGCCGCGTTCTGCAAGCTGCTGGCAACGGCCGACGTCTTCGTCCACAACCTCGCGCCCAAAGCCGCGCGCAAGCTCAAGCTCACGCGCGCGGATTGCGAGGCGATCCATCCCGCGCTGGTCTACTGCCACATCCGTGGCTACGCGGCGGGCCCGCAGGAGGACGACCTGGCCTCGAACCCCGTGGCCGAAGCTTCCACCGGCGTGATGGAAGCCAACCGCGTCAACGGCCGTCCGAGCCGGCTCGGCCCTTCCTACCATGACCAGTTCGCTGGCGCCTATGCGGTGATCGGCGTGCTGGCCGCGATGCTGCAATCGAACGCGGGCCGCACGGGGCAGGGCGTGGAAGTGGGCCTCTACGAGACCGGCTTGCATGTGGCGTCGCGCGATCTCGCGGGCGCCCAGCTGAAGCAGCACCTGCTGGGCCGGCCGGAGCGTGAGCCGCACGGGGAGTTCAGCATGCCGGGCTATGGGGCCTACATGACCTCCGACGAACGCTGGATGTACCTGCTGATGCTCAACGACACGCACTGGTTGAAGTTCTGCCAGGCCATGGGACTGCCGCAGGCCGGCGACGAGTCGCTGGCCACCCTGCGCCAGCGCAAGAAGGCACGCGAGCAGGTGGAAGACATCGTGAAGGCCGCCGTCTCGGCCCACACCTTCGACGAGGCCGCCGCGCGCCTGAAGGCGGCCGGCGTCGGATGCACCGAAGTGCTGCCGCTCGAGCGCGTGCTGGAAGCGCCCCAGGCGCGCCAGCCGGGCAAGCTACGGCAGGTCCGCTACCGGGGAATGGGGTTCGACGTGCCCGGATTCCCGCGGTCCGGTGCTGCGCAGGCGGAGGCCGTGTCGCTGCCGCCGCCGGAGCTCGGCGAGCACACGCTGGAGCTTCTGCGGGCCGCGGGCGTGGCACCCGAGGCATGCGAAATGCTGCTGGCTTGCGGCGCGATTTCCACGGCCAGGCCCGGCGACTTCGCCTGGGCTGCGGTGCGTTAGGGGCAAACAACCATGACGAATCTCGTGACCGGCCTGCGCAGGCTTCTCGCCCTTTGCCTGCTCGGCCTTGCCACCGAAGCCGTGTGCGCGGCAGGCTACCCCGATCGCCCGATCCGCCTGGTGGTGGGCTTTCCTCCGGGCGGAGGCGCCGATTTCGTCGCGCGGCAGGTCGCCCAGCACCTGGGGCAGTCGCTGGGCGTCAGCGTGGTCGTCGACAACAAGCCCGGCGCCAACGGCACCATCGCGGCCGCCGACGTGGCGCGCATGCCCGCCGATGGCTACACGCTCCTGCTGGGGGTCAGCGCGAGCCAGTCGATCGGCCCGGTTCTGATGCCCAAGCTCCCCTACGACCCGCTGCGCGACTTCACGCCGATCACCCAGGTGGGTTTCACGCCGCTGGTGCTGGTGGTCAATCCGGCGATGCCCGCGAAGACGGTGGACGATTTCGTGAAGCTGGTGAATGCGGGCAACGCGCCGGTCACGTACGGCTCGGCCGGCACCGGGAACATCACGCACATGGCCGCAGAGCTGTTCGTCCAGTCGAGCGGCGCCAGCAAGCTGCAGCACATTCCGTACAAGGGCAGCAGCCAGGTCATCACGGACCTGATCGGAGGCCACGTCACGGCCTACTTCGACACCCTGCCTTCATCGCTGCCATTCATCCAGAACCAGCAGCTGAGGGCCCTGGCGATCACGAGCAGCGAGCGCGCCAGCGCCGCGCCCGATATCCCGACCATGCGCGAGGCCGGGGTGCCCGGCTACCAGGCCACCACCTGGTTCGGCGTGCTGGCGCCGTCCAGGCTGAGCCCCGAGGTGGTGAACCGTCTCTACGAGGCGCTGCGCAGCAGCATGGGTACTCCCGAGGCGCGCCAGGCAATGACCTCGCGCGGCGTGGAGCCCGTGCTCGATACCCCGGCGAGCTTCCGGGCCGAACTGGAAGCGGACATCGCGCGCTGGCGCGAGGTGACGCGCAAGGCGAAGATCACGCTGGACTGACGGTCCGCTCCCGCGGACCTCTCACAGCTCGCCCTGGCACAAGTACTTGGTGTGCATGTAGTCATCGAGCCCGTGCACCGAGCCTTCGCGCCCGTAGCCCGACTCCTTCACGCCGCCGAAGGGCGCGGCCTCCGCGGCCAGCGCGCCTTCGTTGATGCCGACGATGCCGGATTCCAGCGCCTCGGCCACGCGCCAGATGCGGCGCACGTCGGTCGAGTAGAAGTAGGCGGCCAGGCCGAAGGGCGTGTCGTTGGCGGCCGCGATCACCTCGGCCTCGGTCTCGAAGCGCGTGACCGGCACGACGGGTCCGAAAGTCTCTTCGCAGCTGCAATCCATGCCCGCATCGGCGTTCACGAGCACGGTCGGCGCGTAGTAGTTGGGGCCGTCGCAGCGCGCGGAGCGCAGCCGTTCGCCGCCCACCACGATGCGCGCGCCGCGGGCCACGGCGTCGCGCACGTGGCGCTCGATCTTGTCGACCGCACGTGCGTTGATCATCGGGCCGATCTGCGAGTCGGGCTCCGTCGCCGGGCCGACCTTGAGTGCACCGACCCGCGCGGCCAGCTTGTCGACGAAGGCATCGTGCACCCTGGCCTGCACGAACACGCGGTTCGGGCACACGCAGGTCTGGCCGCCATTGCGGAACTTGGCGGCCATCAGGCCCTCGACCGCGGCATCGACGTCGGCATCCTCGAACACGATGAACGGCGCATTGCCGCCGAGCTCGAGCGACAGCTTCTTGAGCGTGTCGGCCGAGGCGCGCGCCAGGTGCTTGCCGACCGGCGTGGAGCCGGTAAAACTGATCTTGCGCACCCGCGCATCGGCCAGCCACACGTCGACCACCTCGGGCGTGCGCTCGCGCGAAGCCGTCACGATGTTGAGCACGCCTGCAGGCACGCCGGCCTCCTGCGCGAGCCTGACGAGCGCGAGCGAGGTCAGCGGCGTGTCCTCGGCCGGCTTGCACACCACGGTGCAGCCCGCGGCCAGCGCGGGCGCGATCTTGCGCGCGATCATCGCGGCCGGAAAGTTCCACGGCGTGATCGCGGCGACCACACCGACCGGCTCCTTCAGCGCGAGCATGCGGCGGCCCGTGACGGGTGCGGGAATCACGTCGCCGTTGGCGCGCGTGGCTTCTTCGCCGAACCATTCGACGTAGCTCGCTGCGTAGGCCACTTCGCCGCGGCCCTCGGCCAGCGGCTTGCCCTGCTCGCGCGAGATGAGGCGGCCCAGGTCTTCCTGGTGGGCGAGCATCAGGTCGTTCCAGCGCTTGAGGATCTGCGCGCGCTGCTTGGCCGGCACGGCACGCCAAGCGGGGAAGGCGGCATGCGCGGCATTCACTGCGGCGCGCGCATCGGCGGCGGTGCCGTCGGGCACGCTCGCGAAGACGCCGTCGGTGGCGGGGTCGGTCACGTCGAGGCGGCGGCCGTCGCTGGCTTCCCGCCATTCGGCGCCGATGAGGTGTTGGCCGGGCAGCAGGTCCTGGCGTTCAAGTGTCAGTGTCATGGTCGAAAAGGTCTTGTATGAATGGAGAGGTCAGGCCGCGGCCACGCGCTCGGCAATGGCCATGCCCACCTCGGTGGTCGAGGCCGTGCCGCCCAGGTCGCGCGTGCGCGGCCCGTCGCGCAGCACCGCTTCGATCGCGCCGAGGATCGCGTCATGCGCGGCGCGGCCCGCACCCTGGCCCTGCGTGAGAAAGTCCAGCATCAGCGCGCCCGACCAGATCATCGCGATCGGGTTCGCGATGTTCTGGCCGTAGATGTCGGGCGCCGAGCCGTGCACCGGCTCGAACAGCGATGGAAACTTGCGCTCCGGGTTGAGGTTGGCCGAGGGCGCGAGGCCGATGGTGCCGGTGGTGGCCGGGCCGAGGTCGGAGAGGATGTCGCCGAACAGGTTGCTTGCCACCACCACGTCGAAGCGCGTGGGTTGCAGCACGAAGCGCGCCGACAGGATGTCGATGTGCTGCTTGTCGATGGTCACGTCCGGATAGTCGCGTCCGACGGCGTCGGCGCGGCCGTCCCACCACGGCATGCTGATCGCGATGCCGTTGCTCTTGGTGGCCACGGTGAGGTGCTTTCTCTTGCGCGACTGGGCGAGCTCGTAGGCGTACTTGAGCACGCGGTCGGTGCCGTGGCGCGAGAACACCGATTCCTGGATCACGATCTCGCGCTCGGTGCCCTCGTACATCACGCCGCCGAGCGAGGTGTATTCGCCTTCGGTGTTCTCGCGCACCACCAGGTAGTCGATGTCGCCGGGCTTGCGGCCGGCCAGCGGGCAGGGCACGCCTTCGAACAGGCGCACCGGGCGCAGGTTGATGTACTGGTCGAACTCGCGGCGGAACTTCAGCAGCGATCCCCAGAGCGAGACGTGGTCGGGCACGGTCTCGGGCCAGCCGACGGCGCCGAAATAGAGCGCGTCCACGCCGCGCAGCTGTTCCTTCCAGTCGTCCGGCATCATCTGGCCGTGCTGTGCGTAGTAGCCGCAGCTGGCCCATTCGATGGTGCGGCAGTCGAGCTCGAAGCCGAAGCGCTCTGCGGCGGCCAGCACCACGCGCAGGCCCTCGGGCATCACTTCCTTGCCGATGCCGTCGCCGGCGATCAGCGCAATGCGGAATGTGGGGGTCATGCGAGTGCTTCCCTGGTTGATGGCGTGGCTGCCGCTGCTGCTGCTGCGTGGTCCATGTCGTCGAGCCAGCCCTGGCGCAGCTCGGGCACGGAACGCGCCAGCAGTTCGTAGTAGGGATGGTGAGGCCCGCGTTCATAGTCGGCACGTGCCACCTGCGAGAGCTTGCGGCCGTGCTGCATCACCACGATCTCGTCGCACACCGAGCGCACCGTGTGCAGGTCGTGGCTGATGAAGAGATAGGACACGCCGAGCTCGCGCCGCAGCTCGGCCATGAGGTCGAGCACCGCCGCGGCCACCACGGTGTCCAGCGCCGAGGTCACTTCGTCGCACAGGATAAGGTCGGGTTCGGCCGCCAGTGCGCGCGCCAGGTTCACGCGCTGCTTCTGCCCGCCCGAGAGCCCGCCCGGCAGGCGGTCGGCCACCGTGCGCGGCAGCTTCACGAGGTCGAGCAGCTCCAAGATGCGCTGCTTGAGCGGCTCGCCGCGCAAGCCCTTGTAGAACTGCAGCGGCCGCGCCAGGATGCGCCAGATGGTCTGCGAAGGGTTGAGCGCCGTGTCGGCCATCTGGAACACGATCTGGATGCGGCGCAGCTGCTCGCGATCGCGCTGCTGCAGCGTGGGCGCGAGCGCGTGGCCGTCGAAGGTGACGCTGCCATGGCAGGGCTTGAGCAGGCCGGCAACCGCGCGTGCCAGCGTGGTCTTGCCCGAGCCCGATTCGCCGATCACGCCGATGGCCTGGCCGCGGTAGAGCTTCAGGTTGATGTCCTCCAGGATGATCTTGGCCGGCTGGCCCTTGGCGTCCACCGCGCCGTAGCCGCATGAAAGCTGGTCCACGTGAAGCAGAAGCGCGGAATCGCCGGAGGCCTGTCCGGAGGCGCGCACCGCGGGCCGCGCGGCCGCGAGCAGGCACTTGGTGTAGTCGTCGGCCGGGGCGGCAAGGATCTGCCCGGTGGCGTTGAGCTCGCTCATCCGGCCGTTGCGCAGCACCAGGATGTGGTCGGCCATTTGCGCGACCACGGCCAGGTCGTGGCTCACGTACACGGCGGTGGCGCGGCGCTCGCGCACCACGCGGCGGAAGGCGCGCAGCACCTCGATCTGCGTGGTCACGTCGAGCGCGGTCGTCGGCTCGTCGAGGATCACGAGCTCGGGATCGCCGATCAGCGCCATGGCCGCCATCAGCCGCTGCAGCTGGCCGCCGGAGACCTGGTGCGGATAGCGCGATCCGATGTTCTCCGGATCGGGCAGCGCCAGCTCGCGGAACAGCTGCACCGCCTTGGCCTCGGCCTCGGCCCGCTTGCACAGGCCGTGGATGACGGTGGGCTCGACCACCTGGTCCATGATCGTGCGCGAAGGATTGAAGGAGGCGGCCGCGCTCTGCGCGATGTAGGAAACCGTGCGGCCGCGTAGCCCGCGCTGCCGCGCCGCATCGAGTGCCAGCACGTCGGTGTCGCCGATCTGCACCCGGCCGGCCGAGATGCGGCAGCCGCTGCGTGCATAGCCCATCAGCGCGAGCGCGGTGGTGGTCTTGCCCGAGCCCGATTCACCGATCAGTGCCAGCACTTCGCCGGGCTGCACCGAGAAGCTCAGGTTGTCGACCAGCGTGTTCGCGCCGGCCACGATGCTGAGGCCCTGGACAGTGAGTGGTGCGCCCATCAGCGTGCTCCTCGTTCCCGGGCCGCACGGCCGGGCAGGTTGTCGATGACGAGATTGACCGCGATGGTCAGGCTCGCAATGGCCAGCGCCGGCACGATCACCGAGGCGCCGCCCATGGCGAGCGCACCGATGTTCTCGCGCACCAGCGAGCCCCAGTCGGCCGCCGGTGGCTGGATGCCCAGGCCCAGGAAGCTCAGGCTCGCCAGCAGCAGCACGACATAGACGAAGCGCAGGCCCAGGTCGGCCAGCATCGGGCCCAGGATGTTGGGCAGGATCTCGCGCAGCATGATGTAGAGCGTGCCTTCGCCGCGCGTGCGCGCCACGGTCACGTAGTCGAGCGCGTTGATGTTGACGGCCAGCGAGCGCGCCATGCGGTAGGCGCCCGGCACGTAGATGATGGCCGCCGTGACCACCAGCATCGGCACCGAGGAGCCGAAGCCCGCCACCATGATGAGGGCGAACATCTTGCTCGGGATGGCGGTGAGCGTGTCCAGGCCGCGGCTGAGCACCGCGTCGATCCAGCGGCCGCTGGCGGCGGCCAGCAGCGCCAGCACGGTGCCGGTGCCGCTGGCCAGCAGCGTGGCCAGCAGCGCAACGCCGATCGTGTAGCGCGCGCCCTCGATGATCAGCGCCAGCATGTCGCGGCCGAGGTAGTCGGTGCCCAGCCAGTGCGCCGCGCTGATCGGCTCGAAGACGTTCGAGGTGCCCATGGCCGCCGCGCTGTGCGACAGCAGCCAGGGTCCGAGCAGCGCCGCGAGCAGCCAGAACAGCAGCACCGCGAGGCCCAGCAGGCCGGAGGCGCCGAAGCCGGCGAGCCAGCGCAGCGGACCGGCCCGGCGCTCTTGCGGCACCGGCGCCAGCAAGGCCGTGGTGCTCGCGACCATTGAAGTGGTGGACGTTTCCATGGCGCTTCCTTCAGCGGTGCCGCAGCCGCGGGTTGGCAAGAATGCCGAAGATGTCGGCCGTCGTCACCAGGATCAGGTAGGCGCAGCAGAAGATCATGGCGCAGGTCTGCACCAGCGGCATGTCGCGCTGCGACACGCCGTCGACCATCAGCTTGGCGATGCCCGGGTAGTTGAAGATGGTCTCGACGATGATCACGCCGCCCAGCAGGTACGACAGGCTCAGCGCCACCGCGTTGGCGATCGGCCCCACCGCATTGGGCAGCGCGTGCGCCAGCACCATGCGCATCGGCGAGGCGCCCTTGAGCCGCACCATCTCGATGTAGGGCGCCTCCAGCTGGTCGATCACCGCGGCGCGCGTCATGCGCATCATCTGCGCGACGATCACGCAGCACAGCACCAGCACCGGCATGGCGAAGGCGCGCAGCAGCTGGCCCAGCGATTCGATGTCGTTGACGAAGGACAGCGCCGGCAGCCAGTGCAGCTGCACCGCGAACACCAGCACCGCCAGCGTTGCGACCAGGAACTCCGGCACCGACACCACGCCCACCGCCGCCGTCGAGGCCGCGCGGTCGAACCACGAGCCGCGCCACACGGCCGAGGCGATGCCCAGCGCCAGCGCGATCGGCACCGAGAACAGGGCTGTGACCGCGGCCAGCAGCAGCGAGTTGGGCAGGCGGCTCGCCACCAGCTCGGACACCGGCATCTGCGTGGTCGCAGAGCGGCCGAGGTCGCCCTTCGCCATGCCGAGCAGCCACTTGGCATAGCGCGCGGGCGCCGGCACGTCCAGGCCCATCTGCGCGCGCAGCGCGGCCACCGCCTCGGGCGTGGCGTCCTGGCCGAGCTGCTCCTGCGCGGCGTCGCCGGGCAGCACCGCAGTGATCGAGAACACGACCACCGAGACCGCCAGCAGCGACACGAGCGCCAGCGCGATGCGCTGGCCGAGGAGTTTGAGAATGACGTGATTCATATCAGTGACTTCCCTGCGTTATGCGCTTCACGCCCACCGCGGCCGGCGAAGCCAGGCCCGTTCGGGGAACACCGCGGAACCGGCTTTGCCGGGCCGCTGGTGTTGCCCCCGGTGAGGGGGTTGGCGGCTACACGAAGTGAGCAAGACTGGGGGAGAGCTCATGTTTCTAGCCACACGTTCTCGGCAAAGTTGTAGCCCATGAGGCCACCCAGCGGAATGGGCGACAGGCCCTTGAGCTTGGAGCTGTGGCCGTCGAGGCTCGAGAGGAACAGCGGAATGCCGATGCCTGCGTCCTGGTGGATCATGGTCTGCATGTCGGCATACATCTGCTTGCGCTTGGCCAGGTCGGTCTCGGCGCGCGAGGCCACGAGCAGCTGGTCGAACTTCTCGCTTTTCCAGCGCGACTCGTTCCAGGCCGCACCCGACTGGAAGAACTGCGTCAGCAGCACGTCGGCGCTCGGGCGCGGATTGACGTTGCCGAAGCCGACGTGGCTGTTGAGCCAGTGGTTCGACCAGTAGCCGTCGGCCGGCATGCGCTTGATGTCCAGCTCCAGCCCCGCGCGCTGCGCCGTCTGCTGCAGCAGCAGGGACATCTCCACCGAATAGAGCGCCGCGGGCGAGGCCACCATCGGCACCTTGCCCGTGATGCCGGACTTCTGCAGGTGGAACTTCGCCTTGTCCAGGTCGAAGGCGCGCTGCGGCAGGCCGGCAAAGTAGAAGCGGTTGGTCGGGTCGACGGGCTGGTCGTTGGCCACCACCGCGTAATCGAGCGCAATGGTCTTCTTCATCTGCTCGCGGTCGAACAGGTGTTTCATGGCGAGCACGAAGTCGGGGTTGGCGCCGGGGCCCACGTCCTTGCGCATGATGAGGTCGGAGTACTGGCCCGACTGCGTCACGAAGATGCCGAAGCCGGGCGTTCCCTTCACGCGTTCCACCGAGCGCGGATTGACCGAGCCGACCAGGTCCATGCCGCCCGAGAGCAGCGCGTTGACGCGCGCGCTCTCGTCGCCGATGCCCACGAACTCGATCTCGTCGAGGTAGGGCTTGCCGGGCTTCCAGTAGGCGTCGTTGCGCACCATCAGCGAGCGCACGCCGGGCTTGAACTCCTTGAGCTTGTAGGGGCCGGTGCCGATGCCGGCGTTGAAGTCGGTGGTGCCTTCCTTGACGATGTGGAAGTGGAAGGTGCCCAGGATCACCGGCAGGTCGGCGTTAGGTGCGCTGAGCACGAAGGTCACTTCGTTCGGGCCGGTCGCCTTGGCGCTCTCGATCTGGTCGGCCAGGATCTTGGCCTTGGAGGCGGTGGCCGGGTCCTTGTGGCGCATCACCGAGAACACCACGTCGGCCGGCGCGAGCGCCTTGCCGTCGTGGAAGCTCACGCCCTTGCGCAAGGTGAAGACCCAGGTCTTGGCGTCCCTGGTGGTGAAGGATTCGGCCAGCGCGGGCTGCGGCGTGAGGCTGCCGTCCAGCGTGGTCAGGCCGTTGTAGATCATGTTGCAGCGCGAGTAGTCGGTCTGGTTCGACTGCTTGGCCGGATCGAGCGTGTCGGTGGCGGCGGCCGTGGCGCCTGCCACGCGCAGCCGGCCGCCCTTGCGCGGCGTCTGCGCATGGGCGCTCATCGCCACGCTTGCAAGGCTGCCCGCCAGGGTGGCCTGCATGCCGCCGGCCATCAGCATCGTGAGGATGTCGCGCCGCGATGCGCCGCGCTTGAGCGAATCCATCACGCGAAGGCTTTCGCCGGGACCGACGAGGTTTTCGAACCTCTTGTTGCTGCTGTCGCTCATGGTGGGGTACTCCTGTGGGGCCGGTGACTGATGAGGGTTGAAGAACAAACAAACACGGAACGAAAACGGTGCACTCGCGGGGGCGCTCAGGCCAGCTTGTCCTTGAGCGAGTAGTAGAGGCCCATGGCAGGCAGGAACCATGGCGGGCCGAAGTGGCCGGGAATGGCGGGCCAGCCGCGGTCCTGCCAGGGGTTGGCGGCGGCGTTGCCCTCCATCACGGCGGCCATGCGTTCGCCCATGTGGACCGACATCTGCGTGCCGTGGCCGCTGTAGCCCATCGCGTAGTAGAGGCCGTCGCGCTCGCCGGCGTGGGGGAGGCGGTCCTGCGTCATGTCGACCAGTCCGCCCCAGCAATAGTCGAGCCGCACGGCGCCGAGCTGCGGAAAGGTTTCAGCGAGCCCGGCGCGCAGGATCTCGCCGCTCGCGGCATCGGCCTGCGGGCTGGAGACCGAGAAGCGTGCGCGGCCGCCGAACACCAGCCGGTGGTCGGCCGTGAGCCGGAAGTAATGGTGGATGTTGGCCACCGTCGTGTAGGTGCGCCGCGCCGCGAGCAGCGCCTGCGCGCGCTCGGCGCCGAGCGGCTCTGTCACCACGATGAAGCTGCCGATCGGCACGATGCGCCGGCGCAGCCAGCCGAAGCTGCCGTAGCCGCCGTGGCGCGTGGCACCGGTGGCCAGCAGCACCTGCTGCGCCGTGACGATGCCGCCGGCGGTGTGCAGCCGGTGCGCGTGGCCCTGGCCCAGGCGCTCGATGCGATTCACGGCCGTGCCGGTGTGGATCTGCGCGCCGTGGCGCTCTGCGGCCTCGGCCAGGCCGTGGGCGAAGCGGCCCATGTGCATCTGGCCGCTGCGCCTGTAGAGCAGGCCGCCGTGGAAGCGCTCGCTCTGCACCTCGCTGCGCACCTGGGCCGCATCCAGGATTTCGACGTCGGTGTCCACGCCGTCGCCGACCAGGCGCTCGGCGCTGCGTTCGAGCGCGGCCATCTGGTTGGCGCGCGTGGCGAGCTTGAGCTTGCCGTGGCGCATGAAGTCGCAGTCGATCGCCTCGTCGCGCACCAGCCGCGCCACGGTGTCGACCGCGTCGTCGTAGGCGCGGTACCAGGCGCGGGCCTTGTCGATGCCGACCTTGGCGGCCACATCGGCATAGTCCACCGCGAGCCCGTTGTTCACGTGCCCGCCGTTGCGCCCCGACGCTTCGGCCGCCACGCGGCTGCCGGCCTCCAGCACCGCGACGCGGGCACCGCGCCTGGCCAGCGCCAGCGCCGCCGACAGGCCGGTGAAGCCGCCGCCGACGATCGCTACGTCGACCTGCGCCGGCAGTGCATGCACTGCGGGAACGAAGGCCGGCGCGGAATCGGTCCAGTAGGAGTCGAGCTTCATGGCGAGGGGCCTGTGCTGGATGAAAAAAAGATCAGAGACCGACGACGCCTGGCAGGCCGCCGATGTCCTGGATCTCGGTGTAGCGGTAGGCCGGGTTGCCCGGGCCATGGCCGCGGTTCACGAACACCTTGTTGACGATGCCGATGTCGTCGGCCGACATCAGGTCGTAGCGCAGGCTGGACGACACGTGCAGCACGTCTTCCGGGTTGCAGCCGAGCGAGTCGAGCATGTATTCGAAGGCCTGCAGCCGCGGCTTGTAGGCCTGGGCCTGCTGCGCGGTGTAGACGCGGTGGAAGGGCGCGCCGAGCATGGCCACGTTCTTCTGGATCTGGTCGTCCGAGGCGTTGGAGAGGATGACCAGCGGGATTTCCTTGGCCACCTTGGCCAGGCCCGCGGCCACGTCGTCATGCGGGCCCCAGGTGGGCACGGCGTCGTAGTAGGCCTGGCCGTCGCTGTCGAAGTACTGGATCTTCCATTTCTTGCACAGGCGCCGCACCGCGTTCTTCAGCACCACCTCGTAGGGCTGCCAGGCGCCCAGCACTTCGTCGAAGCGGTAGGCGGTGAAATCGGTGACGAACTGCGCCATCTGCTCGGGCCGGATGCGGTCGGCGAAGAGGTCGGTGGTCAGCTCCTTCATGCGGAACCGGGTGAGGGTGCCGTAGCAGTCGAAGGTCACGTACTTGGGGCGGAAGGTCATGGTCTCGAATCCTCTGTGAAGGGTGGCAAATGCGACAAACTCATTACGAAGCGATTGCAGCACGCCATTGCTCGGTGCATGTAGGGAAAAACGGCGCCTGGCGAAACGAAGCTGCGGTTTGCGGGGGCGCCGACGGCATGCCGTGCGGCGTGCCCTGCGTGCGTGCAGCCATGCACCTTGGTGCGCCGCGGCAAGGCCGAAGAGCACGCTTTTGAAGCGCAGCCTGGCGTCGGCCAACTGGCGTTCCAGGTCCTTGCCGACGGGTGTTTCGCGGATCGAAGGCTTGCATGGCGGGAGTCGTGGAAAGTGGCGGTCGATCCTAGGCAGGTTGGCACAGCATTTGTGTGCGTATGCGGCCGCGCCGCCGCAGCGAATTGCGAAACCGGGGTGTGCTGCAACCGAAGCTTGCAAGTTGCGAAAGAGGCCTTTTTCGCGCTGGTGCGGCGCCGCAATGTCGTCCAAGATGGATGCGCCATTCCGCCGCAACAGAGAGTTTTCCCTATGCCTGAACCCACTTCGAACGCACCCGCCATGGATGGCGTGGTGCTCAGGCCGATGACGGCCGCCGACCTTCCACAGGCGCATGCGCTCTCGGCCGAACTGCGCTGGCCGCACCGTCCCGCGGACTGGGAGCAGGTGTTCCCGCATGCCGATGGCATTGCAGTGGAGCGCGACGGCGAGATCATTGCGACCGGCCTGCGCTGGCGCTGGGGCCAGCGCCACGCCACCATCGGCCTGGTGATCGTCACGCCCGCCTGCCAGGGCCGCCGCATCGGCCATCGCCTGATGAGCGCGCTGCTCGATGGGCTCGAAGACCGCACGGTGCTTTTGCACGCCACCGCGGAAGGGCGCGGACTTTATGAGCGGCTCGGCTTTGTGCGCGCCGGTGAGGTGCGCCAGCACCAGGGCATTGCGCAGCCCGCGCCGCTGGTTGCGCTGCAGCCCGGCTGGCGCCTGCGGCCCGCGGGCCTCAACGAGCTGCCGGCGCTGCAGGCGCTCGACGCGGCCGCGCGAGGCATGCCGCGCGATGCGCTGGTCGCCGAGCTGCTGCAAAGCGCCGATGCCTGCGTGGTGCTCGACCACGACAACGAGCCGAAAGGTTTTGCCATGCTGCGGCGCTTCGGCCGCGGCCATGCGATCGGCCCGGTGGTCGCGCCCGATGCCGAGGGTGCGAAGGCGCTGATCGCGCACCTTGCAGGCTTGAACGCCGGCCACTTCACGCGCATCGACATCGACTTCGACAGCGGCCTGGCCGAATGGCTCGAGAGCATCGGCCTGCTGCGCGTGGATGCGCCGACGACGATGGTGCGGGGGGAGCCGCTTGCTGTCGCGTCGCAGGGGCCGTCGCTGTTTGCTCTCGTTACTCAGGCTGTTGGATAGTTTTTTCGGGGCGCGCTCCCGCCGACGGGGTACCTTGCTCCGCGAATGTCCCCCGCCTTCGGCTCCTCCTTGATTTCGCTGCGCAAGGCACCCCATCGGCGGGAGCGTGTTCAGAGCACTGGTTGATCAGCGGTGCACAACGAGCGTGCCCCAGTGCACAGGGCATCGGGTGCTCCCCGCAGCGAAATCAAGGAGGAGCCCGAAGGGCGGGGGACATTCGCGGAGGGGAGTACCCGGTGGCCTGTGCACCCGCCCTGAGCAGAAGAACCTGAACACAACAAGCACACCCAATACACCTCCCCATGAAGACCACCTTCCTCTACAAGTCCGACCCCGTACGCGGCCGCCAATGGGCCGAGGTGTTCGGGCAGCGCCGGCCCGACATCGACTTCCGCATCTGGCCCGACATCGGCGATCCGGCGCAGGTGCGCTTTCTCGCAGCCTGGGTGCCGCCGGAAGACATTGCCGAACGCTTTCCGAATCTGCAGGTGCTGTTCTCTTCGGGCGCAGGTGTGGACCAGTTCGACTTCGCGGCGCTGCCCGCTGCATTGCCGGTGGTGCGCATGGTCGAACCCGGCATCGTGCAGGGCATGGTCGAGTATGTGACGCATGCCGTGCTCGGGCTGCATCGCGACATGCCGCAGTACCGCCGCCAGCAGCAGGAAGGCCGGTGGCAGCCGCTGCCCGTGCGGCCCGCGGGCGAACGGCGCGTGGGTGTTCTGGGGCTCGGCTCGCTCGGCCAGGCCGTGCTCGCGCAGCTGGTCTCGTTGGGCTTCGACTGCGCAGGCTGGAGCCGCTCGCGGCATGCCGTCGATGGCGTGCAATGCCACGCGGGCGCCGACGAACTGCCTGCCTTTCTGGCGCGCACCGATATCCTCGTGTGCCTGCTGCCGCTCACCGATTCGACGCGCGGCTTTCTCGATGCGAAGCTGTTCTCGATGCTGCCCATGGGCGCCGGCCTCGTGCACGTGGGCCGCGGGCCGCACCTGGTCGAACATGACTTCCTCGAAGCGCTCGCCAGCGGCCAGATCGGCGATGCGGTGCTCGACGTGACCGACCCCGAGCCGCTGCCGCCCGGGCATGCCTTCTGGCGCCATCCGCGCATCCAGCTCACGCCGCACATCGCGAGCATGACGCAGCCGCTGAGTGCCGCCGAAGCCGTGCTCGAGAACCTGCACCGCTTCGAGGCCGGCGAGCCGATGGTCGGCCTCGTGGACCGCGCCAGGGGCTACTGACGAGAAGCAAGAGAAATGGCCCGCCGCATGATGTGCCGTGGCGAGGCGCATTACCGCAGCCTGCTTCGCGCAGCACCCCCAAAGCAGCACCACGCCATGCGGCACGCGGCCTAAGCTCGAGGCATCGAAAGCTTCCTTCGCTCTCGCTTCACTCGACACCGCCATGACGCACCCCACCGCATTGCCTCGCCACGCCACGCTCGACGCCATCGACCGTGCCCACCTCATCCACCCCGTCTCGCCCTGGCGCACGCACGAGCAGCGCGGCCCTACCGTGCTGGCCTCGGCCCGCGGCGCATGGCTGACCGATGCCAACGGGCATGAACTGCTCGACGCCTTCGCGGGCCTGTGGTGCGTGAACGTGGGCTACGGCCAGGAGAGCGTGGTGCAGGCCGCGGCCGAGCAGATGCGGCGCCTGCCGTACGCCACCGGCTACTTCCACTTCAGCAGCGAGCCGGCCATCCGCCTCGCGGAAAAGCTGGTGCAGATCGCGCCCCCATCGCTGACGCGTGTGTACCTCACGCTCGGCGGCTCGGAGGCGGTCGATGCCGCCGTGCGCTTCATCGTGCAGTACTACAACGCCATCGGCAAGCCGTCGAAAAAACAGTTCATCGCATTGGAGCGCGGCTATCACGGCTCCTCGTCCACCGGCGCGGGCCTCACGGCCTTGCCCGTTTTCCATCGCGGCTTCGACCTGCCGCTGCCCACGCAGCACTACATCCCGTCGCCCAACCCGTACCGCCACGCGAATGGTGCCGATCCACAGGCGCTGATCGCCGCGTCGGTGGCCTCGCTGCGCGCCAAGGTGGCCGAACTCGGCGCGGACAACGTCGCCGCCTTCTTCTGCGAGCCGATCCAGGGCTCGGGCGGCGTCATCGTGCCGCCCAAGGGCTGGTTGAAAGCCATGCGCGATGCCGCGCGCGAGCTCGACATCCTGTTCGTCGTCGACGAGGTCATCACCGGCTTCGGCCGCACCGGCCCCATGTTCGCCTGCGAGGCCGAAGGCGTGGAGCCCGACCTGATGACCATGGCCAAGGGCCTGACCTCGGGCTACGTACCGATGGGGGCGACCATGATGTCCGAGAAGGTCTATGCCGGCATTGCCGACGGCGCGCCGGCGGGCGTGCCGGTCGGCCATGGCGCCACCTATTCGGCGCACCCGGTGAGCGCCGCGGTCGCGCTCGAGGTGCTGCGGCTGTACGAAGAGGGCGGGGTGCTCGCCAACGGCCAGCGCGGCGCGGCGCACTTCGCGGCCGGCCTCGATGCGCTGCGCGCGCATCCGCTGGTGGGCGATGCGCGCCACCGCGGCCTGCTCGGTGCGCTGGAGCTGGTGAGCGACAAGCAAGGCAAGCGCGGCTTCGATCCGGCGCTGGGCCTCGCGGACCGCATCTTTGCCGCGGGCTACCGCAACGGCCTGGTGTTCCGCTCCTTCGGCGACCACATCCTGGGCTTTGCGCCGGCGCTCACCTTCACCGAGGACGAGTTCGCCCAGATGTTCGCGCGCCTGAAGAAAACGCTCGACGAGGTGCTGGACGCCGCCGACGTGCGCGCCGCGCTGGCGGCCTGAGCGGGAAAGCACTGCCCCGCGGCTGCGCCGGCAAAGCAGAATCGGATCCTCCTTCGTTTTTCAGGACCGCCATGTCTGAAGCTTTCAAGATCGACCGACTCGACCTGCGCATCCTGGCCCAGCTGCAGCAGAACGGGCGCATGACCAACGTCGACCTCGCGGATGCGGTCGGCCTGTCGCCCAGCCCCTGCCTGATCCGCGTCAAGCGCCTGGAGCAGGCCGGCTACATCGCCGGCTACGGCGCGCACCTGCGGCTCGAGAAGCTCGGCGACACGCTCACCGTGTTCACCGAGGTCACGCTGCAGGACCACCACCGCGAGGACTTCGTGCGCTTCGAGGCCGCGATCCGCGAGGTGGACGAGGTGCTCGAATGCCATCTGGTGAGCGGCGGCTACGACTACCTGCTGCGCTTTTTGACGCGCGGCGTCAATCACTACCAGGAAGTGATCGAGGAACTGCTCGAGCGCAACATCGGCATCTCCAAGTACTTCAGCTACATCGTCATCAAGTCGCCGTTCATCAAGACGCATTGCCCGATCGAACGGCTGTTTCCGCATCCGCGCTGACTGGCGAATGGCTGCGAGGCCGGATCAGCAGTACTCGCCGCCTTTCAGCAGGCGCCGAGGCGCCTGGCCGGTCACGGAACGGAACTCGCGGATAAAGTGCGACTGGTCGGCATAGCCAGCCTGGACAGACAGCTGTGTGAGGCTGGATGCCTCGTCGTACAGCGACAACGCATGGCGCATGCGGATGATGGAGGCGAGTTGCTTTGGTGTCGCTCCGACAGTACGGCGGAATCGTTTTGCCAGCCAGTCGACGCTGACGCCCAGATCCGACGCAAGCGCTGCGATGCGGATCGTTCCGACGCTCTTCTCGATGGCTCGCAGGGCCTCGCTCACCAACGTGTCGGCGGGCCGCCTTCGTCGGGCGAGAAGAAAGCGCTCCAGGCAATTCACGCGCTGCAGATCGTCCCCGGCCGCGGTCATGGCCGAGCAAAGACCTGCCAGGTCGGCATCCGCCACCAGGGAGGCAAGATCGATCGTGGTGCCGAACAGGCCTTCTGCGGGCAGGTCGAAGAACTGCGCAGCGCCCGCAGGACGGAAAGCAGCAAGCACGATGCCACCGCCGGCCGAGGTGTGCATCGAACGTGCGGTGTCGCGCAGTCCCGTCAGCGTGGTCTGGGGCAGGCGGCGTGTCTTCGGCCCATCCAGTTGCTCGGCATAGCCGCCGTAACGAATGCCAAGCAGGATGCTTGGCTCCGGCATGAGCAGGCGAGTGGCGGCCTCGGCGGTTTCGACGATCACGAAATTCCGCACCTGGTCTGCGAGGGCGAGGGTGGTTGGCAGCAAGCGCATGCGCATTGGCCGATGGTAACGGGGCGCCTTCTTTTGTGTGACTCACTGATTTTGTTCAATTGCCGAGCCCGCGTGCTGTCTAGCATGGAGCCCCATCCATTCAGGAGAAACCATGCAAGACGATGTGAAGGCCCGAAACAGCCAACTGATCCGGGCACTCTATGAAGACTGGTTGTCGCACGGGCGCTTCGAGGAGCTGCAGGACTCGATCGCGGATGACTACGTGGGGCCCAACGGCGAAAGAGGCGCCGCAGGCTTTGCGACGACCATGAACGGCTTGCGCAGCGCCTTTCCGGACATCCGCTTCCAGGTCGAGGACCTGATCGCCGAGCCGGACAAGGTCGCAGTGCGCTGGCGCTGGCAGGCCATTCACGCAGGCGAGTTCCGCGGCCTGGAAGCGTCGCACCGCCGAGTGGAGAACACAGGCATTGCCATCTACCACTTGCGCCACGGCAAGATCGTGCGCTCCTGGCTGGAAACCGACCGGCTGGGTGCGCTGCAGCAGATTGGCGCACTTCCTGCCGGCGTGGGTGCTTCGCCTCCGCGCAGCAACTAGGGCCTGCTGCCGTGTCCTTCACGCTGATCGCAGCCGGCCGGCTTGACGCCGGGTATTCGCGATCAGGGCCGCGCCGGCAAAGCAAAGGACCGCAAGCAGCACCAGCGCAGAACTGGCCCCTTGGGTAAAGGCCGCCACATCCAGGTTCGAAAGCCCCGGGCCGCCATTTCCCAGAATCATGCGTTGCGAGCCGGAAGGAAGCTGCGCCATCGCCACGCTCAGCGTCAGCGCGGTGCCGATCATGATGCCGGTGTTCTGCAGCGTCGAGCGGACGCCGTTGGCGATGCCCCGGCGCCGGGGCGCCACGCTCTGGAGGATCGATGTGTTGTTCGGTGTCACGAAGCTCCCGATGCCCACGCCGAGCAGCCAGAGGCACAGCGACAGCTGCACGGTGCCGATCGCCGGCTGCAGCAGCGCGGCCAGCAGCGCCAGGGCGCATCCTGCGAGCAGCATGCCGGCCACGCAGATGGATTCGGGCCTGAAGCGCCGCGTCAGGGCGCCTGCCAGCGGCGCAGCCATCAGCATGCCGAACGCCACCGGTGCAATGCGCAGGCCCGCCTGCGATGGCTGCAGGCCCGCGCAGGCCTGCAGGTACAAGGCCACCAGCAACAGGGGCGCCGCCTGCGTCATCGACAGCAGCAGGATGCCCGCGTAGGCGGTCCGGCGCCCCGGGTCGCTGAACAGCGAGGGGTCGACCAGCGGGCTGGCCACGCGCATCTGAACGCCGGAGAAGAGCGCGATGGCGCACAGCCCCGCGAGCATGGAGGCCCACACCGGCGTGCTGGCCCAGCCGCGGGTGCCGGCCATCGAGAGCGCATAGGTCACGCATCCGATGCCGACGAGGGACAGCGCCGCGCCTGCCAGATCGAAGCGTTCGGCGCCGGCGGCCGCACTGCGGGGCAGCACCTTCCAGGACCACGCCAGCACGCCCAGCCCGATCGGCACGTTGAGCATGAAGAGAACGCGCCATCCCCACCACGACACGACGAAGCCGCCCGCCAGCGGGCCCACGACCTGGGCCAGCGCCGCGACCATCGCGAGCACGCCCAGCGCCAGCCCCATCCTGCGGCGGCCGAAGGCATCGCCCACCAAGGCGCTGGCATTGGCCATGACGCCGGCCGCGCCGACGGCCTGGGCGATGCGGCTCGCGAGCATCAGTTCGGCGGTGGATGCGAGGGCGCATGCCGCGCAGGCGGCCACGAAGAGCCACAGCCCCGCGAGGAAGAGCCGGCGCCGTCCCCAGAGATCGGCCAGGCGTCCGAAGCTCAGGATGCAGACGGTGCTGACCAGCATGTAGGACAGCAGGATCCAGCTCGCCTGCGCCGGCGAGGCATGCAGGCTGCGCGCCACGGCCGGCAGCGCGACGTTGAGCGCGCTGAGATTGAGAAAGCACAGCAGCGCGCCCGAACTCGCGGCAACGAGCACCGCCCAATCGGCCCTGCCGGCGTCGTGGTCCTCGTCGGCCACCGTCGGTCGATTCAGTCTTCGCTCCTGAACCCCGAGGCCTTCACGATGGGGCGCCAGTACGCGCGGTCCTCGTTCATGATCCGCGTCACTTCCGCGCCAGGGAGCCCCGTCGGCTCCAGGCCCATGCGATCGACCTGCGCGCGCACCTGCGGATTGCGCATGGCGGCGAGCAGGGCCGCCTCCAGCCTGGTGGCCACGTCCTTCGGCGTTCCTGCCGGCACGAAGGCGGCATAGGCGGCGTTGGCGCGGTCGAAGGCGTCGTAGCCCGACTCCTTGATCGTCGGAACGTCGGGCAGCCAGCTCAGCCGCCGGGTACCCGCAACGCCCAGGATCCGCAGCTTGCCCGCGCGGTGGAGTTCGAGCTGGCTGGCGAGCGCGTCGGCTGCGAGCGGTACGTGGCCGCCGACGATGTCGGTCGCGAGCGGCGCGCCGCCCTTGTAGGTGACCGGCGCGAGCGGCACGCCGATGGCCTTGGACAGCTGCAGCACGCTGAAGTGCAGTCCGCCGCCGAGGTTGGTCAGCCCCACGCTGGCGCCGGCGGGGTTCTTCTTGATCCATGCGACGTATTCGGGAACCGTCTTGAACGGCTGGTCTGCGCCGGCGGAAAGGACGCTGGGCACGATCGCCAGGTGCGCGACCGGGATGAAGTCCTTGTCGACGTCGTAGTTCAGCCGTGCATAGGTCATCGGAAAGAGAACGAAGGGCGGCGTCGAGCCCAGCAGGATGGTGCGGCCGTCGGGCCGCGCGGCCTTGACGGCCTCGATGGAAATGCGCGTCGACGCGCCGGGCCGGTTCTCCACCAGCACGGGTTCCTTGAGCGTGGTGCGCAAGTCCTCGGCCAGCGAACGCGCCAGGCTGTCGAGCGCGCCACCGGGCGGAAAGCCGATGACCAGCCGGATGGGCGCGTCGGCATGCGCGGCGGCGCCGACCAGGGAGATCGACGCAGCGAGAAGAAGTGTCTTGAGGAACGAGGCCATGGTGGGTACCTGCTGGGTTGAGAACGAAACGAAAGGGGCGGACTCAGAAAGCGAGGGTCGGCAGCGCGTTCGCCGGCCGGTGCGCGGCTTCGAAGAACGACGCGGCCTGCAGCAGCTGCAGGTCCCCGCGGAACCGGCCGACAAGCTGCATGCCGATGGGCAGGCCGTCGCGGCCCGCACCGCACGGCAGGCTGATGGCGGGGTGGCCCGTGAGGTTGAAGGGCATCGTCCATGGAAACCAGTTCGCCCTGACCTCGGCATACGTCTCGCCATCGATCTCGATGCTGCCGAACAGGTCCTGGTCGATCGGCAGCGCCGTGCGCGAGAGCGTCGGCGTGAAGATGAAGTCGTGGGTCTCCAGCTGGGCCTGGACCTTGCGAAAAAGCGCGGTCCTGGCAAACATGGCTTGCTGGAAGGCGACCCCGTCGACGTGCTCTGCGAGCGCGAGCTGCTGCAGCAGGGACGGGCTCAGCTGGTCGGCATGCGCCGCGGCCAGCGGCGCGAAGCGGCCGCGCCAGCTGGTGTGGTTGATCACCCGCCACACCGGCTCGACGTCATAGCCGTCGCCGGGCATCTCTTCGAGCTGCGCGCCCATCGAACGCAAGGTGGCCAGCGCGGCTTCGAAGGCGGCGGCGACGTCGGCGGAGATCGGGCGTCCCGCCGGTGCTGCGCAGTAAAGAATTCGCTTGCCGCGCAGATCGCCGCCGGGCTGCAGCGCGTCGAAGTAAGGCTGCGCCGGCACACCCAACGACCAGGGGTCGGACCCATGGGCGCCGGTCATGGCCTGCAGCATGAGCGCGGTGTCGGCCACGTTGCGCGTGGTGGGCGTCACATAGGTGTAGTTGCCGAAGGCATCCTGCACCTGGCTGTGGGGCACCACGCCCAGGCTCTGCTTCAGGCCGACCACGCCGTTGCAGGCGGCGGGAATGCGCGTCGAGCCGCCGCCGTCGGTGGCAATGGCCAGCGGCGCGATGCCGGCCGCAATCGATGCGGCCGCCCCGCCGCTCGAGCCGCCGCTCGTGCGCGTCGCATCCCATGCGTTGCGGGTGCTTCCGAACAGGGGCGCGTCGGTCAGGCACTTGGCGCCGAACTCGGAGGTGGTCGTCTTGCCGATGAGGATGGCGCCGGCCTGGCGCATGCGCGCCACGGCCACGGCGTCCTGCGTGGGGACGTGGTCGCGATGCAGCAGGGAACCGTAGGTCGTCCTGACGTTCGCGGTGTCGACGATGTCCTTCACCGTGAAGGGCAGGCCGTGCAGCAGGCCCAGCGGCTCGCCCCTCATCACGGCGCTTTCCGCCTCGCGGGCCTGCGCCATCGCCTGCTCGTGGCACAGCGTGATGAAGCAGTTCAGCTGCGGCTGGACGGCGTCGGCGCGGCGCAGGACTTCCTGGGTGATCTCCACCGGCGAGAGCTTTCGCTGCGCAACCAGCGTGCGCAGCGCCACGGCGGACAGCTCGCAGATTTCAGACTTCGGAAGACGCGGAAACTTTTTCATGCGCAAATGATTGATGCGCGGCAACATCGAGTCCAATACTGTTTTCTTGAAAAGGCATACGACCAGCGTATGGCAGCACCGGACTTCAGAACGCTCCGCTACTTCGTGGCCGTGGCCGAGGAACGCAGCGTGGGCAAGGCGGCACGCCGGCTCAACATGGCCCAGCCGCCGCTGTCGGTCCACATCAAGAACCTGGAGGCGGCGGTGGGCACGCCGCTGTTCCGCAGGGCGGCGCGCGGCATGGAGATCACCGATGCCGGCCATGCGCTCTTCCAGCGTGCCAAGGAGGCGCTGCTGCTTGCCAACGAAGGCTTCGATGCGGCACGGGCGATCGGCTCGGGCAGCAGGGGCCGGCTCACCGTCGGCACCATGGTCGTGCTGTCCTACCTGGTGCTTCCTCGCCTGGAAAACACGCTTCGGGCGAAGCTGCCGGACGTGGAGATCCAGTATGTGGAGCTGAACGCTGCCAACAACGTCTCGGCCCTCACTGATTCGGAGGTGTCGGTGGCGATCTGCATCCCGCCCATCGCCCACGCGGGCATTGCGGCCGAACGCATCGGAACCCAGCCGCTGATGCTCGCCGTGCGCGCGGATTCGCCGCTGGCCCGCATGTCCAGCATTCCGATGGAACGGCTGTCGGGCATGCCCCTCATCGGGCTGCCCGTGCCCGATGGCGACGTCGACAAATCGCTCATTGCCTCGATGCTTCGGCGGCACGATGTCAGCATGCCGATCGCGCAGCGGGTCGAGACCATGGTGTCGGCGTTGGCGCTCGTCCTTGCAGGCAGGGGCGTGGCCATCCTGCCCGCCTGCGCCCGGATCGGCCGGCCTCCGGGCGTGGTGTTCCGCCCCTTGCGGAACGTCGATGCAAGGATGGACATCGCTGCCTGCTGGCGCAGCGATTGGCAGAGTCCGCTCATCGAACCCTTCCTGGCCTGCGCGCGCGCCTCGCTGCGGCAAGCTGCGTAGCGAAGCGGAGTGCCGGGAAGCCGGGGCGGCAGCTGCATGCCTCGCTTCCGGCTCGCGCCGGCCTGGCTGCTAGATGTGAAACGCAGCCAGCACTCCCACCACAAGCCCCCCGGCCGCCACGCCGAACATCGCGCGCTCCAGCCATTTCTTCTTCGTCAGCAAGGCAATGGCGGCCAGCGCGATCGACACCTGCAGCACGGTCGTCGCCTGGGCCCAGCGATGGTGCTGGTGCATTTGCTCTTCCGACTGGGCGTCCCATTGGCTCGCCTCGGCTTCCAGCTTCTTCGCGGCGGCCTGGATGTCGGTCTTCTCCTGGTCGTAGCGCGTGACCTTGAGCTGCCAGTCCTGCCTGCGGGCGTCGTCGGCCGCGGTGTCGCGCGCGAATTCGGCGAGCGCCTGCTTGGTGCTTTTCGACTGGAAGTAATTCCACTGGTTCGACGCCTCGGTCTTCTTGATCGCGGCGTTGTTCTTGTAGAGGCCGGCGTTGGCCTGCGTGGCCCCGCCCATGTACGAGAAGATCGCGCCGACGGTGGCGATCACGGCGGTACACACAGCGATCTTGCTCGTCATGCTCATGCCACCGGAAGGCGAGGCTGCCCCGCCTTCCGCATGGCCATGGCTGTCGCCATGGCCGCTGCCGGATGCCGCGTGTTCAAGTTCGTGGTCGTGCGGGCCGTGCACGTGAAAGCCGTGTCCTGACATGGGATCCTTGCTGATATAGGGTTTCTCGGAGCGCGTGCGAGTATGCCTTGCCAGCAGACGAAAGCATTCATTCGCTGCGCGCGGAGACCCAAATGGTCAGCGGCCCGCCTCGACCGCATCCGCCAGTTCGGCCAGCGTGTGGAAGTGGTAGTCGGGCTCGGTGCGTTTCGACTCGATGGTGCCTCCGGAGCCCTTCTGCGCATGGCGGCGCTCGATCCAGCAGGTGGTGATGCCCAGCTGCTTCGAGATGCCGATGTCGTGGTATTGGCTTTGCGCCACGTGCAGGTTGTCGGCCTGCCTGAAGCCCCAGGCGCCCTCGAAGCGGCCGCGTGCGTAGGCGAAGTAGCGTGCGTCGGGCTTCTCGCACAGCGCATCGTCGCAGCTGAGCAGCATGTCGAAGGGCGAGCCCAGCGTCTTGTCGAAGTGGGCCAGCGCCCATTGCTGGGCATTGGTCATCGTCACCAGCTTGAAGCGCTTGCGCAGCCGCTGCAGTGCCTCCACCGAATCCGGGAAGGCCGGCCATTGCGCCACCGAATCGCGCAGGCCGCGGGCCAGCGCATCGCTGTCGGGCAGGCCCAGCGCGGGGGCGATGGCGTGCCAGCAGCGCTCCAGGTCATCGGGGTACCAGCCGGCGTGGCCGTCGGCGCGGGCCTGGCGGTAGGCGCCCAGGAATTCGTCGTCGCTCACGCGCGCATCGGGCACGGCCGAGCGCAGGTAGGCGAGCATGCCGCCCTCGAAGTCGATCAACGTGCCGACCACGTCGAAGGTGAGGACCTTGAAATCTTGCAGGGACATACGAGAGAAGCTCCAGTGGGAGGGGCAGGAAATCGCCGCAGCGGCAACGGGCGAGGGGGCTGCCGGGCGTCTGTACGTCACGAGCATAGGAGCTTCGGCGGGGCGGGACAGGCCGAACTCGGCGTGCGATCCAGCACAGGATGTCGCAGTCTTGCCGAAGACGGCATCTTCTTTGGCACGGCCGCGTGTGCGGAGCGGAAGCCGGGTGCTGGACGCTGCTCAGTGCTGCAGGATCTTCGAGAGGAACTGCTGCGCGCGGTCGGAGCGCGCAGCCGCGTTGCCAAAGAACTCCTCCTTCGGGCAATCTTCGACGATGCTGCCGCGGTCCATGAAGATCACCCGGCTGGCCACCTTGCGCGCAAAGCCCATCTCGTGGGTCACGCACATCATGGTCATGCCTTCGCACGCCAGCTGAACCATCACGTCCAGCACCTCGTTGACCATCTCCGGGTCGAGCGCGGAGGTGGGCTCGTCGAACAGCATGGCGATCGGGTCCATCGCCAGTGCGCGTGCGATGGCCACGCGCTGTTGCTGGCCGCCCGAGAGCTGCGACGGAAACTTGTGCGAATGGGCCTTCATGCCGACGCGCTCGAGCAGCGCCATGGAGCGGGTGCGCGCCTCGCTCGACGAGCGCTTGAGCACCTTGACCTGCGCGATCGAGAGGTTCTGCTCGATCGAGAGATGAGGAAACAGCTCGAAGTGCTGGAACACCATGCCCACGCGCGAGCGCAGCCGGTTGAGGTCGATCTTCGGATCGCCCACTGAAGCCCCGTCGACCGTGATGCTGCCCTGCTGGAAGGGCTCCAGCGCGTTCACGCATTTGATCAAGGTGGACTTGCCGGAACCCGAGGGCCCGCAGACCACGACAACCTCGCCTTTGCGGATGCGCGTCGTGCAATCGGTCAGCACCTGGAACGTGCCGTACCACTTGCTCACCTGGTTGATGTCGATCATCGGGTTTCCTTTGGCAGGACCATGAGGTGCAACAGCGTGTTCGCAACGACGAGGGTCGCCTTGCGCAGCTCGTCGAGGGGAACCCGTTCGTCGGCGCGGTGGCCGTTGGCTTCGAGCAGCGACTCGGGGCCCGCGCCGTACATCACGGTCGGGATGCCAGCTTCGCTGTAGAGGCGCGCGTCGGTGTACAGCGGCACGCCGATGGGGGTCACCGGCTTGCCCATGACCGCGCTCGCCTCGCGGCACATCAGTGCTGCGAACTCCGCGGCACCGGGCGCGGATGCAAAAGGACGGGCCAGCAGGATCTGCCGGATCTCGACGGCGATGCCCGGCAGCGTGGCACAGGCGTCCTCGATGACCTGCCGAAGTTCGGCCTCGACCGCTTCGGGCGTCTCTTCCGGCACGATGCGCCGGTCGATGCGCAGGCTCAGCGTGTCGGCCACCACGTTGGTGTTGATGCCGCCCTGGATCAGCCCGACCACCATCGTCGGATGCGTGATGCCGGGGGTTTGCGAGGGCCGTGCGGCCAACTGGTCACGGTAGCGGTAGAGCGCGGGCAGCAATGTCGCAGCAGCCTCGATCGCGTCGGCCCCGGTGTCGGGCCGCGCCGCATGCGCGGACTTGCCGCGCAGGATCACCTCCAGGTGCAGGCAGCCGTTGTGCGCCACGACCACGTGGTGCGAGAAAGCGGCGGAGATCACGTAGTCGGGGCGGCTCAGGCCCTGCGAAAGAATCCAGCCGGGTCCGGTCATGCCGCCGGTCTCTTCGTCATAGGTCAGGTGCAACTCGACCGTGCCGGCCAGCGGTGTGCCGCTGGCGCGCAGTTGCTTCAGCGCACGCAGCGCGAAGGCGTAGGTGGTGAAGTCCGACTTGGAAACCGCCGCGCCGCGCCCGTACAGCCATCCGCCGCGCACCTCGCCGCTGTAGGGCGAGCCGGTCCAGCCCGAGCCCGGCGGCACCACGTCGCCGTGCGCGTTCAGGGCAATCACCGGCCCGTCGCCGAAACGCTCGCGCACGATGAGGTTGGTCACGCTGCGCATGCCGTGCTGCTGTGCGAACGCGGGCGGCACGGCATGGCGTTCGACCACCAGGTCCATGCCCTCGAGCAGGCGGGCCGCCACTTCGGCATGCGGCGCGCAATCACCGGGTGGGTTGTCGGACGGGCATTGCACCAGCTGCGCCAGGGTCTGGACCTGTTCCTGGAAGTGGCTGTCGATGAATTCGCGCAGCACGTCGCGCGCTGGGGCTTGGGAGTGGTCAGTCATGGAGTTCTGTCAAAGAAACCGGTCGATCCGGAAAGGCGTGATGTCGATGTCCGTGCGCCCGTGCACGATCAGGTCGGTGACCAGGCGCGCGGCGATGGGCGCCAGGGTGTAGCCGTTGGAGGTGACGGCGTTGTAGAAGCCGGGCACGCCGGGCACGTCGCCCAGGATCGGCGCGCCGTCGATGTTGACGTTCATGCCGGCCCAGCAGCGCATCATGTGCAGGCCGCACACGGCCGGCAGCACCTGCCGCGCAACCCACAGCCCGCCCTCGATGCTGGCGCGTTCGGCGCGGTTCAGCCGCATGCCTTCATGGAAGGCCGCGGTCCAGCCGCCGCCGATGATCAGCCCGCCGGTGGCCGCCTGCTTGAGGCTCAGGTGCCGGTCGGCATGCGCCACCAGGTGGTTGACCAGCGGCGGCGCGGGCTCGGTCACGATCATCTGCAGCGGTGCGCCCTTGACGGGAATCTGCACGCCGAGCATGTCGCCCACCGTGCTGGACCATGCGCCGCTGGCGTTCACCAGGCGGCCCGCCTGGATGACGCCGCGCGAGGTATGGACCACGAAGCCGCCGCCGTCGCCCGGACGGCGTTCGATCCGGCGTACATCGCAGCCTCGCAGGAAGCGCGCGCCCTGCTGCTGCGCGAGAGAAGCCACGGCATAGGTCGCGCGCAGCGGGTTGATCTTGCCCTCCATGGGACAGAGTTCGGCCCCCAGCAGCTGCGGCGACAGCGCGGGCGACAGGCGGCGCAGCGTGGCCGCGTCGATCACCTGCGCCTCGATGCCGTGGCTGCGCTCCAGCGCGGCCTTGGCCTCGATGAAGCGCAGGCCGGCCTCGGTGTCGGCCACCATCAGTCCGCCGGTGATCTTGATTTCCAGGTCTTCGCCGCTCTCGGCCTCGATCTCCTGCCACAGCCGCACCGACATCGGGCCCAGCGGCAGCGTGGCCGCGGCCGGACCGCCGCCTTGCTGCGCCTTGGCGCCGAAATCGAAGGACAGCAGCTGCACGTGCAGGCTGCCCGCATTGGCGCCCGAGGCCTGGAGGTTGATGTCGTCGCGGTCGACCACCGTCACGTCCTGGCCCGCCTTCGACAGATAGTGGCCGAGGCAGGAGCCGAGCACGCCGGCGCCGATGACCAGCACGTCGGTGCGCAGGGTTCCGAAGGGCGCGTGTTCGACCGGGCGCGCGAGGTTCGGCGTGATGGCCGGCTTGTGGCCGCCCCATTCGGGCTTCTCGAAGCCCAGGGCGCCGGCCGGCACGGGTTTGGCCGGCGGACGCGGCGCGAAGTACTGCTCGACCTCCAGCGGCCGCCCCGTCATCTCGCTCACCAGCTTGGCGGCCGTGACCGCGCAGTAGCGCCCCTGGCAGCGGCCCATGCCCAACCGCGTGTTGCGCTTGAGCGCTGCCAGCGTGTCGCGGCCCGCGCGGATCTGTTCGCGCACGGAGCCGAAGCTGATTTCTTCGCAGCGGCACAGCAGCGTGTCGTCGCCGACGGCGGCCAGTGCCACGGGCGGCGCCTTGTACAGCGACCAGAGGGCCTGCTGGAAGCACTCGGCCCGCTGGAGCTGGGCCGCCGTCCGGTCGGGAGCGGCCATTGGCTTTGCCGGCAGTCCGAGCTTGCGCGCCGCGGACCTCCCGGCCAGCGTGCCGCGTGCCAGCGCGACGCGCGAACCGCCGAGGTCCGCACCGTCGCCGACCACGAAGACATCTTCCAGGCTGGTGGCACCGTCGCCGGCGGTCACGGTCGCGAGATAGCCGAGGTGCCGCTCGACCACGCGATGCTCGCAGCCCAGCATGCGTGCGAGCTCGGTCGAAGGGATGAAGCCGTAGCCCAGGCACAGCGTGTCGGCCTCGAAGCGCCGCATCGGCGCTGCCGTGGGCTGGCCCTGCGCGTCCAGTTCAACCACATGCACCGCCTGCAATTCGCCGTCGCCTTCGGCCGCTGCCACCGCGTGGCGCCACAGCACAGGCACCTTGTGCGCGCGCAGCTGCCGCAGGTAGCCCCAGCCCTGGCGCACCAGGTCGGGCGCGGTGCGGGCAGTGGTCAGCAGGTGGCGCCAGTCGCGCACCGAGGGACGTGCCGCCGATTCGAGCACTGCGACCACGTGCGCACCGCCGGCCAGCAGTTCCGCGGCAAGTTGCAGGTTGAGCGGACCGTTGCCCGCGACCACCACGCGCCGGCCCGGCGCGACGCGGTAAGCCCGCGCCAGCGTTTGCGCGGCGCCGGTGGTCATCACGCCGGGCAGCGTCCAGCCCGGAATGGGAACGGGCCGCTCGTAGGCGCCCGGGGCGATCACGAGTTGCCTGCATCGGATGTGGGTGGCGCGCCCGGCGATCAGCGCGCTGACTTCATGCGCCGAGAACGCAGCCCAGACCTGCGCGCCCTGCGCGATGGCCACGCCGGCCGCGCGCACGTCGCGCTCGAGCGCGAGGCCCTTTGCGAACTGGCGATCGACGGGGCGGGGCGCATGGTGCGAGGGGGCCAGCGGCTTGTAGAACTGGCCGCCGGACTGCAGCCGCTCGTCCAGCACCAGCACGCTGGCGCCGGCTTGCCGCGCGGCCAGCGCCGCCGACAGGCCGGCCGGCCCGGCGCCCACCACCAGCACGTCGACGTCCTGCGCGGCGGGCTCCGCATCGGCGGGTGGCGCGAGCGGCTGCAGGGGGTCGGCCGGCGTGCCCGCCGGCATGGCCGAGCGAATCTGCTGGCCGTCCGCCACCTTGGCCAGGCAGGCGCGCTGGCTGGCCACGCCGTCGATGGTCACCAGGCAGTCGAAGCACGCCCCCATGCCGCAATAAAGGCCCCGGCGCCCGCCACCGCGCGTGTGCCGCATCTGGCGGATGTGGCTGGCCGCCAGTGCCGCTGCCACGGTCTCGCCCTCGAGGCCGTCGATGGCCTGGCCGTCGTACCAGAAGCGGATCGTCCGGCCACTGGCGGCAATGGAGCTGTGGGTCAGTCGGGCGCTCATGAGCAGGTGCGATGAAAAACTGCTTGGATATACTGAATGTATACGTATACTAATCGTACACGATCATTCAGTCATCCGATTTTTCACCAAGGACCGACCCATGGCAGCGTTTCGAGGCACCTATACGGTGCTGATCACCCCGATGACCGCCGACGGAAAGCACGTGGACGTGCCCGCGCTCAAGAAGCTGGTCGACTGGCAGATCGAAGAGGGCATCCACGGGCTGATTCCGCTGGGCAGCACCGGGGAGTTCCTCTCGTTGACGCCCGAAGAGCGGCAGCTGGTGATCGAGACCTGTGTGCAGACGACCGCAAAACGCGTGCCTGTTCTGATCGGCACCGGCGCAGAGTGGACCGACGAGTGCGTGCGGCTGAGCCGCGAGGCCGAGGGCATGGGCGCCGACGGCGTGATGATCATTCCGCCGTTCTACAGCTCGCCCACCGACGACGAGCTGTTCGAGCACTACCGCAAGGTGGGCGAGGCGATCAACCTGCCGATCATGGTCTACAACAACCCGGCCACGGCCAATGTGGACCTCAAGCCCGCGCTGGTGGCGCGCCTCTCGCGCATCGAAAACTGCAGGTACATCAAGGAGTCGACGCTCGAGGTCACGCGGGTGCGCGACATCATCGAACTCTGCGGCGACCGCATGACGGTGTTCGCGGGCATCCTCGGCTACGAGTCGTTCTGGCTCGGCGCCCAGGGCTGGGTGGCGGTGTGCTCCAACCTGATTCCGAAGATGTCGGCCCGCCTGTTCGAGCTGGTGGCCGACGAGCACGACATGCCCGCCGCGCTGGCGCTCTACAAGCAGATGCTGCCGATCGTGCGCTGGGTCGGCGGCCACCGCTACGTGGCTGCCTCGAAGGACGGCCTCTCGATGATGGGCCTGCCCGTGGGCAAGCCGCGCGCGCCGCGCCTGCCCCTGCCTGAAGCCGATGCCGCCGACCTGCGGCGCGCGCTCGGCCAGCTCGGCCTGCTGGACTCCATCGCGCCTTGAGCTCCCTTTTTGCCACCACGCCGCCTCGTCCAACCTCCACCAGGAAATCACCATGAAACTGCTCCCCGCTCTCGCTTCGGTCGCTGCTCTTTTCATTCTCGGGATCGGGGCCGCGAACGCCCAGGCCTGCAAGTCGCCCGTGCCTGATGCCGCGCTGGTGAAGAAGGGCACGCTGACGATGTCGATCAACCCGACCCTGCCGCCGATGCAGTTCGTCGACCAGACCGGTGCGCTCAAGGGCATGCGGGTCGAACTGGGCGAGGCCATTGCCAAGCGGCTGTGCCTCACGCCCGAGTACGTGCGCATCGAGTTCTCGGCCATGATCCCGGGCCTGCAGGCCGGCCGCTGGGACGTCATCAACACCGGCATCTTCTACACCGATGAGCGCGCCAAGCTCATGCAGATGCTGCCCTACGAAGACCAGGCCATCAGCATCAGCACCGCCAAGGGCAACCCGCTGAAGATCGGCAAGCCCGAGGACCTGTCGGGCAAGAGCATCGGCGTGGAGATCGGCGGCTTCGAGGAGCGCAAGGCGCGCGAGCTCGACAAGCAGCTGACCGACAAGGGCCTGAAGGGCATGACCATCCGCACCTTCGAGAACTTCGCGATGGCGTTCCAGGCGCTGCGCGCCGGCCAGGTCGAGGTGGCCCTGTCGATCGACTCCACCGGCGCCGAGTACCAGAAGCGCGGCGACTTCGACCGCGTGCTGCAAGGCCTGTTCCCGACGCCGGTCGCGCTGGCCGCCAAGAACAAGGAACTGTCCATTGCGGTGGCCAAGGTGCTCAACGACATGAAGGCCGACGGCTCCTTCAACAAGCTGCTCGACCAGTACGGCGTCAAGGCGACCGACGGCGCCGTGGTCGTCAAGGGACCGGCGAGCTGAGCGCCCTCGCTGCGCACCATTGACTTCGGCAACCAAGGAACTTCCATGGGACAAGGCTGGAACTGGTCGGGCTTCTTCGGCTATCTGTTCAACCCCTACATCCTGAGCGGTGCGTTCACCACCCTGTGGCTGACGCTGGCGGCCATTGCAGGCGGATTGGTCGTGGGATGCGCCCTGGCCCTGGCCAGGCTGTCGCGCCATGACTGGCTCGCCGCGCCGGCGCACTTCTACATCTGGGTGTTCCGCGGCACGCCGCTGCTGGTCCAGCTGATCATCATCTACACCGGGCTGCCGCAGCTGGGCCTCAAGCTGTCGGTGGTCGAGTCGGCGCTGCTCGGCCTGATCCTCAACGAGGCGGCCTACCTCGCCGAAGTGGTGCGCGGCGGCATCCAGTCGGTGCCGGCCGGCCAGACGAACGCGGCGCGCGCCGTCGGCTTCAGCAGCGCACAGAGCATGCGCTACATCGTGATGCCGCAGGCGATGCGACTGATCATCCCGACGCTGGGCAACAGCATCAACGGCCTGCTCAAGACCACGTCCATCACTTCGGTGATCTCGATGGAAGAGCTGCTGCGCCGCACCCAGGTGCTGATCCAGGAGAAGTTCATGGTGCTGGAGCTGTTCATCGTGGCCGCCATCTACTACCTGCTCATGACGACGGTGTGGGACGTCATCCAGCGCCGCATCGAGCGCCACTATGGCCGCGCCTACGGCAATGCGAGCGAGCCCGTGGCGGCAGCCACGGCCGACGTCGTGCTCGAGCAACGCTAGCCGGGAGTCCGTCATGCAGCCCTACGACCTGATCCTTCGCAACGCCGACATCGCTACCGTGGGCGACCGCTACCGCGCCGACATCGGCGTTCGCGACGGACGCATCAGCGCCATCGCCCGGCAGCTCGACGGCAGTGCCGCGCGCGAGATCGATGCGGCCGGCCGGCTCGTCACGCCCGGCGGTGTCGACGGCCATTGCCACTTCGACCAGCCCACCGGGGACGGCTCGCGCTTCTCCGATGACTTCTTCACCGGAACGCGCTCGGCGGCCTGCGGCGGCACCACCACCGTGCTGCCCTTCGCCGCGCAGCAAAAGGGCGGCAGCATCCAGGACGCGGTCGACGATTACCACCGCCGTGCCGACGACAAGGCGGTGATCGACTACGCCTTTCACCTGATCGTCGCCGACGCCACCAAGGACGTGACGCAGCGCGAGCTCCCCGCGTTGATCGAGAAGGGCTACACCTCGTTCAAGATCTACATGACCTACGAGGACCTGAAGCTGGACGATCGCCAGATCATCGAGGTGCTGGCGGTGGCGCGCCGGCAGGGCGCGATGACGATGATCCACGCGGAGAACAGCGACTGCATCGCCTGGCTCACCGAGCAGCTGCTGGACGCGGGCCTCACCGCGCCGCGCTACCACGCGAGCTCGCGGCCGATGGCCGTGGAGCGCGAAGCTACGCACCGCGCGATCGCGCTGGCAGAACTCATCGACACGCCGATCCTCATCGTGCATGTCTCGGGCCGGGAGGCCGTCGAGCAGATCCATTGGGCGCGTGGACGCGGACTGCCGATCTTTGCAGAAACCTGTCCGCAGTACCTGTTCCTGAGCGCGGAAGACCTGGGCATCGATCCCGACGATCCCATGCACGGTGCGCGCTGCATCTGCAGCCCGCCGCCGCGCGACAAGGCCAACCAGCAGTTCATCTGGAACGCCCTGGCGAGCGGCCTCTTCACAGTGTTCTCGTCCGACCATGCGCCGTTCAACATCGACGGCCCCGACGGCAAGCGCGTGGCCGGCGACGACGCTTCCTTCGATCGCATTCCGAACGGCATTCCCGGCGTCGAGACGCGCATGCCGCTGCTGATGAGCGAGGGCGTGCTGGCCGGGCGCATCGACATCCACCGCTTCGTCGAGCTCACCGCCACCAACCCGGCGCGCATGTACGGCCTGTATCCGAAGAAGGGAACGATCGCCGTGGGCGGCGATGCCGATTTCGTCGTCTGGGATGTCTTCGAGGCGGGAAGCGAGAAGGTCATCGCCAACGACATGCTCCATCACGCAGCCGACTACACGCCCTACGAAGGCATGCGGCTGCGGGCCTGGCCCGCAGTCACGGTCTCGCGCGGGCGGGTGGTGTGGCAGGACGGCGTCTTTTCGGCCGAACCCGGCTCGGGGCAGTTCCAGCCCTGCCTGCGGCCGCGCGCGCCGAACGCCGGCAGTCCGCTGGACAAATGGCTGTGAGACCATTCGTCCCCCGGCGGTCGGCCTGCTAAGCTTTTTCGACACCGCCTGTGGAAACCTTTTTTTGTCGTCGCATGCCCAGTCTTCCCAGTCCGGCCCAACCCGCCACCATCACCATCGCACCGCTCGAGGTGCGCTCTGCCAGCCTGGCCGAACAGGCCTATGCGCGCCTGCGCACCCTGATCCTGGATCGCCAGATCTCGGCCGGCAGTCCCCTGCAGGAAGGCCGGCTCGCGGAAGAACTCCGGATCTCGCGCACGCCGATGCGCGAGGCGCTGGTGCGCCTGGCCGGCGAAGGGCTGCTGGTGCGCCGCGATGCGCGTTCCTATGCGGTGCGCGCACTGGGCACCAAGGAATACTTCGACTGCATGCGAGCCCGCGAGATCATCGAGGGCGAAGCCATCGTGCTCGCCATCGACAAGATCAGCGACGCGCAGATCGATGCGCTCGAGGCCGACCTGAAGTCGTTGGACGCCGGTGAGCATGACGAGACCGAGCACTGGCATTTCGATGACCGGTTCCACCTGCTCATTGCGGCGGCCAGCGGCAACGTCGTGCTGCCGAGGCTGGTCGAGGAGCTGCGCGTGAACGCGCGTCTGTTCCGGCTGCACAGCCCGCTGCATCGCCAGCGCGAAAACCACGACGAGCACGGCGAGATCATCCATGCGCTGCGAGCGCGCGATCCGGCGCTGGCACGCAACGCCATGTGCGCGCATTTGCGCAGCCTTCAGGAGGACGTCAAGCGCGCGATCGTCGGTTGATGGCGCCGGTGCGGCCGATGTGCGGCCGCCCAGCTCACATCACCCCGAAGGTCTTGAACGCCTCGACCGTGCTCATGCCGTTCTTGATGGCTTTTCTCACGCTGCTTTCCGTGTCGGCCTTCTCCAGCGCGAGGCTGATCGCCTCTTTCTCCGCCTCGCGCGGAATGATCAGCACGCCGTCCTGGTCGCCGAAGACGATGTCGCCGGGGCGAACTCGAATTCCCCGGATCTCCACCGGCACGCGATAGTCGACGACCTTGCCTCGCGGGCCCTGGTCCTGGGCATAGCCGCCAAGCGAAAACACCGGGAGGCCGAGTTCGAGCACCTCCGCCGTATCGCGGGAATACCCGTCGAGAACCGCGCCGGCTGCTTTCAGATGCAGGGCGCGCGTGGTCATCAGGCCTCCCCACAGCGCGAACTCGGGGGCCGACCCCGTGGCCACGTAGACCTCGTTCGGCGCGAGATCGTCCAGCGCCTCGAAAAGCAGACCGAAAGCCTGCCGGCTCAGCGGCGACTTTCCCTCGGGTTCGGAGCGCGCAAAGCAGTGGGTCTCCAGCACGGGCATGGCGCGGCCCGCCACGACCATGGAGCGTTCGACCGGCTTGATGGCCGGGGGCAGGAACTGGTGCATGAAACCCAGGGTGTCGAGGATGTCGCCGACCACCGCAGGGAACAGGCGCGCGCGCATCAGGGCGAACAGTTCGTCATCGTCTTTCCACATTGCTTCTTGCCTCCTGAAGAAATGCGGATTGGACCCATGGCAGCACGCGTGCACAACCTGTCCACCTGTATGATAGGTAAGGAGACCGACGCATGACCGCACACCCCTTCGTCCTGGGCCGACTGGAGAGAACTTCCCTCGCAGAGCAGGCCGTTCAGAGCCTTCTGCAGCGCATACAGGACGCGAAGCTCGGCCCGGGAGCATCGCTGCCTTCGGAAGCGCGCCTGGGTGAGTTGCTCGGAGTGAGCCGAACCGTCGTGCGCGAGGCGCTGAGAACCCTGAAGGGCTTGGGTGTGATCGACATTTCGAACGGCAAGAGCCCGACGATTCGCCGCGAGCTGGACGCGACTGCGCTGGGCATCTACTTTTCGCGCGCCATGCAGGTCCTGGACAATTCCACGGAGGAATTGATGGACGTGCGGGCAAGCCTCGAGGGTCGCGCTGCAGCATTGGCAGCGCTTCGCCGCACGCCGGAGCAACTGGCCCGGATGTCTGACCTGGTGATCCGGATGCAAGCGCAGCTTCGCCGCCCCGCGGTGTACGCATCGCTCGATATGGAGCTGCACCTGGAAATCTCGCGGGCGAGCGGAAACCTGCTGCTGTTCCAGATCATCGGATCGATCCGGGCCTCGCTGGAAGCGCAGGCGCGCCAGGGCATGGAACGGCGCAAGACGCAAGCAAGCCTGCAACAGGTGCAGGATGCCCACGTCGAACTCGTCGAGCGGATCGGCAACCGGGACGCAGAGGGTGCGAGCCGATGCATGCTCTCGCACATGGAGAGTGCGCTGAGGGTGCTCCCGGTCCAGGGCAGACCGTCCGTCAGCCACCCGCGCGCTCGTCCGGAAGCTTCGCGATCACCTTGATCTCGAACTGGAAGCCATAGAGCCAGGTCACGCCGATGCCCGTCAGCGTCGGGTGCGGCGCCTCGCCCCAATATTCCCCAACCACCTTCCAGATGGTTTCGAACTTCGATTCAGGGTCGACGATGAAGACCGTCACGTCGACCACGTCGTCGAAGCTGCAGCCCGCGGCCGAGAGGATCGCGTTGAGGTTGTCGAACGCGAGCCGGACCTGCGCCTCCAGGTCGGGCTCCGGCGAGCCATCGGGCCGGCTGCCGACCTGCCCCGACACGAACAGAAAACCGTTGGAGCGGATGGCTGGCGAATACCGGTTGCGCTCATAGAGCGCCTGGCGGCCGGCGGGAAAAACAACGTTGCGTGCAGACATGGTTCGGCTTTCTTTCTTTCTTTCTTGGAAAGGGAGGTTGCGATCGATGGACTCTAGAAGCGCGCGGCCGCCAGATAAACAGGCAGGACGCACAATGACTGTTTGCTCAGCCCAAACAATCGACCGAGGCACAGAGATGGACCGATTCGATGCGCTGCAGGCCTTCGCCCGCGTGGTGGAGGCGGGCAGCTTCACCAAGGCGGCGCAGACGCTCCACATGAGCAAGACCACCGTGACGCAGCTGGTCCAGCAACTGGAGGCGCGGCTGCGCGTGAGGCTCTTCAACCGCACGACGCGCCAGGTCAGGGTCACGGCCGAGGGCGCGGCCTACTACGACCGCGTGGTGCGGCTGCTGGCCGACCTGGAGGATGCGGACGCCAGCCTGCTGGGCACCTCGGCCTCGCCGAGGGGGCGCCTGCGCGTGGACGTGCCCACCCCGTTCGCCCGCATGATCCTGGTGCCTGCGCTGCCGGCGTTCCATGCGCGCCACCCCGAGATCCAGCTCGAACTCGGCGTGAGCGACCGCATGGTCGACCTGATCGGCGACAACGTCGATTGCGTGCTGCGCGGCGGCGAGCTCACCGATTCATCGCTGACGGCGCGCCGCGTGGGCGAGCTGCGGCTCGGTGTCTTTGCGGCGCCGTGCTACCTGGAACGTGCCGGCACACCCGCGCACCCGAACGAGCTCGAGGGCACCCACCACCGCATCGTCGGCTACCTGAGCACGCGCAGCGGCAAGGTCGCTGCGCTGCGCATGCAGCGTGGCGCCGAGCACATCGAACTGCAGGGCCGCTACGTGGTCGCGGTCGACGACGGCAATGCCTACCTTGCGGCCGGCGTGGCGGGCATGGGCGTTCTCTGGCTGCCGCACTACATGGCCGCGCCCCACGTGGCCCAGGGCGAGCTGGTGCCGCTGTTCGAGGGCTGGCACTTCGGCGCGATGCCGATGTACGTGATGTTCCCGCCGAACCGGCATGCCAGCGCGAAGCTGCGCGTGTTCATCGACTGGATCGACGAGCTGATGGCGCTGCATGCGCCGATTGCTGCGCTGGGCGAGGCGTGATTCACGCCGGCGACTGCGCTCGCCAGGCCTTCAGGATCATCGTCTCGATGTCATGCACTTCGCGCCCGACCGCCGCAGCCACGGCCTCCCGGTACGGCGGCATGTTCGTGCATTCGAGCACGATGCGCTCGACGGAAGGGAAGGCCTGTACCAGGCGCACGGCCGCCTCGACAACATTGCGCTGCGCCTCGGCAAGATCGAGCACGGTGTCGTTGTCCAGGATGCGGCGATGGAATTCGCAGCCCGGGCGCACACCCATGACGGGTGTTCCTGCGGGCACGCCGGCAGCATGCAGGATCTGCGGCGTCAGCGATTGCGCATCGAAGGTGACGATGCCCGGACGGGCGCAGTGCCGCACCTGCAGCAGGCTCGAGGTCAGCACCGGCACCGGAACCGCCTGCGAGAGCACGTCCTGGTAGGCGGCCAGGAAACCGCAGCTGGTGGTGATCATCGACGCGCCTTCGGCCGCCAGCCGCACCGCGGCATCGACGAAAGGCTGGACCAGGCGCGGATCGGCTTCCTCGACGATGCGCCTGGGCGACGCACCCTGCACCGTGAGAAAGCGCACCGGGATGCCGGCCCGCGCATAGGTCTGCGGATTGCCGACATCGCCCGGCGGCCGCGGAAAGCGCGTGTCGAGCATCAGCACACCGAGAAAGCCAGGCGCAGCGGGGTTCATCTCAAACAAGAAATCAGGAGACCGACGGAAGGGCGCTGCGCCGGTCGATCTTCCGGCTCAGCACGATGGAGGTCTGCGTCTGGTTGATGCCCTCCAATTGGCCGAGCTGGTCCAAGAGGACATCGAGCTTTTCGGGCGTGTCGCAGCGCAGGAAGACCATGTAGTCGAACTGGCCGCTCACGGCCGAGAGCTCCTCGACTTCGGGCACGCGCTCGAGTGCCCGGATCACCGCGGGCGCGTTCTTGGCATTGACGCTGAGCCCGCAGATCGCGCGAACGGCCGCATGCTCGAGCTTGTGGCCCAGGCGCACGCCATAGCCCGCCACGATGCCTTCGCGCTCGAGCCGGGCGATGCGCGCGACCACGGTGGTGCGCGCGATCTTGAGCTTTCGCGCCAGGTTGGCGGCGGGCTCCCTGGCGTTGGCCTGGAGCAGGCTCAGCAGGTGCCGGTCGAGATCGTCAAGTCTTCCATCCATCGGGGTGTCTCGTGAAGTTCTGGCGTTTGACCGGCATGCTACGGCACTGCGGCCCAGCCGCGGCCGTCGTGCAGGGAAAGCTCGATGTGCACGTCCTGCAGCGCGTCGACGCAATGCAGGTTGACATTGACCTCGCCGGGGGCCGACCGCGGATGGCAGTGCGTATGGATGCCGCAGGTCCTGCAGAAGAAGTGGCGTGCGCGCATGGTGCCGAAGCGGTAGCTCGCCAGTTGCTCCACGCCCGCGAGCAGGCGGAAGTTGCCGGCCGGCACGCGGTGGTGCAGCGCCGCCTTGCGCACGCAGTAGCTGCAGTTGCAGCTCACGCCCTTGTGCGACGCCAGCACGAACTCGAAGCGCACCGCGCCGCAGTGGCAGCGCCCCTGCTGCCACGCGCAGGCTTCTTCGGAAGGAGCCTCGCCGCTCACTAGGCGAGGACAGCAGCGGGTTCGGCCGTGCCGGCGGACGCCTTGAAGCGGCCGAGGAACGCGCGCGTCGACTCCTGCTGCGGGTTGTCGATGACGATGCCGGGCGGCCCGCATTCCGCGACGACGCCATCGCGCATGAAGATCACCTGGTCCGCCACCTCGCGCGCAAAGCCGATTTCATGGGTGACCAGGATCATGGTCATGCCTTCCTTCGCCAGGCCCTTGATGACGGTCAGCACTTCTCCGACGAGCTCGGGATCCAGCGCCGAGGTGGCCTCGTCGAAAAGCATGACGTTCGGCTTCATGGCCAGCGCGCGGGCGATGGCCACGCGCTGCTTCTGCCCGCCCGAGAGCTTGTCGGGGTAGTAGTCGGCGCGCTCGAGCAGCCCCACCTTCTGCAGCAGTGCCCGGGCCTCGGCCGCCGCCTGTGCCTTGGGCGTCTTGAGCACCGTGACCGGGCCTTCCATGACGTTCTGCAGCGCGGTCATGTGGGGGAACAGGTTGAAGTGCTGGAACACCATGCCGGTGGAGGCGCGGAACTTGGCGAGCTTGCGCTCGTTCGGCAGCGCGGTGTCGCGTCCGCTGAACTGGATCGCCTGGTCGCCGACGGCGATGCGTCCGCCGTCTGGAACCGTCAGCAGGTTGATGCAGCGAAGCAGTGTGGATTTGCCGGAACCCGAAGGCCCGATCATCGCGACCACCTGGCCGCGTTCGATCTTCAGCGAGATGTCCTTGAGGACCACGTGGGCGCCGAAGGACTTTCGAAGGCCTGCGATCTCGATCACGGTGGGTGTCGTCATGTCAGGCTTCCTTGGCAACGCCGTATTCCATGCGCTTGGCCCAGATCGTGATGGGCAGCAGCACGGCGAAATAGGCAATGGCGATGAAGGTGTAGAGCTCCAGCGGCCGGTAGGTGTCGTGCGCGATCACCTGGCCCTGGTACAGCAGGTCCGGCACGGCCAGCACCGAGAGCAGCGAGGTGTTCTTCAGCTGCATGATCGACTGGCTCATCAGCGGCGGCACCATTTTCTTGAACGCCTGCGGCAGCAGGATGCGGCGCAGCAGCTGCAGGCGCGTCATGCCCAGCGCCTTGCCGGCCTCGGTCTGGCCGGCCTCGATGGAGATGATCCCGCCGCGCACGATCTCGGAATAGAACGCGCCGCCATAGAGCGTCAGGCACAGGGTGGCGGCGGCCGTGGCCGAGAGTTCGAGGCCGGTGAGCACGGGCAGCGCGTAGTAGAACCACACGAGCTGCACCAGCACCGGCGTGCACCGGAACACCTCGATGTAGGCGCGCAGCGGCGCCGTGATGTACGGGTTGGTGGACAGGCGCCCCAGGCCGGTGACCACGCCCACCAGCAGCCCGAGCACCACGCAGACCACCGTGAACAGCAGCGTGTAGAGCAGCCCGCTGATGAGCAGCGAGCGGTACTTCCAGAGCACCGCGAAATCCCAGTCGTAGCCTGCGGAGGCCGCGCTGGCACCGGCGAAGTGCTTGACCAGCGCCCAGGCGCCGGCCAGCGCGAGAACCACCATCAGGGCCATGCCCAGGCGGGAGCGCGAGCGGGGCGCCCCCTGCGATTCGGCGTATTCCATGGCCCGGCCTCAGAACTTGATTTCGGACGGGAAGGCGCTGGCCGGAACGCCGGCGAGTTTTTCCATGTTCTTCAGGATCACGCTGCGGACTTCGCCCTTGGCGCGAACCTCGCCCAGCCAGGCGTTGACGGCTGTCTGCATGGCCGGATCGGCTTCCTTGCGCAGGCCGATGCTCACGGGTGCGGTGTAGATCGGCGTGGGGATCTGCATCACGCCCACGTTGGCGCGCTTGGCCAGCAGCGGCTGCGCCAGCAGGATCACCAGGATCTGGCAGTCGGCGCGGCCGGCCTGCAGCGCGAGCGTTGCGGAGCCCGAGTTCTCCAGCCGCTGGACATCGGCCTTCGGCAGGATGCGCGTGGCGAGCTGGTCATGGCTGGAGCCCACGTCGACCACGATCTTGTTCTCGGGTGCGTTCAGCTGCTCCCAGGTCTTGGTCGGGAAGCCCTTCTTGCACACGGCGGTGTAGGTGTTGTCGAACAGGGTGTCGGAGAAGTTCACGACCTCCTTGCGCGCCGGCGTCGGCGCCATGCCGAACATCGCATCGATCTTGTTCGACTGCAGGTCGAGCACCGCGTTGCCCCAGGTGGTTTCCACGTACTCGACCTTGGCGCCGAACTTCTTCGCCAGGCTCTCGGAGAAGTCGGGCCCGAAGCCTTCCCACTTGCCCGAGACCAGGTCCTTGCTGAAGTACGGAATGGCCCCGGCGATCGCGCCCACCCGCAGGACCTTGGTCCGTTGGACGCGGGTCATCGAGCTTTCCGGCTCCTGGGCGACGCTGAGGGTGAGGGTGCATGCGCTCGTCAGCGCGAGGAGGGTGCGAAGGATCGCTCGTTTTGTAGTCATGGGGTCTCCAAGCAAAAAGCTCGCCATTTGAATAAGAAGGAAGGCTTCGACTCGCGAATGAAGTCTAGGAGCCATGATAGTCACGAGCAATGCGGCACTTCGTCAGGATCGCGCGAAGTTTTCGTCATACCGTCATCCTGGGCATGCGAAACGACCGATTCCGTCGGACGGCGCTTGAATATCCGGGTCGCACCATGGGCACGCCCCGGGTGCCAGATCGGTGCGCCCCGGGCGGCTTCAGCCCAGGAAGCGTGAAGGCCGGAACGGCGCGGGATCGAAGGCGCAGGCTTCGCCGGCCATCATCGTGCCCAGGAGCGCGGCCGTTCCGGGAGCGGTGTTGAAGCCGATGTGCTGGTGGCCGAAGGCGAGCCAAAGGCCTGGGCGGCCCGGGCATTCGCCGATCACCGGGCGGCTGTCCGGCAGCGTGGGGCGGCTGCCGAGCCAGGCTTCCTTGTCAAGGCGCTCCTCGAGTGGAAACGCCTCGCGCGCGGCGCGCTCCGCCAGGTCCAGCTGCGCGAGATTCCGGGGCGCCTCGCGATCGGTCAATTGCACGCCCGTGGAAAGGCGCAGGCCTTGTTCCATCGGCGACAGCACATAGCCGCCGCCGGTGTCGTAGACCGGCCGCCCGAGCGAGGCGCCGCCGGCGGCCCCGTAGTGCATGTGGTAGCCGCGCTCGTACGCCATCGGCACCGACAGGCCCAAGGCTTTCTTCGCGAACTCCCGGCTCCAAGGCCCCAGCGCGAGCACGACGCGCGAGGCCTCGTGGAGCGTGCCGGCGTCTTCGGTCACCTGCCAGTCATCGCCTGCATCCGATCGGCGCAGGCCGCCGATCGATGCCTGCCGGATGCGGCCTCCGCGCGCGGTGAAAAGCCTGGCATAGGCCTCGACCACCTGGCCCGGGCTGTCCACCGACGCCGTGTCCTGGATCCACAGCGCGCGCGGGAACAGCGGCTTCAGATGGGGCTCGAGCTGCGCGAGCTCTCGCGCATCGAGCACCTGCGTCGCGATGCCGAATTTCTTGAAAGTGTCCCGCGAGAGCTGGCCGCCGAGAAAGCCTTGCTCGCTGCGATAGAGAAAGAGCCACCCGTTCGTGCGCAGGCGGTGCGCCGCGCCCGCTTCGCCCAGCAGTCGCAGGTGCTCCGACGTCGAAAGCCGGATCAGTGCATCGAGCGCCGCGGTCGTTTCATGAAAGACCGCCGCGCGCGTGTTGGCCAGGAACTTCAGCGCCCATGGCAGGTTCTTCGCGAGGAAAAGCGGGTTGTAGCGAAAGCCCGCGGAGTTGTTCTTCAGCAGCCTGGGAAGCGAAGACCACAACCCCGGATGGTTGAACGGCATCAGCGAACTGCGGGCGATCACGCCGGCATTGCCGTAGGAGGTTTCGCGGCCCGGCGCGGCGCGGTCGAAGACCGTCACGTCGAAACCCCGCCGCTGGAGCTCGAGGGCGCACGACACGCCGACGATGCCGGCGCCGAGCACGGCAACAGTGTTCTTCATTCAGGCCAATCGGTTCATTCGCCGAAAAGTCTATCGCGAACCGCCGGCGCCGCGATCGGGTCTACAGATAGGCCACGTCTTCCGGCGCCAGCGCCAGCGGATCGAGCTTCTTTTTCGCGAGCCATGAATACACGGGCGGCACGCGGTCCGCCAGCGATTCGATATGGATGTCGATGAGGCAGGGGCCGTCATAGGCGAAGGCTTCATCGAGCGCCTGCACCAGTTCGCCGGGCGTGGCGGCCGTCCAGGCCTTGATGTCGAAGGCCTCGGCAATGGCCTGGCCGCGCGGCGGCAGGAAGTCCACGCCAAAGCATTCATCGTGGCCCTTGAGCCGGTGCAGCCCCTTGATCCAGCCGAAGCAGCCGTTGTTGAAGAGCATCAGCAGTGCCGGCACCTTCTTGCGAACCAGCGTCTCGAGCTCGCCGACGGCCATGTTGAAAGAGCCGTCGCCGAACATGCCGATCGGCCGGCGCGTCTTGTCGGCGTACCAGGCGCCGACCACCGCGGGAATCGCCGAGCCCAGGCCGCCGAAGGCACGCGGAATGACGAAGCGCGTGCGGCGGTCGCCGATGCGCAGGAAGCGCGTCATGTAGGGCGTGGGTGTGCCGGCATCCGAAAGAATGTGCACGGCCTGGCCGTACTTATCGAGCTGCTTGCCGAACTCGCGCACCACGCGCTCGGGCCGCAGCGGCACGTCGTCCAGCGAAAGCACGCCTTCGGCATGCTCCCAGAAATTCTCGCGGTAGGCGTTCAGGTGCTCGACCCACGGCGTGTGCTTCGAGCCATCGAAATCGACGGGCGCCTCGTTCAGGATCTGCTTCAGGACCAGCTGCGCATCCGCGGCGATCGACAGCAGGTTCTCGTAGTTGTTGGCAAGGCGCTCGGGGTTGATGTCGATCTGCACCACGCGCTTGTTGAGCGTCGACTTGGGGAAGGTCCAGCCCACGGTGACGACCGATCCCATGCGCGAGCCGACGAAGATCACCAGGTCCGATTCCTCGAGCGCGCGGTTGGCATGCGGATGAAAGCCGTTGTCGCCGATGACGCCGATGGCCAGGCGGTGATCGTCGGGCAGTGCGCCCTGGCCGGTGATCGTGTTGACCACGGGCACGTTGAGCTTCGCAGCCACCTCGGTGAGCGCGCTGCCGGCGCAGGAGCGGTTCACGCCGCCGCCCGCGACGAAGAGCGGCTTCGAGGCCTTCCGCAGCAGCGCGAAAAGCTCGCCCACCTTGCCGGGCGCGGGCGCCATCGGAAAGGCCGGGAAGGTCCTGCATTCAGGCTCGGCGTGCAGCGAGATGGCGTCGGGGTCGATCTCCGCCAGCAGCATGTCTTCCGGGATCTGCAGGTGCACGGCGCCGGGCGTGCCGGAGCAGGCCACGCGGAATGCGCGGCGAATGATCTCGGGCAGCTTCTCGGGCGACTTCACCTGCACCGACATTTTGGTGACGGGTTCGAACAGCCTGGCGCAGTCGAGCTCGGTGATCATGCCGCGGCCTTCGCCGGGCAGCGGCAGGTCGATGGTCAGCAGGATGACCGGCACCGAAGAGGCATTCGATTCGGCCAGTGGCGGCAGCGAGTACATCGCGCCGGCGCCCGAGGGGCATTCGAAGATGCCGGGCCTGTCGGTCAGCCGCGCATAGGCGTCGGCCATGTAGCCGGCCGAGCGCTCGTCGCGGGCCATGACGTGCTCGATGTCGCCCTGGCGGCGCTGCAGCGCCTCGTAGAACGGCACGTTGGTGTCGCCGGGCACGCCAAAAAGCACGTCGACGCCGTAGTTGATCAACATCTGCACGAGCACGTCTGCACCACGCATGGCAAAACTCCAGTCCGGAATTGAAAAAGAAGAAAGAGAGACAGGGGCGGGCCGGGGCCTTGCGCTCCCCGGCCGCGGCTTGCGCGAAGCACTCAGGCTCAGGCTTCGGCGAGCTCCTGCTGCGAAGGGCTGGAGGCGCTCACGCCAAGCCCTTGGTAGTAGTGGCCCACGCGCGTCGAGAGAAAGGCCTCGAGCGGCGCCTGCTCCTGCCCGACAAAGCCGGCGCGGGGCAGCTTGCCTTGCTGCAGCAGCTCGAACACGCCGACCACGCCGGCCGCCGTGGTGAGCTCGATGGCGGTGCGGTCCTTGCCGCGAAGCTTGGCGCCGAACACGCGGCCCAGGCGGGTCTCCTGCTCGAAGCGGCCGCCGCGCATGCCCGAGGCCGACGCGAACACGATCACCACGTCTTCGCGGCTGTGCGGCACCGCATGCTCGAGCACCTGGCGCAGCAGGTCGCGGCGCTCGATCAGGCGCAGGTCGTGCAAGAGGAAGTTCATCGCATCGCGGTGGCCCGGATAGCGGATGGTCTTGTAGTCGAGGTTGCGCACCTTGCCGCGCAGCGTCTCGCACAGCGTGCCCAAACCGCCGGAGGTGTTGAAGGCCTCGAAGGCCTCGGCGTCGAGCGTGAAGGTCTCATGGCCCTCCAGCGCCTGCACCGACACGAGCTGGCCGTTCACGATCGCATCGCAGGCGTTGCAGTATTCGTTGATGACGCCATCGATGCTCCAGGTGAAGTTGTAGCGCAGGCTGTTGGTGGCATTGCGCGTGAGCGCGCCGACGCGAAGGCGCAGGTCGTAGAGCTCGTCGAAGTGCCCCGCCAGGTGCCCGCCGAGCATGCCGATCACGCCGGGCGCGAGGCCGCTTTGCGGCATCAGCACAGACGTGGCTTCGTCGGAAAGCTGGCGGATCGCATGCGTGGCCGCCACGTCCTCCGTGAGGTCGAAGTAGTGCACGCCCAGCCGCGCCGCCTGCGTGGCCACGCGCGCGGCCAGGAAGAACGGCAGCGCGTTGATGACCACCGTGTGCGCGGCCAGTTCGCCGGCCAGCGCCGCTTCGTCCTCCACGTTCAGCGTGATCTGCCGCACCAGTGGATCATTGGACGGCGTGCCGGCGCGCTGGTCGGCCAGCGTCACCGGGATGCGGTGGTATTCGGCGATCATGTCCGCCACCGTGCTGCCCACCTTGCCCGCACCCAGCACCAGAACATTCTTGACTTGCAGCTTCGACATTTTGATTCTCCAGAAAAGAGCCGCGGCCCCGTAGAGAAAATGTAGAAGCGAAGGCTGGCAGGCGGTAGAGAGCAGAACGGCGAAGGCCGCAGTGTTCTCGACGTTTCGACGAAGGGGCGTGACGTTTTCGCGCGAGGGGCGGCCCGCGCCTTCAGGTTCAGGCCGTGGCGGCCGGCTGCCGTGCGAGCACCTGCAACACGTTCTTCGCTGCGCCAACGCCCATGTTCACATAGGCATCGCCGGTCACGCCGCCGATGTGCGGGCTCAGCACGAAGTTCTCCTCGCCCTGGAACGGGTGGCCGGCGGCCATGGGCTCGACCGCGAAGCTGTCCAGGCCCGCCATGCCGACCTGGCCCGAGCGCACCGCGGCCAGCAGCGCCGCCTCGTCGACGAGGCCGCCGCGCGCGGTGTTCACCAGGATCACGCCGCGCTTGCACCGCGCCAGCGTCCCGGCGTTGACCATGCCGCGGTTGTCTTCCGTCAGCGGGCAGTGCAGCGAGATCGCATCCGACTCGCGCCAGATCGCCGGCAGGTCGACGGCCGTCACATGGGGCGGAAGATTCGCGGCATAGGGATCGAAGCCGATCACGCGCATGCCCAGTGCATCGGCCATGCGGGCAAAGCGCAGCCCGATCGCACCCAGGCCGATCAGCCCGATGGTGCGGCCGCCGAGCTCGAGGCTCTTGTGCGTGGCCTTGTCCCAGTGGCCGGCATGCATGCGCGCGTCCAGCGCCACGACCGACTTGGCGCAGGCCAGCAGCAGCGCCAGCGCCTGCTCGGCCACCGCGGCGGCGTTCGCGCCCACGGCCGCGGCCACCTCGATGCCCCGCGCCTGTGCGGCGGCCTTGTCGATGGTGTCGGTGCCGCTGCCGTGCTTGGAGATCACGCGCAGCGAGGGCGCCGCATCCATCACCGCGGCGCCGACCTTGCCGTAGCGCACGATGATGGCGACGGGGTCGTGCGCGCGGCACAGCGCCACCAGGTCGTCTTCGGTCGGCGCCTTGCCGGCGTAGACGATCTCGTGGCCCTCGAGCAGCGTGATGGCCTGCGGCGCGAGGTCGGCGCCGGTCACCACGATGGTGCTCACAGGGTCTCTCCTTCCTTGAGCACGCCGGCCGTGCGCAGCGCAGTGTTGAGCCACTTGGCCGCGGTGTCGCCATCCTTGATGGCGGCAATGCGCGCGGCCTCGTCGCTGACCTTGCGGGCCGCCGCAGGCAGCAGCGCCTCGATCTTCTCGCGCTCCACCACCACTACGCCGTCGCCATCGGCAATCACGAAGTCGCCGGCACGCACCGTGACGTCTCCGACCGAGACGGAATGCCCGATGCGCCCCGCGATGTTCTTGGTCGGTCCGTTCGGGTTGGTGCCCACGCAGAACACGGGAAAGTCCATCTCGTCGATCTCGAGGCTGTCGCGGCAGGCGCCGTCCATCACCACGCCCGCGATGCCCAGCTTCTGGCAGGCCGTCATCATGATGGTGCCCATGAGCGCCGAGCCCTGGTCGCCCTTGCCGTCGATCACCAGCACGTCGCCGGGCCTGGCCATCGCGATGGCGGCGTGAATCATGAGGTTGTCGCCGGGGCGCACTTCCACCGTGAAGGCGGGGCCGGCCAGCTTCATGCGCGGGCGCAGCGCCTTGATGCGGCCATGCATCGCGCCCCGGCGGCCGGCCACGTCGGCCAGGATGGCGGGCTGGAATTGCGCGGCCTGCGCCACGACGTGTGCGGGTACGCGCTCGAAATTGCGGATGATGTCGGGAGGGTTGGAGGACATGGGTTTCTCTTGGAGGAATGAAGAGGGGGGGCAGTGCGGCGTGCGCCTCAATCGACCTTGGCGCCCGAGTCCTTGACGACCTTGCCCCAGCGCACCATTTCTTCGCGGATGTAGGCGCCGAACTCCTCCGGCGTGCTGCCCTTCACCTCGGCGCCCTGGCTCGCGAGCTTGCGCTTGACCTCGGGGTCCTGCAGCGCCTTGTTGAACGCCGCGTTGAGCTTGGCCACCACGTCCTTCGGCAGGCCGGCCGGGCCCGCAACGCCGAACCATGTCGCGGCCTCGAAGCCCTTGTAGCCCGACTCGTCCACCGTTGGCGCGCCGGGAAGGTCGGCGGTGCGCTTGCGCGAGGTGACGACGATCGGGCGCATCTTGCCGTTCTTGATGTGCCCGATCAGCGTCGGCACCGAGGACATGTACATCTGGACCTGGCCGCCGATCAGGTCGGTCGATCCCTGCGCGGCGCCCTTGTAGGGCACGTGCGTGAACCTGACGTCGGCGGTCTTCTGGAAGAGCTCGGTCGCCAGGTGCGCCACCGTGCCGCTGCCCGAGCTCGCGTAGTTGAGCGCCTCGGGCCTAGCCTTGGCCGCGGCCACCACGTCGGCCAGCGTCTTGTACGGCGAGTCGGCCGCCACCACCAGCACCAGCGGCGCGCTGGCAACGAGGCCGATCGGCGTCAGATCCTTCTCGGGGTTGTAGGGCAGCCTCGCGTAGAGCGTGGGATTGATCGCCAGGTTGCTGGTCTGGCCGAGCACCAGCGTGTAGCCGTCGGGCGCTGACTTGGCGGCCGCATCGACCCCGAGGTTGCCGCCCGAGCCGGGCTTGTTGTCGATGACGATCGACCAGCCGTTGCTGGTGGCGACCTTGTTGGCAACTTCACGCGCAACCAGGTCGGTGCCGCCGCCGGCCGGGAACGGCACGATCAGCCGGATCGGCCGCGACGGATACGGGGCCTGCGCAAGAGCGCCGGCAGGTGCGAGGAGGGTGGCGCCGGCCACCAGTGCTGCGGCGGCGATGGCGAGACGACGGCGCGAAGCGCCGGCACGAAGCGGGAATGAGGGCATGAACTTGTCTCCTGTGGCCGAACTGCCCGGCCCTGTGAAGCGGGTCCGGTGCGTTCGATGGAGGCAAGTATTCGCGCTGCTTCGCCAGCGGTCCAATCGATAATTTCTTGGAACCGATAAATGCCGCTTGGGGTATCAGCGCGACCGGAAACGCCCGTGCCTGGCCAGCAGCACCACCAGGCGCTGCGCTGCCGGCGAGAGGTAGCCGCTCTCGCGGTAGGTGACGACCATGCGCCGGCGCATCGTCACGCCCCGGACCTTGACCTCGCGCAGCGCCGCGCCCGAGCGGCCTTCCTGCAGGTGCAGCCGCGAGATGAAGCTCAGCAGGCCGGTCTCGTCGATCAGGCTCGGCAGCATCAGCAGCATCGTGCTTTCCACCTGCACCTGGGGCCGCGGCAGGTGGCTGCGGTCGAAGGTCTGGTCCAGCCAGTCGCGCGTTGGCGCGCCGGGCGGCTGCAGTACCCAGCGGTAGCCGGCCAGGTCCTTGAGCGTCGGCTTGGCCTTCTTGAAGATCTCGTGCGAGCTGGTCGCGGCAACCACGATCGGGTCTTCGGCGAGCAGCTTCGAGGTGAAGCCCGGCTCCTGCGTGCCCTCCGTGCCGACCATCAGGTCGATCTCGCCGGACCGCAGCAGCGGCGTCAGGATGTCGCCCAGCGCCACCGTCGTTCGCAGCGTGATGCCCGGCGCCTCGCCCATCAGCTCCCGCGCCGCCGGCGGAAGCAGGAACTGCGCGGCCGTGGGCACGATGCCGATGCGGATATTGCCGGCCAGGCCGCGGCCGATGTCGCCGATCTCGCGGCGCGCGCTTTCCACATCGAAGCGCGTGCGCTGCGCCCACTTGAGCAAGGCCTTGCCGGCGGCCGTGAGGCGGATGCCGCGGCCCGTTCGCTCGAACAGGGCCGCGCCGCAGGCTTCTTCCAGGCGCTTGACGCAGCTCGTCAGCGCAGGCTGGGTGCGGTGCAGCCGCTCCGAGGCGCGGCCCATGTGCTCGAGTTCGGCAATGACCTCGAAGTACTGCAGGTCGCGCAGGTCCAAAAAACTCTCCTGGTTTTGCTCTTGCGCGACGCGTGGCGCCGGGGCCTTCGAGCGAATGGTCTTGTCCCGTGCACGGTGGACACGGGCTGTTCGCAATATAGCGCCCAGCATCTCGGGATCGGCGTTCCGTTCAGGGTTGGCGCCTGTCCAGCCCTCGGCTGCGGAACCAGCGGAGTTTCGATCCGTTACTCTGCCGAGCCCGGCCGCTCCCCGCCAAGTCATCTGCGCTTCACGTTCGCGAGCCACACTGCAATGGATGCTTGCCGGCGCTGGTAGAGGTGGCCTTATGGCACCCGCCTGCAGTGCGGATCCTCGAGGCCGGCGGCATCCTCTCTTCCGCCCTCGGCTCAGTCCGGCGAGGCCTCAGCCCAGCAGCTCGATCGCCGCCTGCACGATCGGCCGCGCCCAGGCGGGCGTGGCCGCGAGCGCGGCCAGGTCGCCTGGCTGCGGAAAGACGGGTTCGCCCGCGCTCAGTTCGAGCACCAGCACCGGGTCCGCAATGTCGCCGCCGGGCGGCGCCTCCGCGCTGTTGTCGAAGACCTGCAGCCGCGTGAGCTTGGGCAGCAGCTTGATGAGGTTGGCGCGCGAGGCGATCCAGCGCTCGCGGATCTTGGCCTCTGGAATGTCGTGGCCGCCGCGCGCCACGCGCGCCCGCACGCGGGCGATGTGCTGCTCGGGCGAAGAGAGTCCGCAGAAGATCATGACCACGTCGTGGCTCGACGCGGCGCGCGCGAGCAGCGCGGGAATGGTGCTCGCGCCCAGCGTGGTCTCGAAGGCGTAGTTGGAACGCTGCGCGATGGCTGCTTCCAGCCGCTCGCGGCCGAGGTTCCATGCGCGGGCGTTCGCCTCTTCGGGCGTGATCCCGAGCTGCGCGATGAGCTCGCGCGCGCAGGTGTCGGGGTTGAACCAGGTCAGGCCGTGCTCGGCGAGCAGGGCGCCGCCGACCGAACTCTTGCCCGCGCCGTTGACACCGGCCAGCACCAGGATGAAGGGGCGGGCGGCCGCCGCCATCAGAAGGTGTCGCCTGCCTTGGGACGGCGCCCGAGCTTGCCCTTGGCGGCGAACAGCTTGCCCATCTGCGCGGCTGCTTCGGGCTGCTGCAGCACGCCCAGGCGCACGTCGAAGCGGCGCCCGAGTTCGTCGAGCACCGACTGCTCGCGCGCCTTGAGCGCCTGCGCGTCTTCCACCAGCTGGTTGTAGGTGGCTGCGGTCAGCAGCACCATCTCCACCGTCGAATGGTTGGTCACGGCCAGGCTGCCGGTCTTCTGGACCTGGCGGACCACGTCGCCCCAGCGGTTCTTGACCTGGGATGCGTTCTGACGCGGCAGTTCATCGAGGTTGGGCAGGATGGCGGCCATGGTGTGCTCCTTTGGCGCCATTATGGCAAAAATAGCAAAATTGGACAAAATGGCCGGTTATGGCGGATTGCGGGCGCAGCAAAGAGCTGCGGCGGCAACCGCCGGCTAGGGCCGTGCGGCCGCCAGCACTCGGGCCAGGGCGCGCGCGAGTTCGCCGCGCGTGTAGGGCTTGCGCAGCAGCTCCCAGCCTTGCGGCACGTCGCGGTCGGCGTCGAGCAGCTCCGACGAAAAGCCCGACATCAGCAGGATGGCGAGCTGCGGAAAGCGCTGCTGCGCCTCGGCGGCGAGCCGGGTTCCGCGCATGCCGGCTCCGAGCGCGATGTCGCTGAGCAGCACGTCGAAGGAATCCGCATCCGTTTCCATGCTCAGCAGCGCCTGCTTGGCATTGGCCGCGGTCACCACGCTGCAGCCGAGCGTCACGAGAAAGGTGTGAACCACCCGGCGCACCTCGGCGTCGTCCTCGACCAGCATGACCCGCAGGCCGGCGGGAATCGCCTGCTCTTCGTCTTCCTCCTCTGCGGCCGCAGGCGCCGGGTCGTACAGCTGGGGAAGATAGAGCGTCACGGTCGTTCCCGCGCCCGGCCGCGTTTCGATGGCCACGGCGCCCTTGGACTGCTTCACGAACCCGTACACCGTGCTCAGGCCCAGGCCGGTGCCGCGGCCGGCCTCCTTGGTCGTGAAGAAGGGCTCGAAGGCGCGCTCCCTCACTTCCTCGGTCATGCCCGTGCCGCTGTCGGCCACCGAAATGGCAACGAAGCTGCCGTGCGCATCCTGGTCGCTGAGCTCGTTGTGCACCTCGGGCGGCAGCGCGCCGCAGGCCTCGGCGCGAAAGTGCAGCGTGCCGCCCTCGGGCATGGCGTCGCGCGCGTTGATGGCAATGTTCAGCAATGCCGATTCGAGCTGTCCGGGATCGGCGAGCACCGGCGGGCAGCCCGGCGCCGCATCGATCGCGATGCCGATGCGCTGGTCGAGCGTGCGCCGCAACATGTCGGCCAGCGAATGCAGCATCGCATGCGTGTCCACCGCGTTGGGCTGCAGCATCTGCCGGCGCGAAAAGGCCAGCAGCTTGCCCGTGAGCTCGGCGCCGCGCCGCGAGGCCCGCGCCGCGGCGCCCACCAGCTGCTGGGCGTAGCCGTCCTGTGCAATGGCGGGCAGCTCTTCGAGCACCTGCAGGTTGCCCTGGATGATGGTGAGCAGATTGTTGAAGTCGTGCGCGATGCCGCCCGTGAGCTGGCCGACGCTTTCGAGCCGCTGGGCATGGCTGAGCGCCTCTTCGGTCTGCACCCGCTGCAGGCTGGTGGCCAGCAGGTTGGAAAGCGATTCGAGGAAGCGCAGCTCCTCGTCGCCAAAGCGCTTGGCCTCGCGTGATCGCACGGCCAGCACGCCGATGAATCGGCCCCGGTCGTAGAAGGGCACGGCCAGCGCGCTGACCAGCCCGGCATCAAGGTAGGCCTGCGGCACCGCGAAGCGCCGCTCGTTGCCGTAGTCGGCCACCACCACCGGCCGCCCCTCGGCAAACACGAAACCCGGCGGCGTGTTCGCATGGCTGGGAATGCGCGCGCCGATTTCTTCTCCGGGCACCAGGCCCACGCCGCTGGCCACGCGGAATTCGAGGCGGCTGTTCTCCAGCAGCAGCACGACGGCCACCTCGACCTCCAGCGCTTCCGCGGCCATGGCGGGCACGTGGTCGAGCACCACCTGCAGGTCGCGGGTGTCCACGGCCAGGCGGCCCAGCTGCGCGAGGTAGTCGCTGTAGCGCGCCCGCTGCAGCGCCTGCTTCACGCGGGGATAGGCGCCGATGTCGCGGATGGCGGCCACCACGAAGGGCAGGCCCTGGCTCTGCAGCGGACTGAGCGCGATCTCGACCATCACCTCGCTGCCGTCCTTGCGCTTGGCGACCAGTTCCATCTGCGTGCCCATGGGCCGCGGGCGCGGCGCGCGGCCGTAGGCCTCGCGGTAGGAGGCGTGGCGCGGGCGGATGCTGTCGGGCACCAGCGCATCGACGTTCAGGCCCACCAGCTCGTCGACCGCGTAGCCCAGCAGGCTGGCTGCCGCGGGGTTGGCCAGCACGATGCGGCCGGCCTGGTCGACCAGCAGCAGCGAGTCAGGGTAGGAAACGAAGAGCGAACGAAAGACGCTGCTCTCTTCAACGCCCGAGGGCAGTCCCGGCAGGGTCGGGGCGACCGGGGAAGAGGGCGGGTTCATCGGCTCAGCCCTGGGTGACGGGCGGAACCAGGATGTAGCCCGCGCCCCGCACCGACTTGACGATCTGCGGCTCGTCCGGATCGGCCTCGATCTTCTTGCGCAGCCGGCCGACCTGCACGTCGATCGTGCGGTCGAAAGGGCTGGCTTCGCGTCCGCGCGTCTGCTCGAGCAGGAAGTCGCGCGAGAGCACGCGCCCCGGGTGCCGCGCAAAAGCGCAGAGCAGGTCGAATTCGCCACCGGTGAGCGCCACGTTCTGTCCCTGCGGGTTCGTGAGGCTGCGTGCCGCAAGATCGAGCTGCCAGCCGGCAAAGCGCAGCCGGTCGGCAGAGGCAAGGCCGGCGGGCCTGGACGATGCGGGCACGGCCACCGGTGCGTCGTCCGGCGCCAGGCGCCTGAGCACCGCCTTGACCCGCGCCACCAGCTCGCGCAGGTCGAAGGGCTTGGTCACGTAGTCGTCCGCGCCCACCTCCAGGCCGACGACCTTGTCCACCGCATCGCCGCGGCCGGTGACGATGACCAGGCCGCAGCGCCAGTTCTCGCGCATGCGGCGGGCAATGGAGAAGCCGTCCTCGCCGGGCAGCCCGAGGTCGAGCAGCACGAGGTCGGCCGGGTCGCTGTCCATCAGTGCCATCAAGGAAGGGCCGTCGTGCAGCTGGGTGACGCGAAAACCGTGGCTTTGGAGGTAGCCGGCCAGCAGCTGCGTGATGTCGATCTCGTCGTCGAGTACCGCGATATGAAAGGCGGATTTCATTCGGAAAGCGTGGATTCGAGGCCGAATGTCACAGCATTGTTAAGAACCGTACAAGCGTAGCACGCAGGCCTTGTGCGAAGCCCGCCATTCCCGCGCGGTTTGCATGGGGCCTTGCCTTCCTCCTCAGGCTTCCACGGCCAGTTCGTTGACCACCGAAACCACCCCCGGCGCGGACCAGGCGGCGCCGCGCACCGCGTCCAGCTCCGCCCAGGAACGCACCTTGCCGCGCAGCACGACCTGCGAGCCGTTCACGTCGACCGCCACCTGCCGCGGCGCGTCGTGGAACACGCGGATGAGCGCGTCCTGCACCTGCCGTTCCACGTCGGCGGAACACCGCTGCAGCCTGATCCTCACCAGGTTCGTGATGCCGGTGACACCCAGCAGGTTGCGAACTGTCGATTCCGCGGCCTGGCGCTGGTAGTCCCACTCGACTTCGCCGGTCAGCGTGACCCATCCGTCCTCGACCATCGGCCGCACCGCGTCGCGGGGCACCTGCACGTTCCATTCGAGCGCGTGCCCGGCAGCCTGTGCGATGTCGGCATCGGTGCGTTCGAAGCCGGCGGCCAGCTTCACCGAGGTTTCGATGGCCAGTGCCTTCACGCCGCTGACGCGCTGCGCGGCCTGTTCCACCGCGAGCTTCTCGGCGCAGCTGCCGAGATGGCCGGTCAGCGTGACCACGCCGTGGCTGACGATGACGCCCACATCCGTCGAAGTGACGGCCGGGTCCCATTCGAGTTCGGCCTGGATGTCTGCCCTGAGCTGTGTGTCGGATTTCATGGGCACCCAATGTAGGCCGCACGCGCCGCGCCCGGCTTGATCTGGAACAAGGCGCGGCTGCCAGCCGGCGGCGAACATCCGGCCATCTCGAACGAGCCCCCAAGGAACATCATGAAGATTCTCCTCGCCGTCGACGGCAGCGACTACACGGCCCGCATGCTCGACTACCTGGCCGCGCACAAGGAATGGTCCAACGCGGGCCATGCGTTCACGGTCTTCCATGCGGTGCTGCCGGTGCCCCATCGCGCTGCCGCCTTCGCAGGGCCGGACCTCGTGCACACCTACTACGGCGACGAGGCGCGCGTCGTGCTGGAGCCGGTGCGCGCCGCGCTGGCCGCGCGCGGCATCGAGGCGGCGTTCGCCCACAAGGTGGGCCATCCTGCCGGCGAGATCGCCGCCTTTGCGGAGCACGGAAAGTTCGATCTAGTGATCATGGGATCGCGCGGGCAGGGTGCGCTGACGAACCTCGTGCTGGGTTCGGTGGCGATGAAGGTGCTGGCCCGCTGCACGGTGCCCGTGCTGCTGGTGCGCTGAGCTTCGGGCCATCCGCAACGCCCGCGCGCCAGGCATCGCACCGACTCCGATCATGCACAACGATTTCACCTTTCCACTGGCGCTTTGCAGGGCGCAGTGGAGCGTCGGCCTGCACACGCTCGCCGTGCTTGAGACCTGCGGCGCACAGTGCCTGTCGCTTGGCGCGCACATGCTGCAGGACGCGGTGCGCACGCTGAAGGCCGCGCTGAATGCGCGCGCGGTCCGGCATTCCCCAAAAGCCGGGGCGCGGCCTCTCCGGGCAAGGGCCTGACGCGCGCGGCGCCTCAGGCAACGCTGCCCAGCAGCAGCGCCTGCAGCAGGAAGCGCCGGTTGTCCGCCGGCGAGGTCCGCTCGTCGAGCAGCGCGGCAAGCCGGGTAGTGGAGTGGCTCGCGCAGGCAAGGCCGTCGTAGACAGGAATGCCCGCATGCCGGCCGATCTGCCGCACCACGTCGGGCGCCATGCCCTGGCACTCGAGCGCGTCGTAGAAGCGGCCGAGCACGCGCGCGGTGTGCTCGATTTCGCCGGAGTTCCCGAGGTTCGAGAGCGCGGGGCGGATGATCGCCACATGCGCGCCCAGTTCCTCGGCAGCATGCTGGAACAGCAGCCGGCTCTCGCTGGCGTCGCTGCCTTCGTCGCAGAGGATGCCGAGCTTCTTGCCCTTGAGCTGCCGCGAAGGAGCGCCCCGCAGCGAGGCCGCCTGCAGCAGGCGCGCGCGGCTCAGCAAGGCCGTCTCGTCCTGGGGCGACAGCGCATGGAAGGCCGAGAAATTGTGGTCCTCGAAGGGAAAGAGCATGGGCCCCCTGGAATATGAGCGCCAAAGGCTACCTCCGGAAGGCGTGCCGGCCTTGATGCAGATCAAGGCCGGGCGCGCCGGCGCTGATACACGCCGGACACAAAGCATTCACCGAGCGTTACCCACCGATTCCGGCCGTTGTCACTGTGTTGCCGGGCGCTTCCTAGCATTCGTCCATCGACCCGCGACCAGACAACACCAGGAGTTCTTCAAATGTTCAACCCGTCCCTGACCCAAGCCGCCGCACCCGCGATGAACGGATTCATCGCCGCACGCGCAGCAGTGCCGAAGACCGGCATCGCGGTCCACGAGCGGGCCAGCCGAAAGCTGGTGGAGACGCAGCAGCTGCTGAAGGAGCGCCTGGCCCCGCAGCGCCGCGTGGTGCATGCCGGCGACGTGATCTACCAGGCCGGCGAGCAGTTCGGCAATCTCTACATCCTGAACTCGGGCTTCTTCAAGATCGTGAACCTCTCCGCGGACGGGCGCGAACAGGTGGTGGGGCTGAAGTTCCGCGGCGACTGGCTCGGCTTCGACGGCATCGCCGCCAATCACTATTCCTGCGACGCCGTGGCCATGGACACGGGCGAGGTCTGGGTCGTTTCCTACGAGGCGCTGCTGGCCGCATCCCTCGCGGAGCCCGCCTTGCTGCAGGTGTTCCACACCGCGATGAGCCGCGAGATCGCCCATGACCGCGATTCGCTGATGTCGGTGTGCACGCTGCCGGCCGATGCGCGGGTGGCCGACTTCCTGCGCTACTGGGCCGAGTCGCTGGCCGAGCGCGGCATGCGCACCGACCAGATCACGCTGCGCATGACGCGCGCCGAGATCGGCAACTACCTGGGCATGACGCTCGAGAGCGTGAGCCGGGCGCTGTCGAGGCTGGCGCGCGACAAGGTGATCGAGTTCGTGGAAAAGGGCCGCCGCGACGTGCAGATTCCCGACGTGGGCGCCTTGTCGGCCTTTGTGCAGCGCTGCCTCGCACCGGCGCCTGCGATGCTGCAGTAAGGATCGGCGCTCGAGCGCTGCCGGCGGCCGGCCGGCAGGACCGCCGCGTTATTCGGCGGCCTGGACAAAAGCGGACTCGTCCATTCGGAGCAGGTGCGACAGCGGTGCAATGTCGACCTCGCCAAAGAGCGTGGACACCGGGAACTCCAGCTCCCGCAGAACGGCGTATTCGCGCAGCCGCGCGGCGCCGTGCGGGTCGCTTGGCAAGAGGCCGGCGGACGGGTGGCACATCAGCACGTCGCCGCTGCGGCTGGCGGTAATCCAGGCGGACAGGCGCCGCCGGTAGTCGGCCGCACTGCCCGAAAAATCGTAGACACCGAGCAGGCCGCGGCTCACCGGAATGCCGTGCTGCCGCGCGAGCGCGCGCAGGCTGGCGCCACCCAGCGCATGGATGATGCCGGCCTTGATGCCGCCGGCCGCAGCGCCCGGGGCCGCCGCGGCGGTGCAGCGCAGCCACGGCCGCGGCATCGGGTAGCGCCGCACGATTTCCTCGACCAGCAGCTCGCGCACCACCGGCAGCTGGTGCACATGCCGGTGTCCGTCGACGAAGGCGGGCGGGCATCCCATCGCATCCTCGAAGCGGTCCAGCTGGTCGCGGATGTCGGCGCGCAGCGCCTGGGCGTCGACGGTTCGCATGCAGGTCCTCGCGATCAGCCCCGCCAGCCCGGGCTCGGCGCCGTCGGCAACGGCCGGCCGCGTGAGGTCCAGGTGCAGGCCCACGTCCAGCCGGCTGGCATCGAAGCGTCTCAGCGTCCCCGCACCGTCCTGCCAGGCGCTGCGGCGCACCATGCCGCTGGTGGCGGAGATCTTGCCGTGCTCGGCGAGATCGAAGACGGCCGAGTTGATGCCCGCGCTCATGCCGAAATCGTCCGCGCAGATGCAGAGATGGCGCGAAGCCGCAGGCGGCTGCGTCCCCGTTGCCTCAGTCATTGCCATCCGTCTTCTTGTCCGCCGGCTTGGGCATGGCGGCTGCGGGCGCCCCGGGCGAGAGCTCCAGGCAATGCGGATCATGCGCCGTGCTGCCGGCGAATCGCCACACCGCAATGCGCTTGTTGAACGCGACCAGCTGCGCGCGCGCCAGCCAGGGGGTCGCCAGCTGCGCGTTGCTGGGCCCGACCAGCCAGCTGGTGCGCGGGCTGCAGAGCGTGCTTGCCAATCGCGACCGCTCGACAAGCGTGGCGGCCGCGCGTGCGGGATCGAAGCGCGCCGCGTCCAGCAGCTCCTTGTGCCAGTTGTCGCGGCCCTCGTCGCCGGCCGCCTTCCAGTCGGCGGAGACGAGCACCGGATTGCGCAGCCGCCAGTAGAACGGCAGTTCGTAGGTGTAGCTGTCGAGCATCACGACCTGGTCGCCGGGCGCCGCGGCCAGCTCCGCCGGAAGCCGCAGCCGGGCGCCGGGCGGCGTGGCATAGGCCACGATCGCCATCAGGCAGGCCACGCACACGGCCGCGGCCGCGAGGGTCATGGCGCGCAGCCTGGGCAGCAGCGCTCCCAGCGGCCGGCCCGCCAGCGCGCGCTGCGCGATCAGGTACGCCAGCGGCGGCAGCGCCGGCAGCACATAGCCGATCAGCTTGGAACGCGGGACGGAGAAGAAGGCCACGATGACCGCGAGCCAGATCCACATCAGCCAGTCGATCTCGGAGAGCCGGCGTCCTGCAGGCGGCGCCTCCTGGCGCCGCGGCATGAGCAGCCAGCCGAACCAGGGCAGCGTGAGGCCCGCCAGCACCGGCAGGTAGAACCAGAACGGGTGCTCGTTGTTGAAGCCCGAGGACGCGAAGCGCCGGAAATGCTGCGTGACCACGAAGTAGTCGAAGAACTCCGGATACTTCATCTGCATCGCGACGAACCACGGGCCGGCCACGGCCAGCAGCAACGCCCATCCCGGCAGCCAGGCGGCCAGGCGCAGCACGGCGCTCTTGCGCGTGACCGCGCACCAGGCCAGCAGCACCGCCGCCGGCAGCACCACGCCGATCAGCCCCTTGGCGAGCAGCCCGGCCGCAGCGAACAGGTAGGCGCACGCCAGCATCGCGCGCCAGGGTTCGCCGCGCTCCCGGGCCAGCACGGCGCCGGCGCCCAGCAGCACCGTGGCCGCGATGCAGCCGGCCACCAGCATGTCGAGGTTCGCGAACTGTGCACCCAGGAAGAAGAACGGCGTGGTCACGAGCACCACGGTGGACAACAGCGCGAGCCGCACCGTCGACCAGCGGCGCAGGAAGAGGAACAGCGCCGCCGCCGCCGCGACCGCACCCAGGATGGAAGGCAGCCGGGCCGCCCATTCGACGGGTCCCGCCAGCGCCATCGCGCCGGCGCCGATCCAGTAGAAGAGCGGGGGCTTGTGGAAAAAGGGCAGGCCGTCGAGCCGCGGCACCAGCCAGTCGCCGGAGTACAGCATCTGCAGCGCGACGCCGGCATAGCGCCCCTCGTCCGGTGCCATCAGCGGGCGGACCCAGGCGGTGGCGATGAGCCAGGCGAAAAGAGCCGCGACGAGCCACAGCGGCTGCGGCGATGTCCACCATGTGGTGCTGCCGGACCGCTTCATGGCTGGTCGGCCTCGAGGCCGACGCCGCTTTCGCGGCGGACCACGTAGAGCGGCCGGCCCTTGACCTCTTCGTAGATGCGCGCCACGTACTCGCCCACGATGCCGGTGAAGATCATCTGCACGCCGATGAAGAACATCAGGCTGACCACGATCGTGCTCCAGCCCGAGACCGGGTTGCCGAACATCAGGTGGTCGAGGACCACGTAGGCGCCGTATGACAGCGCGGGCACGGCGAACAGCAGCCCCACCACGCTGACCATGCGCAGCGGCCAGGTGGTGAAGGCGGTGAGCCCGTCGATGGCCAGGGCGAACAGCCGCCGCGCATTGAAGCTGCTGGCGCCTGCGGCGCGCGGCCTGGGCGTGTAGGGCATGGCCACGGCCCGGAAGCCGACCCATGCATACAGGCCCTTCATGAAGCGGCTGCGCTCGGGCAGGCTGGTCAGTGCATCGACCACCCGCCGGTCCATCAGCCGGAAATCGCCCGCATCCTGCGGCACCGCGAAGCGGTCCGACGCGTTCAGAAGCCGGTAGAAGATCCGGCTGCCGATCTGCTTGAGGCGGCTCTCGTCGCTGCGCTCCTGGCGCACCGCATAGACCACCTCCGCGCCGGCCTTCCAATGGTCCAGCATGGCGCGGATGAGCGACGGAGAGTGCTGCAGGTCGCCGTCGAGCACAACCACCGCGTCGCCTGCAGCGGCCGCCAGGCCTGCGGAGAGCGCCGCCTCCTTGCCGAAGTTGCGCGACAGGCAGATGCACCGGAAGCCCGTCAGTTCGCACCAGGCCTGGGCCACGGCCGCGGTGTCGTCGGTGCTGCCATCGTCCACGACGATGATCTCCCAGCGCATTCCCGTGGCCCAGAGCGTTTCTTCGAGCAGGGGCAGCAATTGCCGCAGGTTGGCCGCCTCGTTGAAGCACGGGATCACGCAGGAAATGCTGCGTTGCTGCGTCCCGGTCGCGCCCTGCGCGTGCGGGGCAACGATGGGCGCGGACGCGGGTTCGGCAGCGGTCGAGGAGATCATGAAGGCCTCCACAGCGAACCGGCCGCGTCCTTGTCGCCGGATGCGCCGCCGGTTCGTGGCAGGGCAAGATGCACGCACCATTGCACGAGGGCCAGCGCCGCGGCGATCACGCCGGCCAGCAACAGGCCCGCGATGATGTCGAGCGGGAAATGGACGCCCACGTAGATGCGTGCCCACCCGGTGGCGGCCGCCAGCGCAAGCAGCGGCACGCCAAGCGCGCGCAGGCGGGGGCGCAGCAGGAAGGCCAGCGCCACCATGAACATGACGGCCGCGTGCGCGCTGGGAAGGCTGCCGCGTCCCCCGTGTTCGATGTAGGCCGGCGACAGCGCCAGCACGAAGGGCCGCGGCATGTCCAGAGACAGTGCGATGGCATGCGCCATCGCCGATGTCGCGCCTGCGAGCGCTGCGACGATGCACAGGTAGGCGCGCTCGGCGCGATGGCGCCACAGGGCCGCGATGACGATTGCTCCGCAGAGCCAGCTGCCCCAGAGCGCGAGGGCGATTGCGAGGCCAAGGACCCACGGCGTGGGCCGGGGGCCGGCAGCGATCCATTGGAACGCGGCGAAATTGAGGGCATTCACGGGCGCCCCCACACAACCACGGCGGCGCATGACAAAAAAAACGGAAACATGGCAATCAACCTTTCGACGGAACAGGAAGGCCCGTGCGCGGCGCGCAGCGGGAGGCCCGGCGCGCGAGGCGCCGCTTCTCAGATCGCCGAAGGGGGGGCGGTGGTGGGCGGCAGCCGCCGCCACGATTGCGCGGGCGGCGGCGCGCCGCTGTGGTGTGGCACGCGTTCGGGCATGTCGCGCAAGGCGGGCGCCTTCGGCCGCGCCAGCAGCACCGCAAGAGGGGCCAGCACGAGAACCAGCGCAAGAAAGGTGTCCAGCGCGGAGCTCAGCGCATGGGGAAGGTCGATGCTGGCCGGGGCCTGGGCAAAGACCGTCGTCTCCCGGTCGGCCGCATGATCCGGCCGGTCATCGGCCTCGAACTGGGTCGTGGCGCTGGCGTTGCGCACCCTCAGCCCGGGCTCGTCTTCCAGGCCGTCGCACCGGAAATGAACCGCGATGAAGGGCTGCAGAAGAAGCAGCGCGATGCCCGCCACGCACCACAACCTGCGGTGCGCTTCGGTGAATCGGCGGATGCGTGCCAGCAGCATGCGCGGATGCTAGTTCCGCCAAGTGAACGGAACCTGAGCGGGCTCGTCAGCATCCCGCAAGGTCGCGCTGCTTCTTCCGGGGCATGCAGGCGACGGGGATCTGCGCCTTTGCGGATACACAACAAGACTGATTCCTTTTGGCATCCCAGGCCTATTGGCCGGCCTTGCTTTGTTCTTTGGTGCAACCCCCTTAGGCTTGGCGCATCGGGCCCCGTTTCGCGGCTCGGCGAGAAGCCGCCGCCGAGGCGTGCTGAAAAGAACGATCTCAGTAATGCGAGTGGAATTGTCGAACCAGCGCCAACGTCGACGCACGGGATCCGTGGCGTGGTGGTGGGTGTTCGCCCTGGTGTTGACGGCGCTGCAGCCCTTCATCGCCATTCATTTCCGCGACGACGGATGGGAGGACGAGCCGGGCTTTCGCATCCGCGCCGTGAGCTCCACTGTGCAGTTCGAACCCGACGAGCGGCCCGGTCACGCCGCCATTGCGGAAACCACCGTGTTCGTGCCGCCGGGCGCGAGCATCGAGCAGCCCGACGTATTCCGCGATGGGCTGTCCGGCTTGATGCTTCTTGTCTTGGCGCTGCTGCCGCTGATCCTGCCGCTGCTGCGGGTCCCGTGGCTCACGGCCTCGCGCGTGCCGTCCGAGCGCCTCGACGCACGCAACCGGGCACCTCCGCCGGCCACCGCCTGGCTGAGGCTCCCGCCCGGTACCGCGCCGCCCCTTGCACGTTGACTCGCGGCCTCGCCATGCGATGCCGGTCCTGCTGCGCGCGCTCGCGCCGCGCGGCGATCCTGTTCAGTTTTCAAAGGCTCTATCGTGAATTCATCGTCAAACCCTGCGTGCGCTCGCAGCGCTTCAGGCATCCTGCTGCCCACCGTCCCCGAGCCATTCGGCGCCGGTGTCCACAGCAGCCGTGTCTTTCATCTCTGAAGGCGCCCGACATGTCCTGGAAAAACTCGACATCCCGCTACGGCGCAGCGGTCATCGGCCTGCATTGGCTGATGCTGCTGCTGCTGGCCGCCGTCTACGCCTGCATGGAACTGCGCGGCTTCGCGCCCAAGGGCAGTGAATTGAGAAGCGCCATGAAGTCCCTGCATTTCCTGCTGGGCCTGGGCGTGCTCGCGCTCGTGCTGCTTCGGCTCGCCGTGCGCTGGAGCGCGGGCGCCGCGCCCGGCATCCATCCCGCGGTGCCGGACTGGCAGGACAGGCTCGCAGGGCCCGTGCACTTCGCGCTCTACGTCTTCATGATCGCCACGCCCATCCTGGGCTGGATGACGCTGAGCGCTGAAGGCCAGCCGATCGCGCTGTTCGGCCTGCCTGTGCCGTCGCTCGTCGATGCCAACGAGGCCCTGGCCGACCAGCTGCAGGACGTGCACGAAGCCCTGGCCACCGCCGGCTATTTTCTGATCGGCCTGCATGCGGCGGCCGCGCTGGCCCACCACTACCTCTTTCGCGACGACACGCTCTCGCGCATGCTGCCCCGGCGCGGTTCGCGCCAAGGAGCCCATGGCAGGGACAGATGAAATCTTTCCACTATCGCGCCCATCCCGAGCGCCACCGCACCGAACACATCGGCTGGCTTCGGGCCGCAGTGCTCGGCGCCAACGACGGCATCATCTCCACGGCCAGCCTGGTCGTGGGCGTCGCGGCGGCCCATGCCGGCCACGCCAACATCCTGACGACGGCCGTGGCGGGCCTCGTGGCCGGCGCCATGTCGATGGCCGCGGGCGAATTCGTCTCGGTGTATTCCCAGGCCGACACCGAAACCGCGGACCTGGAGCGCGAACGCCGCGAACTCGCCTCGGAGCCCGAGGCCGAGCAGCGGGAACTGACCGCGATCTATGTGCGCCGCGGGCTCGACTACAAGCTCGCCAGCGAGGTCGCCACGCAGCTGATGGCGCACGACGCGCTGGGTGCGCATGCACGCGATGAACTGGGCGTCTCGGAAGCGCTGAGCGCGCGCCCGCTGCAGGCGGCGCTGGCTTCCGCAGGCAGCTTCGCTGCGGGTGCGGCCATGCCGCTTGCCGTGGTGGTGCTGGCACCGCCGGCATCGTTGCTGGCGTGGACCATCGGAACCGCCATCGCCTTCCTGGCGCTGCTCGGTGCCATTGCCGCGAAGATCGGGGGCACACCCGTCGCGCGAAGCGTCTGGCGCGTGGCCTTCTGGGGCACGCTGGCCATGGGAATCACGGCGGGGGCAGGTGCCGTGTTCGGCGCGCCGGCCTGAACGTCACGGCGTCCTGGCCCGGGCGTCGCCGGGCAGGCCTGGAGGCATCGGGCATGAAGTCCTTGCGGGCCGCTGCGGCGTTCATTGCCCACGTAGGCTCATGTCGCGGACGCTGCGTGGGCAGCCCGCACGCTTCACATGATAGTGGCGGCAGATTCGATTTGCCTTGAGAAGCCCGCGCAACGCGCCCCGTGGATGACCCCGCCTCACTCGCCGTCGACCCGATCGAACCCCCAAAGCACGGCCGTTACCCCCAATGCCGCCACCGGTCCCGCGAGCGGATGTACCAGTGCGGCGAGAACGGGGGCCACGAGAATCAGATGACGCAGCCCCCAGCCGTACAGCGCGCCGGCGCGGCGCGCATAGCCATTGCCCATCGGATTCCACCGTTGCCGTGCCGCGCATTCCACCGGCATGCCGCTGATGAAGCCCAGGTGCGTGTAGTAGCGCACAGCCATGGCGGAGCACACGAGCGACGCAAGCAGCAGGGCAAGGAGCAGGAGTTCGGACGCGAGCCGGGGTGTGAGATGCAGCCATCCGGCGCCGCCGAGACCTTCGCGCAGCGAAGGGGCGGTCAGCGTCGCGGTGCCGACCAGTCCCAGCGCGGCGGTCGACGCCGTCATCGTCGCGGACATCAGGGAATTGCGCAGTGTCTGGACCGAGAGAATCTCCGAACCCCGTTGCTGTGATACGGCATCGAACCACTCTTCCCGCAGCAAGGCATGCGCGCTGCGCGCCACGCGGTGCGGGTCCCGGTGCTGTGCCCATGCGCGCGCGCCTTCGTAGGCGGCGAGCACCGCGACGGTCGCCAGGATCGCCAGCCAGGCCACAGCCGAGCTCATCGCGCCGTGTCCGCCGCAGCGCCCGGCATGCCCGCAGCGGCGGATCTGCGCCGCTCGACCAGCTCGTACCCCGCCATGCCCGCGAGCATCGCGGCGACGAAGACCAGTGCCTTCACCTCCCCCATGCCCGCGGCCACCAGCCCCGGGCCCGGACAGAAGCCCGCCACGCCCCAGCCGATGCCGAACAGCACGCTGCCCAGGACCAGGCGGCGATCGATCGTGCGCGAAGCCGGCAGCCGCATCGCCGCGCCGAGGAAGGAGCGTGTGCGGCGCCTCGCCACCGCGAACGCGACGGCGCCGACGGCGATCGCGCCGCCCATCACGAAGGCGAGCGACGGATCCCAGCGCCCTCCCAGGTCGAGGAAGCCGAGCACCTTGGCCGGGTTGGCCATGCCGGAGACGATCAGGCCCAGGCCGAACGCCAGGCCGGCAAGGAACGAAGTGAAGACGGTCATGGCGGTTCTCCTCAAAGACCGAGCAGATGGCGCATCAGGAACACGGTCAGGAAGCCGGCACCCATGAAGACCGCAGTCGCCGCCAGCGAGCGCGGCGACAGCCGCGAGAGGCCGCACACGCCGTGGCCGCTCGTGCACCCCGATGCATAGCGCGTGCCCACGCCGACCAGCAGGCCGGCTGCAACGAGCGCAACGTAGCCGGCATCGATCTGCGGCCTGGGCCACTGCGCGAAAGCCGCATAGGCCATGGGCGCCGCGACCAGCCCGGCCACGAACGCCAGGCGCCAGGCCACGTCGCCCCGCACGGGCCGCAGCAACCCGCCGACGATGCCGCTGATGCCGGCGATGCGGCCATTGAGCAGCACGAACATCGCGGCGGCCGCGCCAACGAGCACGCCGCCCGCCAGGGCGGTCCAAGGGGTGAATGCAGGCCAGTCGATCGTCATCGTCATTCTTCCTTCGGGCAGTAGATCCGGTAGAGCAGGGCGAGGATCTCGAGCAGCGCGGGGTCCGCCACGGCGTAGAAGACGTTCTTGCCCTGGCGGCGCGTGGTGACCACGCCCTCGTTGCGCAGCACGCCCAGCTGCTGGGACAGCGTCGGCTGGCGGATGTCGAGCTGCGCTTCGAGTTCGCTCACGCACATCTCGCCCTGGGACAGCTGGCACAGCAGCAGCATGCGGTCCTCGTTGGCCAGGACCTTCAGCACGCCGACCGCGCGGGAAGCAGCGCCGCGCAGGATCTCAGGATCGAAGACGGGGTGGCGGAGTGATTTCATGGTTGACGACATTATACAAACATATATATTATTAATCCATAGATCATTGGTCGACCCCGCGAGCTCTCCATGAACAACACCCCAGCTTCCATCCAGGCCTTCTTCGATCCCCAGACCGGCACCGTCTCCTACCTCGTGTGGGACCCGGCCAGCCTGCGCGCCGCCGTGATCGACCCGGTGCTCGACTACGACTTCAAGTCGGGCCACACCGGCACCGCGTCCATGGACCGGGTGCTGGCCTGCGTGGCCGAGCACGGGCTGCAGGTCGACTGGATCCTGGAGACCCATGCCCATGCCGACCACCTTTCGGCAGCCAGCCATCTGCAGCAACGCGTGGGCGGGCGCATTGCCATCGGCGAGCACATCCGCACGGTGCAGGCCACCTTCAAGACGCTCTTCAACCTGGAGCGCGGCTTCCTGCCCGACGGCAGCCAGTTCGACCACCTGTTCAAGGACGGCGAGACCTTCCGCATCGGCGCCATCGAGGCCACGGCCCTGCTGGTGCCCGGCCACACGCCCGCCGACATGGCCTACCTGATCGGCGGCGCGGTATTCGTCGGCGACACGCTCTTCATGCCGGACCTCGGCAGCGCGCGGGCCGACTTCCCGGGCGGCGATGCGCGCCAGCTGTACGCATCGATGCGCCGGCTGCTGGACCTGCCGCCCGAGACGCCGGTGTATGTCTGCCACGACTACCCGCCGCCATCGCGGCCGGCGCAATGGCAGACCACCGTGGCCGAGCAGCGCGCCCGCAACATCCATGTGCGCGACGGCATCGGCGAGGACGAGTTCGTGGCCATGCGGCGCGCACGCGACGCCACGCTCGAAGTGCCGACGCTGATCCTGCCGTCGATCCAGGTCAACGTGCGAGCCGGCCGGCTGCCGCCGCCCGACGGCAACGGCGTGTCCTACCTGCGCATTCCGATAAACGCGCTGCCGGTTCGCCGCACCGCCGCCGACTGAGCCCTGGAGACTGCGGGCTTGACGGGCATCAAGTCCCGGCTGTGCGGCGCATGCCAAGCTCCGTTCGGAAAAGGAGCGCCATGTCGTCACCCAACCGCCTGCTGGCCCGCCGCGCCGGCATCGACACGTACCAGCAGGCCGTGGTCTACATGCGCAGCGACTGCGCCGTGTGCCGTGCCGAGGGCTTCCAGTCGCAGGCGCAGGTCGAGGTGATCGCCAAGGGGCGCCATCTGTTCGCGATCCTGCACCAGGTGAACAGCGACTGGCTGCGCGGCGACGAGATCGCGCTGTCGGAGGCGGCCTGGGCCCTGATGGGCGCCGCCGAGGGTGAAGAACTGGTGGTGCGTCACCCGCCGATCCTCGATTCGCTGGCGCACCTGCGCAGCAAGGTGCATGGCGGCAGGCTGGACTACGCCGCGCTGCGCGCGCTGATGGAGGACGTGAGCCGCGGACGCCTTCCCGACATCCACCTGGCGTCCTTCGTGACAGTCTGCGCCGGCCGCGGCCTCGACCTGGACGAGACCGTGGCGCTGACCCGCGCCATGGTCGACGTCGGAGAGCGCATCGACTGGGGCGTTTCGCCGGTGATGGACAAGCACTGCATCGGCGGCCTGCCGGGCAACCGGACCACGCTGCTGGTGGTGCCGATCATCGCGGCCTGCGGCCTGGTGATGCCCAAGACCTCGTCGCGCGCCATCACCTCGGCAGCTGGCACGGCCGACGTGATGGAAACGCTCGCGCCGGTCGACCTGGACCTGCCGGCGATGCGCCGCGTGGTCGAGCGCGAAGGCGGCTGCATCGCATGGGGAAACGCCATGCGCATCAGTCCCGCGGACGACATGCTGATCCGCGTGGAGCGGCCGCTCGGCATCGACAGCGAAGGCCTCATGGTGGCCTCCATCCTGTCCAAGAAAGCCGCCATGGGTTCGCAGCGCGTGCTGATCGACATTCCAGTCGGCCCTCTGGCCAAGGTACGCAGCGATGCGGCCGCCGGCCAGCTCTCGCACAGCCTCGTATCGGTGGGCGCTGCGCTGGGCCTGCAGGTGCAGGCGGTGTTCACCGATGGCAGCCAGCCGGTCGGCCGCGGCGTCGGCCCTGCGCTAGAGGCGATGGACGTGATGGCGGTGCTCGAACGTGCCGCCGATGCGCCGGCGGACCTGCGCGAACGCGCGCTCTTGCTGGCTGGCCTGCTGCTCGAACTGGCGGGCAAGGCGGCGCCGGGCACCGGCAATGCGCTGGCGCGCGCGGTGCTGGACGACGGGCGCGCGCTGGCCCGCTTCATTGCCATCTGCGAAGCGCAGGGCGGGCTGCGCGTGCCGCCCAAGGCGGCCCACACGCACTGCGTGACCGCGCCTGCGGCCGGGGCGGTGGCGGGCATCGACACCCGCCTGGTGGCGCGCATGGCCAAGCTCGCCGGTGCGCCGCGTGATCCGGCGGCGGGCGCCTCGATGCACGTGCGCGTGCAGGACCGTGTCGCTCGCGGCCAGCCGCTCTTCACCTTGCACGCCGGGAGTCTCGGCGAGCTCCAGTACGCCTTGAGCTTCGTGCGCTCGCAGCTGCCCGTCGTGCGCATCGGGGCCGTTTCCTGAGGCGTGCCTGGGTGCAAGAGGGCGAGGGTGGCAGCGGCCCCGGGCCGCGAACATTCGAGGAGCTTTCCAGGCCGCCCCGAGTGGCCCGCGGGCCGGCAAGGCCGGCTGGTCAGCGTGCAAGAACGTAGGTGCCCGGCGCGTCGCCGATCGGTGGGTAGCCGCGCCGCGGCGACCCCATGGCCGGCCGCCGGCGCCGGGGTCCCGAATGGCCGGCCAGCCACTGCTGGAAACAGGGCCACCAAGAACCCGTCGTTTCCTGTGAGCGCGCGAGGAACTCGTCCGGTGCGAGGTAGGGCGCGTTTTTCGTCCGCTTGAGCACCCGGTGGCTGCGATGCGTGTGGCCCGGTTCGCTCAGGATGCCGGCGTTGTGGCCGCCCTCCGTGAGTACGAAGGTGACTTCGGCATCGCACAGCAGATGGATCTTGTACACCGATCGCCAGGGCGCGACGTGGTCGGTGCGGGTGCCGAGCGCGAACACCGGCACGTCGATGTCGTTCAGCGAGACCGGCCGTCCGTCGACCAGGTAGTGCCCTTCGGCCAGCGCATTCTCGAGGAAGAGGCTGCGCAGGTAGTCGGAATGCATGCGGTAGGGCATGCGCGTGCCGTCCGCGTTCCACGCCATCAGGTCGGTCATCGGCACGCGTTCGCCCAGCTGGTAGTTGCGCACCATCGGCGCCCAGAGCAGCTCGCCGGGGCGCAGCGCCTGGAAAGCCGCCGCCATCTGCCGCGCGTCCAGGTAGCCCTGGCGCGACATGATGTCTTCCAGGAACGCCAGCTGGCTTTCGTCGATGAAGAGGCCCAGTTCGCCGGGCTCGGTGAAGTCGGTTTGCGCGGCCAGCAGGGTGAGCGTGGCCAGGCGGTCGTCCCGGTCCCGCGCCATGGCGGCCGCGGCGATGGCCATCAGGGTCCCGCCGAGGCAGTAGCCCACGGCATGGACGCGGCGTGCGGGCAGCACGGCCTCGACCGCGTCGAGGCTCGCCATGATGCCCAGGCGCAGGTACTCGGCCATGCCGAGCCGCGCATCCGCCGCCCCGGGGTTCTTCCAGGAAATGGCGAAGACCGTATGCCCCTGGGCCACGAGATGGCGGATCAGCGAGTTGTGCGGCGAGAGGTCGAGCACGTAGTACTTCATGATCCAGGCGCTGACGACCAGGACCGGCTCGGCATGCACCGTCGGCGTGGCCGGGGCGTACTGGATGAGCTCGATCAGCTCGTTACGCAGGATGACCTTTCCCGGCGTGAGCGCGACTTCGTGCCCGGGCCGGAACGATGCGGCCTCTGCAGGCGGCGGGCCCCATGCCGCGCGGCCCGCGTCCTCGAGCCAGTGCATGGCGCCATTCGCCAGGCTGGTGCCGCCGGTGGCCGCGGCCTTGCGCAGCACCTGCGGATTGGTGATCGCGCCATTGGCGGGCGAGAGCAGCTCCAGCCATTGCCTTGCCAGGAAGGCAACCAGCTGCTCGTGGTGGCGGTCCACGCCGGGCACGCCGTGAATGAAGGTGCGCAGGCGGTGGGCGGCAGCTTCGTGGGCCTGGCGGTAGAAGCTGAACGGCCAAGCGTCCCATTCGCCGCCCGACAGGCGCGGCTCGTGCGCCGGGTCGGGTGCCTGGACGACGGCCCCGTCGATACCGGCCCGCACTGCGCGCCCGGGCTGCGTCGCCAGGTGAATGGCCCAATCCGACCACGCCAGCATCTGTGCGGCGGGCGACAGGCCCCCGCCCAGGTGCCCCCCAGAGCGCGTGCAAGGTTCTGTCTAGTTCGTCGGGCGCTTCGTTCATGGTGGTGTTCTTCGGGAAGGTTCGCGCGTCCGCGTGAAGGCCGGGACACCGCGTCGCCGGTGCGTCCGGTCTGGCCGAATGTAGGGACCGCAGGCGGCGGTGGCCTTGCGCTGAATCAATCAAGACGCGCCGCGCCCGGAGCTCAGTGCGGCCGGCTCGCCCGCACCTCGGGCCAGGAAAGCTCCAGCCCCATCACTGCGCGTGCATACAGGTAGTTGTTGAGCATCCGCTCGCTGAGCGAGTCCATGTCGACATGGCCGATCGCGTCGCAGGGAAAGGCGAAGGCGCGCTGATTGGCGAACAGAGGTTGAAACCGCAGTTCGTAGCCGCAGGATGCATGAGGTGTGTCCATCTTGGTCTCCTTGAGCGCTTGCGTTGGCACCGGCCGTTGCAAGAGGAAGAAGAACGGCGCCATCTCAATCTAGACCTCGTGCGTGGCGGCATCATCAATGCTGCGCATCAGACGGAAACAAGGTGTCAATCGTCGGTATCGGCGCGACCTGGCCTGTGCCGGAAACTGCTGAACCAGGCGGCCAGCTGCGCGAGATCCAGCGCCGCGCTGCCCGAGCGCGGGCGCCCCCGACACGGCGGCGGGAGCGGCGTGTCTTCCTCGACCACGTTCGTGCGCAGCGCTTCCCATCCGTGGGGTGTGATCTCGAGCACGGTGGCCGGGGCCTGCCGCAGACAGCGGTCGCAGCCGATGTGCGGCGATGGAATCAGCACCCTGATCAGACCGGCGGCGTCCAGCAGGCGCAACCTGTCGATCATCGCGGCATCGGCCCTGGCGCAGGGCAGCGGCGCATCGGACAGCTCCTTCAGGAGATTCATGCACATGGACGCGTTCCCGAGCGCTCAGTCGAGCGTGATCCAGAAGACGAACATGTTCAGCGCAAGCCAGGCTCCCGCTGCGAGCAGTACCGCAGCCAGCGCGACCGCGAGCCACTGGAGCGGGGGCATGGCCGGTCTCGCCACGCGTTCAGCGCCTGGCGCGAGCGCAGGTGCTGAAGCCGAAGAGCGAATAGAGCGGGCAGGTGCCGATCACCCCGGTCAGCAGCGGCACCACGCCGATGTAGCCCCACCGGCCTACGATTTCCGTGGCCGCCAGCATGATGAGCAGCGTACCGCCGCCCACACGCGCCGTGCGCTCCAGGGGACCGATGTTTTTCGACAGGAAGGACATGCGTTTCTCCTTGTGGGCAGGAGAAGATCTTGTGCGGCGCAAGCCTGTCCGGTGTTGAGGCAGATCAAGGATTCGAGGTTCCAGACTGCATCGGACGCATCCGAGCCCTCAGGCGGGCAGCAGCGTGCGGACGCCCGCGGCAATGGCCGCGGCGAGCGGGATCCGGTTGGACGGGTGGCGGATGGTGTCGCAGCTGACGATCTCGCCCGCACCGGCCGCGCGCAGGTCCTCGAATGCGGTCTGCGCGAACACCGCATGCACCGCCACGCACACAGGGGCGGCGAGCCCCGCCTGGCGCAGATGGCCGACCGTCTCGATCATGGTGCGGGCGGTCGAGACGATGTCGTCCACCAGCACCGGCGTGCGCGAGCGCCAGCGCTCGACGTCCGGCAGCGGGACCTCGACATCGCGGTCGCCTCGGCGCGTCTTGCGCAGCACGACGAAGGGGGCAAGGGCATGCTGCGCCACGGCGCCGACCCATTGGGCGCTTTCCTCGTCGGGACCGATCAGCAGGGGGTCGCGCACATGCTCTCGAATCCACTGCGCCATGCTCTGCGCGGCATGGACGGCGTGCGCCGGAACGCTGCAGACCTGGGACAGGTCGGTGATCCGGTGCAGGTGGGGATCGACCGTCAGCAGCCAGTCGGCGCACTGCGAGATCCATGCGCCCACATGGTGGGCGCTGATCGTCTCGCCGGGCTGGAAGCGACGGTCCTGCCGCATGTAGGCCAGGTACGGCGCGACCAGGCCGACCGACCGCGCGCCGGCTTCCCGCAGCGCCGCCGCCAGCAGGAACAGCGGCACGAGCTTGTCGTCAGGCCGGTCGAGCGTGCAGACGATGATCGTCCCCCGGCCATCGACCGGCGACTCGATGCGCACGTAGGACTCGCCATCGGGAAAGCGCCGCACCGTGGCGACGCCGCGTTCCAGCCCGAGGCGGATCGCCAGCTCTTCGGCGAGCTGTTCGTTCCCGGGCATCGCGATCACGACGCCGGGCGCGGTCATTCGAAGGCCAGGGCTCCCGTCGGCAGATGCACGCGCAACGGCTTCTCCGCCTCGGGCTTCGATTGGGCTTCCGGCGCACGCACGAGCAGGACCGGCACGGGCGCGTAGCGCAGGATGTGTTCCGCACAGCTGCCCATGATCGCGCGCCCGACGCCTCGGCGGCCGTGCGTGCCGAGCACGATCAGGGCCGCAGGCCACGTGGCGGCTTCCTGGGCGACCAGTTCATGAACCGGTCCGGACCGCCTGTCGCACAGCACCGTCTCGACCCCGATGCCGGCCGTCTTTGCCGAGTCCCTGGCTTCCTCAAGGAGGCGATCGCCGTTCTCGCGCAGCACCTTCAGCAAATCCCCGGCGTAGCCATAGGCATCCACGGCAAGCGCGAACGAGAGGTCGTCGATCGCATGAAACACCCGTAGCCGTCCTTGCGTCAGCTTCGCGAGGCGGATGGCCTCGTCCAGTCCGCGCCGCGCCGTCGGGCTGCCGTCGATGGGAACAAGAATTCGCTGGTACATGGCGGACTCCTCGGATTGCGGGTTGAAAAGACCGTCAGTATCCGAAGGACGGCGCCCCTCGCCTTGAGGTGGCGCAAGGCAGGTCGACAGCGCCGCGGCGAACATCAGGCCCTCCCGCATTTCGAACGGAAGGAGACGCCATGAAGATTCTGCTTGCAGTGGACGGCAGCGACTACACGCGGAGAATGCTCGGCTACCTGGCCACCCACCAGGAGACGCTGGGCTCCGGTCACGACTACACCGTGCTCCATGCGGTTCTCCCGCTGCCGCACCGGGGTTGAGGCGCCGCAGTCTGGGCGGTGAGCGCGATGGCACTCGTGACGGCCTTCTTCGAAAGCGCGGAACCGTCGGTGGCGACCAGGATGCGTTTGAACATGAGAGGTCTCCGAGCGTGTCTGCCGCGAGCTTAGGCAAGCCGCGGCCGCGCACGTTGATTCACATCAAGAAGCGCTGAAGCGGCTGCATCGCAGCGGGATGGATCAGGCCCGTGCCTTGCGGCGGGGCGGATGCCCGCGCGTCCTCGAAGGCGCGGCGGCCGCCAGCCGGGCGTAGAAGAATCGCTTGGCCATCTCCGCGAGCGCCAGGTACGCCACCAGCATGCCGGCCAGCCAGGCGAAGAAGATCGCGGGCGGCGGCTCGAAGTGGAAGAACCTGGCAAGCGGCGAAAAAGGCAGCAGCAGCGCGGCCCCCACGACGAAAAGCGATGCCAGCGAAAGCGCCGCGCCGGGCCGGCTGGCCCAGGGCTTGCCTCGCGTGCGGATCACGAAGATCACCAGCACCTGCGTGGCCAGCGACTCGACGAACCAGGCGGTACGGAACAGCGGCGCCTGTGCGTGCAGCACATGGATCAGCAGCCAGAAGGTCAGTGCATCGAAGGCCGAGCTGATCGCACCGAACAGCCACATGTAGCGCCGGATGAACTTCATGTCGAGGGTGCGGGGCCGGTGCAGGTCGGCGGCGTCCACGCGGTCGAGCGGAATGGCCGCCTGCGACAGGTCGTAGAGCACGTTGTTGAGCAGGATCTGCGCCGGCAGCATCGGCAGGAAGGGCAGCAGCAGCGAGGCGCCCGCCATGCTCAGCATGTTCCCGAAGTTGGAGCTCGTGCCCATCATGATGTACTTCATGACATTGCCGAAGGTGCGCCGCCCTTCGAGCACGCCCTCGTGCAGCACCGCAAGGTCGTGGTCGAGCATGACGATGTCGGCCACCTCCCGCGCCACGTCGACCGCGCTGTCCACGGTCAGACCCACGTCGGCCGAGCGCAGCGCAGGGGCGTCGTTGATGCCGTCGCCCAGGTAGCCGACCACATGGCCGCGCGCCCTGAGCGCCAGGATGATCCGGTTCTTCTGCGCCGGGTTGACGCGGCAGAACAGGGTGGTGCGGCCCACGCGGGCGCGCAGCGCGGTTTCGTCCATGGCCGAGATTTCCTGCCCGGTCAGCACGCCCGCCACGGGAATGCGCAGCAGGGTGCACAGGTGCTGGGTCACCAGCTCGCTGTCGCCGCTCACGATCTTCACGTGGACGCCGCTCTTGGCCAGCGCGGCCATGGCTTCGCCCGCGCCGGCCTTGGGCGGATCGATGAAGGCCGCGAAGCCGGCGAACACCAGCGCGCTCTCGTCGCGCACGTCGGCATGCGGATGGTCCGCGGGCACGTCGCGCCAGGCCACGCCCAGCACGCGCAGGCCCTGGCGTTCGAGCGCATGGCAGCGCTCGCGCAGCTGTACCAGGGCGGCCGCGTCCAGCGGCGCCAGCGACCGGCCTTCGTCGCGCTCGAAGCGGCTGCACAGGGCCAGCACGTCGTCTGGCGCGCCCTTCGCCACCAGCCAGCGCGCATCGCCCCGGTCGAGCAGCACCGAGACACGCCGGCGCTCGAAGTCGAAGGGCACCTCGTCGATCTTCTTCCAGGCCGCGGTGTCCATCGGGTGCGCCAGCACCGCCTCGTCGAGCGGGCTTTTCAGGCCGCTTTCGAAAGTGCTGTTGAGGTGGGCCAGCATCAGCACCCGTGCGCTGTCGCGGCCGTCCGCATCGGCGCATCGGGCGAGGCTGATACGCGCTTCGGTCAGGGTGCCGGTCTTGTCGGTGCACAGCACATCCATCGCGCCGAGGTTCTGGATCGAGGCCAGGCGCTTGACGATGACGCGGCGCGAGGCAAGGCGCATGGCGCCGCGCGAGAGCGTGACCGACACCACCATCGGCAGCAGCTCGGGCGTGAGCCCGACGGCGAGCGCCACCGCGAACAGAAAGGCGTCGAGCAGCGGCCGATGCAGGATCACGTTGACCAGCAGCACGAACAGCACCAGCAGCAGGGTCATCCGCATGATCATCATGCCGAAGCGGTGCATGCCGATCTCGAATGCGGTGGGCGGCGGCTCGGCCTGGAGGCTGCTCGCCACCTCGCCGAGCGCGGTGTGCGAGCCGGTGGCCATGACGCCGACGCGCGCGCTGCCGCTGATCACCGTGCTGCCCATGAACACCGCGTTGAGCGCGTCCTGCAGCTCGGCGGCGCGGCCCCCGGGTGCGCCCGGGTGCTTCTCCACGGGGTAGGACTCGCCGGTCAGCAGGCTCTGGTTGACGAAGAAGTCGCGCGCCTCCAGCACCAGGCCGTCCGCCGGCACCCGATCGCCCGCCGACAGCAGCATCAGGTCGCCCGGCATCACCTCGGTCACCGGAATCTCCCGCACGGCGCCGTCGCGCAGCACGCGCGCGCGCAGCGCCACCGAAGCGCGCAGCTTCTCGGCGGCGCTGCTGGCGCGGTGCTCCTGCACGAAGTCGAGCGTCACGCTCAGCAGCACCAGCAGCACGATGATCCCGGCGTTGGCGATGTCGCCGGTGGCCGCCGAGATCGTGCTGGCGGCCAGCAGCACGAGCACCAGCGGATTGCGCAGGCGGGCGAGGAACTGCAGTGCCAGCGAGCGCTTCGCCTGCGGCTCGAAGCTGTTCGGGCCCCAGCGCGCTCGCGCCTCGTCGGCCTGCAGCTGCGACAGGCCCCAGGTGGCGCCCGCGCCCGCGCCGCGCCACCATGGCTCGGGAACGGAGGCGTCGGGGCTGGCGTGCGAAGGGAGGGTCACTGCAACCGGATGTCGTCGCAACGCCGGGCTGGCGACGCGGAACATTCTTCCATCGAAGCTGGACAAGGCCCAAGACTAGGCATGCCTGCGCGCAACGGCCTTGCGCCCGATCAAGCATCGGGCGCCGCGGTGCGCAAGCTCGCGGGCGGTTGATCCAGCGCAAGGCCGCGCGGGCGGGGCGGCCTAAGGTCGGCCCATCGCATTGCGCAAGCTCCAGGAGCCTTCATGCAGACCCCGAAATCCATCCTGCTTCACCTCGACAGCTCGGCGCGCACGGCGGAGCGCATCAAGGTGGCCGGCGAACTGGCCGAGGCCTTCGAGGCCGAAGTCACCGGCCAGCCGTGCACCCTGTCCGCGCTCGTTCGCTATCCGTTCGCCATGGAGGCCGCGGGGGAAGCCGTCGCGATCATGCAGGAGATCGACAAGGGGGCGCGCGACAGGATGTACGCCGCCTTCATGGCGAACAGCGCGGGCTTGCGGCGCCTGCGCTGGGCCGAGCCGCAGAGCGACGGCCCCCTGGGATTCGCCCGGCGCGCGCTCTATGCCGACCTGATGATCCTGGGCCAGCGCGACAGGAACGGCCCGATGCAGGGCGAACTCCCCGGCGACTTCCTGCCCAGCCTGCTGGTGCAGAGCGGCCGGCCGGCGCTGGTGCTGCCGTATGCGGGGCCGATCGGCCCCATCGGGCGCACCGTGCTGGTGGCGTGGAAGGAAACGTGCGAGGCCGCGCGCGCGGTGAGCGCGGCGCTGCCGTGGCTGCGCACGGCGTCGCGCGTGCATGCCGTGGCCTACGGCGAGGACGCGCAGGCCTCCTTGCAGGAGCTGCAGAACTATCTGCGGGTGCAGGGGGTCCGGAACCTCGAGCTGCACCCCGGCGGCGGCGACGACGAGAGTGCCGGCAGCAGGCTGCTTTCCTTCTCGGCCGACCTGAGCGCGGACCTGCTGGTCATGGGCTGCTACGGCCACGGCCGGGCGCGCGAATGGGTGCTCGGCGGCGCCACGCAGTCGATCCTGCAGTCGATGACGCTGCCCGTGCTGATGTCGCACTGAGCGGGACCCATCGCCATGAGCACCGAATTCACCTTTCCCTTGGCGCTTTGCAAGGCGCAGTGGAGCATCTGGCTGCACACGCTCGAAATGCTGGAGACGGCGGGGGCACAGTGCCTGGCGCTCGGATCCCACGCGCTGCGCGACAGCGCGGCCGAGACCCGTGCCCAGACCGACGCGATCGCCCGGGCCGGGGGCTGGCAGTTCCGGGCCACGCTGCCGATGAATGCGTGTTGGTGCTCCGCGGCGCCACACGCCTCGGCGGCTTGTGCATTCGACCGGCCGGCGATCGGTCCGACGACGGCCGCGGCGCCGCACGTGGTCGCCGCGTCGGCGTCCCGGCGCGCCGTGGTGGCCGACGCACTGCGCACGCTGAACGCCGCGCTCGCGGCCACGCCCTCCCGAAAGAAGCCATGACGCTCTCGACCATCGCCGTGCACCTCGACCACACCGAGCGGTGCGAGGCCCGCACCTTGCTCGCGGTCCGGCTGGCAAGGCAGCACGGCAGCCATCTGCTCGGCCTCGTGCCCACGGGTGTGCCATCCGAGGCGGCGTTCGCACAAACGGGGGACGCCGTCTCCCTGGTGGCTGCGGCCGCGCTGTACCAGCGCCGGCGGGCCGAGGCCGTGGCGCACGTGTTTCGCTGCCGGCTGCGCGAGACGGGCCCGCTGCCCTGCGAAATCCGGCTGGCGGATGGCGACCCGGTGGAGGCCGTGCTGGCCCATGGCCACGCGAGCGACCTGGTCGTCGTCGGACAGGCAGACCGGCAGGCGGCGGTGGACGCCCGGGCCCGGCAGCTGCCCGAAGAGATCATGCTGCATGCGGGGCGGGCCGTTCTCATCGTGCCGCGTGCGGGGCGTTTCGAAGGTGCTTTGAGCCGGATCCTGGTGGCCTGGGATGGCGGCAGGGAGGCGGCGCTCTCGGTGTCGGGCGCGCTGCCGCTGTTGCGCGCGGCGAACACCGTCACCGTGGTGTCGATGCGGGAAGACGGCGGCGCCGACTCGGCCGGCACACCTTCTGCCGGCGAATTGGACGGCTGGCTCCTGCGGCACGGCATCCGGGCCGCTTTCGATTGCAGTGCGGTGGCCGGGAGAACCGGCGATGCCCTGCTGGCCCACGCTTCGGCGCGGAAGGCCGACCTGATCGTGATGGGGGGCTTTGGGCACGCCCGGTCGCGAGAGCGGCTCCTGGGCGGCGTCACGCACGACGTTCTTGCGCGCACTCCCATCCCCGTCCTCATGGCCCATTGAAGCGAAGCCGGCCCGCCAGATGCGGCCGAGCAGCGTGGCCTGCTTCCTGTCGGTGCCCGCGGTGCGCGGCGCATGCTTCATGGCCTCGACCGTCCGGGCGGACGCGTCCGCCGCAGCCGTGGCCGCGCTGCGCGTGGCGATGGACAGCGGCCGGCAGACCTTCGTGCTCGACATACCGCCAGGGTTCCAGGCCGACGTGCTGGCCGGCCGCGCGCCGGCGGCGCAGCTGAACGTGGACGCCACGCCCATGAGCCAAGCCTTCACCGGCAGCGCCTACATCCAGCAGATGGTGGCGGCGGAAGTCGCCGAGTTCGCGCAGCGCTTTCGCGGCGATCCCGTGCTGCCGGCGGAGCTTGCGATGCGCATGCGCTTCAATCCGAACCTCGAGGCGGCGTGGTTCGGCTCGCTTTCCGAGCTCATCAACAACGTGACCATGCTCTCGATCATCCTGACCGGCGCCGCCCTGATCCGGGAGCGCGAGCACGGGACCATCGAGCACCTGCTGGTCATGCCCGTCACACCGGCCGAGATCGTGCTGGCGAAGATCTGGTCGATGGGGCTGGTCGTGATGGTGGCGGTTGGCGTCGCGCTGGCGGTGGTGGTGCGCGGCGCGCTGCGGGTGCCCGTGGAGGGCTCGATCGCGCTGTTCATGGCGGCCACCGCCTTGCATCTGTTCGCGACGACTTCGATGGGCATCTTCATGGCCACCGTGGCCAGGTCGATGCCGCAGTTCGGAATGCTGCTGGTGCTCGTGCTGGTGCCGCTGCAGATGCTCTCCGGAGGCAGCACGCCGCGCGAGAGCATGCCCTCGTTTGTCCAGGAGGTGAGGCTCGCGGCGCCGACGACGCACTTCGTGTCGGCCGGCCAGGCCATACTTTTCCGCGGTGCAGGCATCGGTGTCGTGTGGCCGCAGTTCGCCATGCTCGCGGCCTTCGGCTGCGTGATGTTCGCAGCCGCATTGGCGCGATTTCGCAAGACCATCAGCCTGATGGCCTGAAGAATCCCCGCCGCGCTGGCTTGATCGGCATCAAGCCGCCCGAGCGGTGCGCGCCCGAAGATTCGTGCACCGCCCACATCCCGCGCCGGGGCGCGCGCATCACCGAGCAGGCTGCCTCATGAACTTCAGAACCATCCTCGTTCACCTGGACCGCTCCGGCCGCAGCGCGGCGCGTGCCGCACTGGCGGCCCAGTGGGCCAAGGCCCATGAAAGCCACCTGGTCGGACTGGTTCCCACGGGCTTGCATGGCGGCGTGGTCCCGGCCGGGACCGTCGCCGTGGGCATGACCGACTACATCGCCGATGCGGCCAGCCGCCTGCGGCTGCGGGCCGAGGCCGTCGCTCGGGAATTCAGGGAGGGCATCCACGAGTCGGGCCCGCTGTCGTACGAGGTTTGCCTGGCTGACGGAGGGGCGGTCGATGCCCTGGTCCGGCACGGCCGCGCGAGCGATCTCCTGGTGCTCGGACAGGACGGCGACGGCTCGGATGCGGCGGACGCCACGGCACGCGGCCTGGTGCCGCAGGTGCTGGTGGAAGCCGGGCGCCCGCTGCTGATCGTGCCGTGCGCCGGGAACTTCAACGCATCCGCGAAGAATGTCGCGGTCGCCTGGGACGGTTCGCGGGAATCCGCGATCGCCATCCATGCGGGCCTGCCGGCGCTGCGGCGCGCAGCGCGCGTGACGCTGATCTCCTGCAGCCATCCGGGCGGTGCGGACGACGAGCGGCGGCTCCTCGTTCCAGAAATGCTCCAGTTCCTTCTCAGGCATGGCGTGCGCGCGAGTGCGCAGCGCGAGGTAACCGAGATCGACATTGCCGATGCGCTGCTGTCGCGCACCGCGGAGCTGGGCGCCGACCTGCTCGTGATGGGGGGATATGGCCATTCGCGCTTGCGCGAGCGGGTGCTGGGCGGCGTCACGCGGCGGATCCTCGCGCGGATGGCCGTGCCGGTCCTGATGGTGCACTGAGCCGGCCGCGGGCGCGCGCCGGCACGGCAGGCCCGCTCCCACGCAACCCAAAAAAGATCCCCGTGCGCGACAACCCGCCCCCGGGCCTGGCCGACGCCGAGGCCGCACGGCGCTTGCGCCGCGACGGCCCGAATGTCCTGCCCTCCGTTTCCCGCAAGGGCCTGACCCGCATCGCCTGGGGCGCGCTGACGCAGCCGATGTTCATGCTGCTGCTGGCCGCCGCAGCGCTCTATGCCCTGCTCGGCGACTTGAGCGAGGCCGGCATGCTCGCGGTGTCCGTGCTGCTGGTGGGCGGACTGTCGATCTACCAGGAGCAGCGTACCGAGCGGGTCCTGGAAGCGCTCAAGGACCTGTCCAGTCCGCGCTGCACCGTCGTGCGGCAGGGGCGTCCCGTCCGGATCGCGAGCCGCGAACTGGTGCGCGGCGACTGCCTGCTGGTGAACGAAGGCGACCGCCTGTCCGCCGACGCGCGGCTGGTCGAGGCCGTCGGGCTGCAGGTCGACGAATCCTTGCTCACTGGCGAGTCGATGCCGCTGGCCAAGCGTGCCGGTGGCCCGGGCGGCAGCGAGGGCCGGGCGGACGTGCTCCTCGCGGGCAGCCTGGTGGTGCGCGGCGACGGCGTGGCCGAGGTGACGGGCACGGGCGCCCACACCGCGCTGGGCGCCATCCACCGGTCCATCGCGCAGCTCGCGCCGCGCGCCAGCCGGCTGCAGGACGAACTGCAGCAACTGGTGCGGCGGGTGGCTTGGCTCGCGGCCTTCACCTGCCTGGCCGCGGCCACCGTGTTCGCGCTGCGGGAGGGCTCGTGGACCCAGGGCCTGCTGGTCGGGCTGACGCTGGCGATGTCGCTGATCCCCGAGGAGTTCGCCGTCGTCTGGAGCGTGATGCTGGCGCTCGGCGGCTGGCGTCTTGCCAAGTCGAACGTGCTCACCCGCCAGCCCCAGGCCATCGAGGCGCTCGGCACCATCACCGTGCTGTGCGTGGACAAGACCGGCACGCTGACGCGAAACCGCATGGCGCTGGCGGCCCTGCACGACGGTGCCGGCGAATGCGAGTTGCACGAAGCGGGCGAGGCGGCGGCGCAGCGCTTCCATCGCCTGCTGCAGGCCGCGGTCCGCGCCAGCAACGCGGAGGGCGTCGAACCGATGGACCGGGCGGTGCGCGCGGCCGCCGAGGCTGCGGGCCTGCGCCCCGATCCGGCCTGGGCGCCCGGCGTGCGCCGGGGGATCCGCGAGGGCTCGCCCTACGTGGTGCATTGCTGGCACGCGCCCGGCGTGCCCGGCGAGGCCGTGGCGGTCAAGGGCGCGGCGGAGGCCGTGCTCGGTCTTTGCGGCGCCGATCCGGCGCTGGCGCAACGGTTGCGCGAGGCGGCCGACCGCTGGAGCGCCGCCGGCCTGCGTGTGCTCGCGGTGGCCGAGGGCCGCGCTGCCGCGCCCGGCGACGACGCCGCGCTGCCCGAGGGCCTTCGGCTCACGCCGCTGGGCCTGCTCGGCTTCATGGATCCCTTGCGCGACGAAGTGCCCGCTGCCGTGCAGGCGTGCCGGCACGCGGGCGTGCGCGTGGTGATGATCACCGGCGATGCCGCCCTCACGGCGCGTTCGATCGCGCGGCAGGCCGGGCTCGTCGATGGCGCCGCGGCGCATGTGATGACCGGTGCGGCGCTCGCCGCCATGGACGACGAAGCGCTGCGGGATTGCGTGCGCGAGGTGCAGGTGTTCGCGCGGGTCGACCCGGCGCAGAAGCTGCGCATCGTGCAGGCCCTGCAGCAGTGCGGCGAGGTCGTCGCGATGACGGGCGACGGCGTCAACGACGCGCCCGCGCTCAAGGCGGCCGACATCGGCGTCGCGATGGGCCAGCGCGGCACGGACGTGGCGCGCGAGGCCGCCTCGCTGGTGCTGACGGACGACAACTTCACCTCGCTGGTCGACGCTGTGCGCGCCGGCCGGCGCATCTTCACCAACCTGCGCAAGGCCCTGGGCTATCTCTTCGCGGTGCACGTGCCCATCGTCGGCGTGGCGCTGATCCCGGTCGTGCTGGGCGGGCCGGTGCTGCTGCTGCCGCTGCACGTGGTGCTGCTCGAGCTGCTGATCGACCCGGCCTGTTCCCTGGTCTTCGAGGCCGAGCCCGCGCCGGACGACAGCATGGACGTGCCGCCGCGCCGCAAGGAGGACACGCTGTTCTCGCTGGGCTCGGCCGGCCACGCGCTGGCGCTCGGCGGGCTTGCGTTTGCCGGCGTGGCGCTGGTGCAATGGGTGTGCCGCGAGCGCGGCGCTTCGCCGGAGGTGCTGCGCCTGGCGAGCCTGGGCTCGATCGTGCTCGGCAACCTGTTGCTGCTGGTGTGGTTCCGGGGGGCAGGCTTCGGGCGCACGCACGCCAACGCGGTGTTCCATGCGCTGCTGGTGGGCGTCTGCGTGGTCTGGGTCCTGCTGACCGGTGTGCCGGGCGTCGGCGCACGGTTCGGCCTGGCGACCCTGCCGCCGCACTGGGCCCTGTGGGCCGCGCTGCCGGCCAGTTGGGCGGCGTGGCGCCTTTTCGTTGATTCTCATCGCCATTGAATCGGAAACAGGACAGATGGACACGACACTGGTGCAGGCGCTGCGCGAATCACTGCAGCGGGAAACCGGCGCGCGCGTCGAGCTGGTCGAGACGCACATCTCGTGGGTGCTGCTGACGGCAACGCACGCCTACAAGCTCAAGAAGCCCGTGCGCTTTCCCTTCGTCGACTTCGCAAGCATCGCGGCGCGCAAGCATTTCTGCGAGGAAGAACTGCGCCTCAACCGGCGCTTCGCGCCCTCGCTGTACCTGGACGTGGTGCCGGTGTGCGGCGCGCGCGAGGCGCCGCGGCTCGGCGGCGACGGCGTGCCGATCGACCACGTGGTCCGCATGCGGCGCTTTCCGGAGTCGTCGCTCTTGCGCAACCTGCTGATGGCAGGCCGGTTGGAGCCGGCCTGGCTCGACGGCTTCGCGTGGCGGGTGGCGGCGCTGCAGGGTGCGGCCGAGCGCGTGGTGCCGCCGTCCGCATTCGGCGCGCCGGACGCCATCGTTCGTGCGGCCGTCGATGTCGTGAGCCAGCTGCTCGTGCAACGCAGCGACAGCTGTCTCGCGACCCTGTCCGCATGGATCCGCGAACGCGCGCAGGCGCTGCACATGGCCTGGATCGCGCGCCAGCAGAGTGGCGCGGTGCGCGAATGCCACGGCGACCTGCACATGGCCAATGTCGTCCTGGTGGACGGCGAACTCACCGCCTTCGATTGCATCGAGTTCGACCCCATGATGCGCCGGATCGACGTGATGAGCGACATCGCATTCCTCACCATGGACCTGAAGGCCCACGGCCGCGCCGACCTCGCGTTCCGCTTCCTGGATGCGTGGCTGCAGCACAGCGGCGACCATGCGGGCCTGCAGGTGCTCGGCTTCTACGAGGTGTACCGGGCGCTGGTGCGGGCCATGGCCGCGGGCCTGGGGCCGCAGGCCGCATCGAAGCCCGACTACCTGGCCTGCGCCGCGCAATTGGCGCACGGCCCGCGGGGGCGCGCTCGCCTGCTGATCACGCACGGGTTCTCGGGCTCCGGCAAATCGAGCATCGCCTCGCTGCTGCTGTGCGCTGCGGGCGCGGTGCGCATCCGTTCCGACGTGGAGCGCAAGCGCCTGTTCGGCCTCGATCCGCTCGCCCGCTCCGCCGAGCGGGGCCTGGCCATCTACGGCGCGGAGGCCACGCGGCGGACCTTCGAGCGCTTGCGGGCCTGCGCGCGCGACGCGTTGCTGGCAGGGTATCCGGTGATCGTGGATGCGGCCTTCCTGCGCAGCGCCGAGCGGCGCAGCTTCCAGGTGCTGGCGGCCGAGCTCGGCCTGCCTTTCGCGATCCTGGACTGCCGTGCCGCCGAAGCGGTGCTGCGCCGCCGCGTGGCCGAACGCGGAGCCGCGGGCACGGACGCGTCGGAGGCCAGCCTGGAGGTGCTGGCGCGCCAGCTCGCAGTGCACGAGCCCCTGGAAGCCGACGAGCGCACGCTGGCTATCGAGGTCTTCACCGAGGACGCAGTGGACATCGCGGCGCTCGAGGCGCGCTGGCGCGCGAAGACTTGATCTCCGCTGGCCGAAGCGCAAGGCTCCTGCGTGCAGGGGGCGCTCAGCCGGGCTTGCCGTCCGCCCGGGCCCGCGTCAGCACCGGCCAATAGCGCACCGCGTAGAGGCCGAAGCCCAGGCTCCAGAATGCGGCGGAACAAAGCACCGCGGCGACCGTGTGCGCCGGTGTGGCCAGCGGCACGAGAATCCGCACTAGCGCAGCGAGCAGCACCAGCACGAAGCAGGCCGTGTCGACCTGGTCGGCGCGCAGCACCCGGCCGGTGTGGCCGCGCGCCGTGCGCACCATCATGCCGATGATGAGTCCGCCCGCGGCGCCCACGGTCAGCGCATGGGTGGCGAGCGATGCCGGCACCGCGCCGTGCAGCGCGAGCGCCCGCAGCGCGAGGTGCACCGGAATCCATGCGTAGGCCACGTGCAGCACCAGCACCAGCGTGTTGGCCGGCGCCTTCCAGGGCCGCCAGAGCAGCCAGCGCACCAGATGCGCGAGCGCCGCCGCCAAGGCGAGCGCCGCTCCGGCGACCGGTGGCAGGCCCGTGGCATCAGCCAGCAGCAGCGCGAGCACCAGCCCCAGCGCGGCCTTCTCGACCAGGGCGTTTCGCGTGGCGCCCGCGCCCGAGATGCCGTTGTTGGTGAACATCGGCACCACCCGGCCCGCCATCACGGCCATGATGAACAGCAGCACGTCCAGCGCCACCTGGATGCCCAGCCACGCCGGCACCTCGATCACGCCGAGCGCCGACAGGTGAAAGGCGAATGCGGCGCCCGAGAGCAGCAGCAGCAAGCCGACGAAGAAGTAGTTGCGCCGGTTGCGCGCGGCCACCAGCGGGCGCGCCAGCGCCAGCGCGCAGGCGAGCGGAAACGCCGCGTTGGCCACGGCGGCTGTCCACGCAAAAGGCGTGAGCACGAGCACGCGGCCCGCCACCCAGAGCAGTGCCAGCGCCGCCAGCGGCAGCCCCGTGGGCGTGGGCTGCCCCGACCAGTTGCGCCCCGCGGTGAAAAGGAATCCGACGATCACCGCCAGCGCGAAGCCGAACAGCATCTCGTGCGCATGCCACATCGGCCCCTGCAGGTAGGCGCCGGGCAGCCAGCCCGCGAACTGCATCGCCCACAGCGCGATGGACAGCGCCGCGAAGCCGCTGGCCAGCAGGTAGAAGGGCCGGAAGCCGAGCTGCCACAGCGCAAAGGCCGGCGCCCGGGTGGAAGGGGGCTGTGCAGGTTCGAGCGGAATGAAGGATGCCACGGTCAGGCCTTTCGGGCGCCCTCGGCGCCATGTTGGATGCGCCACGCGATGGCCGCGCCGGCCACGGTGACGGCAAAGAAAACGATCGCGGCCGCATTGAGCGAAGCGCCGGCGGCGCGCAGCGGATCGCTGAAGCTCCCCAGCACCAGCCGCACGACAAGCGACAGGTGCAGCGCGGCCAGCGGCAGGTAGAAGAAGGCGCCGAAGCGCAGCTTGATGCGTGCGATGGCCGGCAGCACGACCGGCGCATGCCCCATCACCATGCTGACGACGAAGCCCAGGCCCAGCGCGTGCAGCGCGATGTCGCGCGTGGGCCCTCCGAGCGCGGCCGCGGCCCAGGCCGCGCCGGCGACGCCGAGCCAGGCATAGCCGCCCAGCAGGCAGACCGCCATGTAGCGGCTGATGCCGTGCATGGCCACCGTGCGCCGCGCGATGTCGAACACCGCAAGCCACACGGCCAGCAGCGCGAGCGCCGTGCCGTAGGCGAGTCCGCCGGCGCGCGGGGCCGTGCCCGACCATGCGGCGCCGGCCAGCAGCAGCACCAGCACCGCCTGCAGCGTCAGGCTGGCCGCGGGACGCCGGCGCATGAGCCGCGTCATCTCGAGCCGTTCGGCCGCGATCGTCATGACCAGGAAGGCGAACCACCACGGGAACACGGCGCCGCCGTCGCGGCCGAGTGCGAACAACAGGTTGCCGGCCACCCACGCCGCCGCGCCGGCCGCGAGCAGCAGCGTGTGCGCCGCGCGCTGGCGCCGCACCACCACCGCGCTGGCCGCCAGGAAGAACACCGCTGCCGCCACTTCGAGCCACGCGCCGGCGGCCTGCTGCCCGAAGGCCAGGCACAGCGCGCCGGTGCCCGATGCCAGCGGCGCCGCGAATGCCCAGCGATGCTTGACGGCCACGGCGCGCTCGATGCCGACCACGGTGCCCAGGAAGCCGCAGATCATCAGTGCGGCATGCACCAGCAGCACCTGGCCGGTCCAGGCGAAGGAATGCGGGTCCGGCACCGCGACGCCGAGCCGCCAGAGCCCGCCCGCAATGCCACCCGCCAGCGACGCGCCCGCCAGCGCGCCGAACAGCGCACGCGCAAGAACCCGGCCGTGCACCGGCGATGTCCTTGCTGGCCGTCCCGTGCGGGCGGCGGGGCTTGCAGCGCCTACCATCCCATGAACCGCCTGGCGCCGGCACTCATGCGCTCCGGGCCCCAGGGCGGCTCCCACACCAGCTCGACGCGGATCTGGAGCTCGGGTGGCACCACCTTGTCGAGCTCGGCTTCCGCCTCGTCCATGATGAGATCGATCACCGGGCAGGCCGCGGAGGTCATCGTGAGCCGCACATGCGCCACGGTGGCATCCACCGTGACGCCGTAGACCAGGCCCACGTCGACGATGTTCATCGAGATTTCCGGATCGACCACGCGCGCGAGCGCTGCTGCGAGCGGCTCGCGCAGCGGCTCGGGCCCGTCGTACGGGAAGGCGGCCGTGTCCGCCGGCGAACTCACGCTGCCTCCCGTTCGGCGTGCGCCGCGCCGATGCGGCCTGCCAGGAACACCGTGGCCAGCGCCTCGCGGTTGCGCACGAGGTCGGCCAGCGTGTAGCGCTGCAGCACCGCATGGAACGCCGCCACCGCTTCGCCCAGGATGCCCTGCAGGCGGCACAGGCCCGTGATGCGGCAGGCGCCGCCGCCTTCTCCAAAGCACTCCACGAGGGCGCCGCCCTCGGTGCGCTGTACCACGTCGCCGATGTTGATCGCCTCGGGCGGCTTTGCGAGCGCCAGGCCGCCGCCCTTGCCGCGGACGTTGGCCAGCCATCCCTCCTTGCCCAGGAAGTGCACCACCTTCGTCAGGTGATGCTCGGACACCGCAAAGGAGGCGGCGATCTCGCTGATGGTGGCGCGGCGCCCGGGCTGCGCGGCCAGGTAGATCAGCACGCGCAGGCTGTAGTCGGTGAAGGCGGTGAGCTTCATGGCTTCGATCGCGCCGCGTCACTGCTCGGCCACATGGCCCGCCTGGACGGCAAGGCCCTTGGCGTGCGGCCGGGCCTGCGGCGCAGCCTGCACCGCCGGACGGCGCAGCAGCCGCAGCGCATAGGCCGCGAGCAGCACCGCGCCCACGGCAAAGACGATGTCGCCAGGCACCCGCATCCACACCAGCGCCTCCATCACGCGGGAGTGCACGAGCTCGGCCGAGCGCGCGAACCACAGCCCCTGCGTGACGCTGGCCCAGGCCTGGTAGATGCCCGCGGGCAGCAGCGACAGGAACACCATCATCGCCAGGCCGATGTTGAGGCTCCAGAACGCCGGCCTGAGCAGCCGGTCGGCATGCAGCTGGCGGTCGTACAGACCGCGCAAACAGAACAGCATCAGCCCGATGCCCAGCATGCCGTAGACGCCGAAGAGCGCGGCATGGCCGTGCGCGGCCGTCATGTTGAGCCCCTGCACGTAGTAGAGCGAGGCCGGCGGATTGATCGCGAAGCCGAGAACGCCGGCGCCAATCGTGTTCCAGAAGCCGACGGCCACGAAGCACATGACGATCCACTTGTAGGCGCCGAGCCAGGGCATGGCTTGCGAACGGCGCCATGTCTGCAGGGCCTCCAGGCCGATCAGCGTCAGCGGCACCACTTCGAGCGCCGAGAACACCGCGCCCACGGCGATCACCGAGGTCGGCGTGCCGGTGAAGTAGAGGTGGTGCAGCGTGCCCAGGATGCCGCCGAACAGGAACACGATGGTCTCGGCGATGATGGCGCGGTTGGCGCTCTCGGTGCGCACCAGGCCCAGGCGCGTGAAGATCAGCGCGACCACGGCGGTGGCGAACACCTCGAAGAAGCCCTCCACCCAGAGGTGCACCAGCCACCAGCGCCAGTACTCGATCATCGAGTAGTGCGTGTGCTGTCCCCACACCAGCGAGGTCGAATAGAAGCCGCCGATGCAGGTGGCCGACAGGAACACCATCGCGATCAGCCCGCGCGATGCCGAAGGCTTGACCAGCGCGGGCCAGAGCGCACGGCCCAGCAGGAACACCCAGAACAGCAGGCCCACGAACAGCAGCACCTGCCAGACGCGGCCCATGCTGGTGTATTCGAGGCCCTGGTTGCCGAGCCAGAAGCTGAAGTCGACGCCGCGGTGCTGCAGCGTGCCGAGCCAGCCCGTCAGCGTCGAGCCGACCACGATGGCGATCAGTGCCCAGAACAGCACGTCGACCCCGAGCTTCTGCAGCCTGGGCTCGCGGCCGGACAGCAGCGGCGCGATGTACAGGCCCGTGGCCAGCCACGCGGTGGCGATCCAGAAGATGCCGATCTGCGTGTGCACCGTGCGGCTCACCACGTAGGGCAGCAGCTTGGCCAGCGGAAGGCCGAAGAACGAATCGCCCTCGACCGCGTAGTGCGCCGTGACGATGCCCATCGCGATCTGCAGCAGCATGAGGCCGATCACCGCGAAGAAGTACTTGCGCGTGGCCTTCATCGAGGGCGTGGCCACGGCGCCCAGCAGCGGGTCCGCCTGGGGCGGCTGCGCCTCGGCCTCGTGCCGCTGGCTGCCGTGCAGCCACAGCATGGCCGCAATGGCCGCCAGCAGCAGGCAGATGCTGACCATCGACCAGACCGCGGCCGAGCTGGTCATGGTGTTGCCCACCAGCGGCTCGTGCGGCCAGTTGCTGGTGTAGCTCAGGCCCGTTTCTCCGGGCCGGTCGGTGGCCGCGGCCCAGGAGGTCCAGAAGAAGAAGGCGGTGAGCGCCTGGCGGTCGGCGCGGTCGGGCAGCGTGCCCGGCGTCATCGCGTACTGGCTGCGCAGCGTGGCGAGCGAGCTGTCGTCGCCGAACAGCGCGTCGTAGTGCGCCGCCACCTCGCGGATCGCTTGCGCCCGGTCGGCCGGCACGGTGATCACGCCGCTGGCTGCGTCATAGGTGTTGCGCCGCATCTGCTCGACCACCGTGGCCGCGAGCGCGCCGCGGTCCGCCGGGCTCAGCGAGTCGAAGTCCTTGCGAAAGGCCTGGGCGTGGCGGTTGCGCAGCGCCACGGCCTCGCGGTGCAGCCAGTCGGCGGACCAGTCGGGCGCGACGTAGCTGCCGTGCCCCCACACCGAGCCCAGCTGCTGCCCGCCGGCCGACAGCCAGACCTGCTGGCCACGCCGGATCTGCTCGCCGGTGAAGATCGGTTCGCCGTCGGAGCTGGTGACCGCGCTCGGGATCGGTGGCGCGGTCAGGTAGATCTGCACGCCCAGGTAGCCGAGCGCACCGAACGACAGCACGAAGATGAAAGCGAGCCAGCGCCACAGCCGGTTGTTGTTGCTCATGATGTTTCCTTCTTGGGAATCCGGATCGGTGGAGGTGCTCAGGCGCCGCCGCATCCACCGCAGCAGCCGCCGCTCGCGTGCGCGTCGAAAGCCGGCACCTTGGTGATGGCCACGCGCCAGACCCAAGGGCCCTGCTCGAGGTAGTTCCATGCGAACCGGTCGGGCCACTGCGACTGGAACTGCGCATACAGCGGCCGGGGATCGTGGTCGTTCACCAGTTCGATGGCGCTGCCGACGTCGAGCGCGGCAAAGGTGGAGAAGATGTGCGCGTGGCGAAAGCGCGGCTCGAGCCTGCGGACATCGACGATGGAGGAGGGTGCGGATTTCATGGGTTTTCCTCGGTGGAAGCGAAGGGATCTGAAAGGTGTATTTCGGATGCACCTATGCTAGGAACGCGCGTGCGGCGCCCCTTGATCTGCATCAACAACAAGAGCGAAGGCAGCGGCGACGCTCGCGGCATGCCTTCTTCTTCTTCTTCTTCTTCTTCCTCTCTTTTCGATCAGCTGCTGCAGGCCGCGGCGGCCCAACCCGAGCCCCAGCGCCTGCTGTTCGTGTTCGCCGAAGCCGAATTGCCCGGCGACGCCGATGCCGCGCAGCGCGCACGTTTCGAGGCGGGGCAGGGCGGCGCGCTGACGCCCGTGGCCTGCGTGGAGAAAAGCCTGCCGGAGCTCAGCACCTTTGCTGCGCTGGTGGCCGAATCGCGCCGCGTGAGCCTGCCCTGGCGCGTGGTGTTCGCGGCCGGGCTGTCCGGCGCGAACGGCCTGCCGCCCTCGCCCGAACGCATCGACAGCGCGCTCGAAGCCATGGTCGAGGGCGTGCGAAGCGGGGCCTTCGGCGGCTATCTCGCGCTCGACGCCGAAGGCCGGGCGGTGCGGTTCGGCTGAGGCGCGCCCCGGCTACTTTCGAACGCCGCGGCGCGCCGCCAGCCGCTCCTGGATCAGGCGGTCCTTGTCCTGCCACTGGGCTTCAATCCACTTGCGGGTGTGCGCGCGGCGGGCCTTGTCGCCCGACGGGCTCGTGCCCAGCAGATGAGGCGGAATGGCGCGCTGGCGCACATCGACTGTCACGGCCTGCACGTTGCCGCACAGCAGCGCCCAGAAGCTCGGCGTTCCTTCGGGGTAGACGATGGTCACGTCGAGCATCGCCTCGAACTGCCCGCCCATGGTGGCCAGCGCCACGCCCAGGCCGCCCGCGCGGGGCTCGAGCAGATGGCGGTAGCTGCTGTTCTGCGCAGCATGCTTGGCCGCGGTGAAGCGCGTGCCCTCGACAAAGTTGATGACGGCCGTCGGCACGCGCTTGAACTTCTCGCACGAGCGCCGCGTGGTCGCAAGGTCGCCGCGACCGGTGCCGCGGCCGCGCTTCATGAACGGAAAGTCGAGCGCCCACCACGCCAGCCCGATGACCGGAACCCAGATCAGCTCGCGCTTGAGAAAGAACTTGAGGAAGGGAATGAGCCCGTGGAAGATGCGCTGCAGCACCAGGATGTCGACCCAGCTCTGGTGGTTGCTCGACACCAGGTACCAGCCGCGCGGGTTCAGGCCCTCGACGCCGCGGACCTGCCATGGCGTGGGGCATGCGCCGGCGATCCATGCGTTGTTGACGGCGACCCAGCCGCCGGCCAGCGCGTTCAGCGCCCGGTCGCAACCGGCACGCACGCGGTCGGCTGGCACCAGCAGCTTCACCAGCGCCGGCGGCACCATCAACGTGAACGCGAGCAGCGTGTTCAGGCCGAGCAGCAGCCCGTTGAGCGCACCGCGCACGGAAGGCATCAGTCGCATGGCGAAAGCTCCGGCGCGCCGCCCAGTTCGCGCGTGTAGCGGCTGGGCGCGGGCCGCGCAGGACCGGCCTTCGGCGCCGTCACCGAACCCACGCTGACGAAGCACAGCGGCTCGTCGTGCCGACCGAGCGCGAACAGGGCGCGCAGTTCGTCCGACTGCAGCGCCTTGCCGCTGGTCAGCGCCGAGCCGTAGTCCAGCGCGGTCGCGGCCAGCAGCATGTTCTGGATGGCGCATCCGGCCGACAGGATGCGCTCGGCGGCCGGGATCTCCGCGTTGCCGGGGCCCATGCGCACGACCGCGAGCATCAGCAGCGGCGCGCGGAAGGCCTTCTCGCGCGCCTGGCCCTGCTGCTCGGGCGTGGCGGCGTCGTCGCGCTGCAGCAGCGCCTGCGCGAACACGTCGGCAAGCCGCCCGCGCTGCGGTGGCGGCACGACGACGAAGCGCCAGGGCACCAGGCCGCCGTGGTCCGGCGCCGAGGCCGCGGCGCCGAGGATCTGCGCGAACTCGGGATGGCCGGGGCCGGGTGCGCCGAGCCGTTTGGGCAGCACGGTGCGGCGCGCCTCCATCAGCGCGGCCAGCTGCCGCGCGCTCGCGGGCGGCTCGGCCACAGCATGGGCCACCGCATTCATCCGCAGCTCCCGAGGTGGCCGCACTGCGTGCAGTAGTCGCAGCCGTCCTTGCGGATCATGGCGTGGGCGCCGCATTCGGGGCACTTGGCGCCCGCCATCGGGGCGGCGGCAGCAACCAGTGACACCGGCACGTCCGGTGCCGCGGGCGCCTGGCCCGCGCGGCGCGCGATCAGCTGCTGGATCGCATAGGCGATGGCGCCCGCTTCGGAGTCGTGCCACATCGGCACCTGGGTGCCGTCGGCCTTCAGGTGGTGGCCCAGGCGCACCGGCCCGCGGTCCCAGGCGACCTTGCGCATGTCGGCGAGTGCGCGTTCGAGAAAACCGCCGCGCGCGGCCAGCGACAGCAGCCGCATGCTCGCGGTGATCCATTGCTGCGACTCGCCGCTCTGGCCCACCGGCATGAAGAATTCCACGGCCCGCTCGCGGCCGTCGGCCAATGGCAGGAACGAAACCACCAGGTAGAGCGTCTGCCGCCCCTGCTGCGTCCAGTACTCGATCTTCTCGGCGACGGCATCCAGCGCGCCCTTCGGCCGGCTCTCGATCATTGCGCGCATCGGATCGGCGGCGGCACTGTCGACGGCGGGGCGGGCCTCCGGCTGCGCTGCTGGCGCGACCTCCAGCACGGCGCCCAGGATGCTGTTGGGCCGGTAGGTGGCCAGGCCCTTGAGGCGGGCATTCCATGCCTGCTGGTAGAGCTCCTTGAAGTCCTCGTAGGGATAGTCGGCGGGCACGTTCACCGTCTTGGAGATGGCGGTGTCGACGAAGGGCTGCACCGCTTCCATCATCGCCAGGTGGCCGGCTGCGGGCATCGACAGGGCCGAGACGAAGTACGGCGGCAGCCGGTCGGTGTCGCCGCCGAGGAAGCGGTACAGGCGCCAGGCGTGGTCCTCCACGTCGTACTCGGTGGTGCTGCCGTCGGCCTCGCGCTTCTTGCGCCGGTAGCTCCACGAGAACGCCGGCTCGATGCCGTTGGAGGCGTTGTCGGCGAACGCCAGGCTCACGGTGCCCGTCGGCGCGATCGAGACCAGGTGGCTGTTGCGGATGCCGTGCATGCGGATCTGCTCCTGCAGCGCCGGGTCCAGGCGGCTCGCGAAGGTGCCGCACGCCAGGTAGCGCTCGGCGTCGAACAGCGGGAAGGCGCCTTTCTCGCGCGCCAGCGCCACCGAGGCAGCATAGGCCGCATCCCGCAGGCAGCGCGCGATGCGCACCGCCATGGCCCGGCCCTCGGGCTGGTCATAGCGCAGGCACAGCATCGCGAGCGCGTCGCCCAGGCCCGTGAAGCCCACGCCGATGCGGCGCTTGGCCATGGCCTCGGCGCGCTGCTGCGGCAGCGGCCAGAAGGTGAGGTCCAGCACGTTGTCGAGCGCGCGCACCTGCAGCGCCACGGCTTCGCCGAAGCGCGCGAGATCGAAGTGCGCCGCACCGCCGATGCCGAACGGATGGTCCACGAAGCGCGTCAGCACGATCGGCCCGAGGTCGCAGCATCCGTACGGCGGCAGCGGCTGCTCGCCGCAGGGGTTGGTCGCCTCGATGTGCTCGCAGTAGCGCAGGTTGTTGTCGTTGTTGATGGTGTCGGTGAACAGGATGCCGGGCTCGGCGAAGTCGTAGGTCGAGCGCATCACCAGGTCCCACAGCTCGCGCGCCGGCAGGCTCCGGTAGACCCAGCTGCCGTCGGCGGTCTGCGCTGCGCCGCGCGCGATCAGCTCGGCGCCGGGCCTGGCGCTGTGCACCAGCGGCCATTCCTCGTCATCCGCCAGCGCACGCATGAACTTGTCGCTCACCGCCACCGATACGTTGAAGTTGTTCCAGCGCCCCGGCGTGCGCTTGGCCGTGATGAAGTCCAGCACGTCGGGGTGGTCGATGCGCAGCACGCCCATCTGCGCGCCGCGGCGCGCGCCCGCGCTCTCCACCGTGGCGCAGGAGCGGTCGAACACGTCGATGTAGCTGCACGGGCCCGAGGCGGTGGAGGCGGTGGTGCGCACCTGCGCGCCGCGCGGGCGGATGCGCGAGAAATCGTAGCCGACGCCGCCGCCGCGGCGCATGGTCTCGGCGGCTTCGCGCAGCGCCTCGTAGATGCCGGCGTAGCCACCGGCGTCCTGGCCCTGGATGCAGTCGCCCACCGGCTGCACGAAGCAGTTGATCAGCGTGGCCTCCAGCTCGGTGCCCGCGGCGCTCATGATGCGGCCGGCGCCGATTGCGCCGGCGCGCAGGTTGGCGAGGAAGCGCGCCTCCCATGGCGCACGTTCTTCCTCGGCTTCGACCGAGGCCAGCGCACGCGCGACGCGCGCGAACAGGGCCTCGGCATCGGCTTCGCCGGGCTTCAGGTATTTTTCGCGCAGCACGTCGCGGCTGATGGGCTGCACGGGCAGCGGCTCCATGTTGCTGGCGTCTTCGCGCTTCATGCCGCGGCCTCCCCGGCGAGGCCGGCCGGGCGGATGCCGCCGAGCAGCCAACGCATCAGGTCGCGCACGGGGCGGATCTCGCTGCCGAAGGGCAGCGTCCCTGCGCCGCGGAAGAACAGGCCGCGGTCGAGGTGGCCTTCCAGTGCGTGCCCCAGTGTCTTGTCGATGCAGAACTGGCCCCAGCTCGGGGTGCCGTCGCGCAGGCCGCAGTGCGCCAGGCAGTCGAAGCGCATGGTGCAGCTCTCCTTCTTGTGCGCCTTGTGCTGCAGCCGCTCCTCCAGCCGCAGGTACTTGTCGAGCCACGGCGTGCGCACCGCGCGCGCGGGCAGGCCCGCCGTGCTGACGAACTCGACGATGTCGGCGGGCTGGGCGTCGGCCAGCACCTGCTTGAAGGCCGGGTGCGCATCGCATTCGGCGGTCACCGCGAACGCGGTGCCCAGCTGCACCGCCGCGGCGCCGATGCCCTGCAGGCGCCGGATGTCCTCGAGGCTGCCAATGCCGCCGGCCGCAATCAGCGGAATGCGCCCCTCGATGCCGGCCGTCTTGAAGAATTCGAGCACCTGCGGAATGGCGACGTCGAAGTCGAAGCGCGGGTCCTGCAGGTCGGCGACCTTGGAGGCGCCCAGGTGGCCGCCCGCGAGCCGGGGATGCTCGATCACGATGGCGTCGGGCAGGCGCCCCTTCTTCTCCCATTTGCGCACCACCAGCTGCACGCCGCGCGCATCCGAAAGGATGGGGATCAGCGCCACCTCGGGATGGTCGCGCGCGAGCTCGGGCAGGTCCAGCGGCAGGCCCGCGCCCACCACCAATGCGTCGATGCCGCAGGCCATGGCGTGGCGCAGGTAGGCCTCGTAGGCGGTCAGCGCCTTCATCACGTTCACGGCGACCAGGCCGCGCCCGCCGGAGAGCTCGCGGGCCCGCGCGATCTCGCGGCCCAGCGCCTCGAGGTTGGCGGCGTCGATGCGCTGCCCGGCGTCCGGCTCGGCGTTCAGGTGGGCCGTGCGGGCCATCAGGTCGGGATGCAGCCGGCGCAGGTCGACGGCCGAGATCGTGCCCATGCCGCCCAGCCCGGCGACGGTGCCGGCGAGCCGGCCGGCCGACACGCCGACACCCATGCCGCCCTGGATGACAGGAAGGCGTTCGACACCCTTGAGGCGCCAGTTGCGCAAGCCCGCATCGCGCGAAAGCGCTTGCAGGGCGACTGCTGTTTCGTCAGAGGATCGATCCATCATGTTCCACATCAGATTGATAGGGGCCGGTGCCGGCCGTGGCGGTTCACTGCACCAGCGGGGAGTCCGCCCCTTCGAGCGCGAGGCCGCGCAGCTCGGCGCGGCCGGCCAGCAGCTGCATGTACTGGTGCAGCGCCTTGGCGCGCGACTGCTGGGCGAGCTGCACCGCGATGCGCGAGCCCACCTCTTCGAAGGATTGCTGCCGCCCCGCATCGCGCGCGAGCACCTCGACGATGTGGAAGCCGTAGCGGCTGTGGACCAGCCGCGGATGCAGGCCCAGCGCGTCGAGCCGTTCGGTGTTGTGGAACAGCTCGGCCGTGAGCTCGTCGGCGCAATCGTCCGGGCCGATCCAGCCGAGGTCGCCGCCGTCGGCGCCGCTCGGGCAGTTGGACAAGGTCCGCGCGAGCTTGGCGAAGCGGCCGGGCGCGGCCTCCCTGTGGCGCAGCTCGAGCAGGGCCTGCTCGGCGCGCGCGGCCAGCGCCGCCACGTTGATGCCGTCCGTCACCGCAAACAGGATGTGGCGTGCATGCACGCGGCGGCCGATGGCGAAGTGCGCGCTGCGCGCCGCGTAGTAGCGGCGGCATTCGTCCTCGCTGGCCGCGGGCACCTCGATCTCCTCGTCGAGCATCTGCTGGATCACCGCCTGCTCGGCCGTGCCCAGGCGCGGCGCAAGGAGTGCATCCGAAGGCGGCAGCAGGCCGCGCGCAACGGCGGCCTGCCGCAGCAGCTCGGCCCAGGCGAGTTCGCGCAGGCTGTATTCGTCCGGACGTTCGCCCGGCAGGTGCAGCGCGACGCCGTTGACCGCCGCGCATTCGCCGGCGCTCACCGGGCCACCCCCGTCGACCTGGCTGCGGCGCCGCTTGGCACGGCCTTGGGCGGCGCATGGGGCGCGGCGCTCGGGGCGGCCGCCGATGCCGGCTTGCGCGGTGCCAGCGCACGGCGGCTGCGCACCACCTGGTAGGGCCGCAAGACATAGCCCACCGTCGCGAAGCCGCTCCAGACATGCACCAGCCGCGTGAACGGGAAGATCAGGAAGATCGACATGCCGAGGAACATGTGGGCCTTGAAAACCCAGCTTGCGCCGTCCAGCAGTTCCACCGCGCCGCCGCGGAAGGTGACGATGCGCTGCGCCCATTCGGCCAGCAGCACCATCATGCTGCCGTCCAGATGCTGCGCCGACAGCGGAATGGTCGCCAGGCCGAGCGCCAGCTGCAGCCACAGCAGCACCAGCAGCACGATGTCGCTGGCCTTGGAGTTGACGCGGATGCGCTCGTCGCCGAGCCGCCGGTGCAGCAGGATCGTGACGCCGGCAAAGCCCAGCAGGCCGGCCACGCCGCCCGAGATCATCGCCATCAGCTGCTTGCTGCCGGCGCCGATGAAGGGCTCGTACAGGAAGTGCGGCGTCAGCATGCCGACGCTGTGGCCGAAGAACAGGAACAGCACGCCCACGTGGAACAGGTTGCTGCCCCAGCGCAGCTGGCCGGCACGCAGCAGCTGCGAGGAGTCGCTCTTCCAGGTGTACTGGTCGCGGTCGAACCGGATCAGGCTGCCGATGAAGAAGACGCTCAGGCAGATGTACGGATAGATGCCGAAGATGAAATTGTCGAGGGCGTTCATATGCGGGCTCCACGGGCGGCGGGCGCGGCCGCCTTGCGAACGATGTGGATGGGCTGCGCAGCGCCGGGCCGGGCCTGGCCCTGCGTGCTGCAGCCGTCGAAGACGATGGGCTCGGCCCAGCTCTCGTCGATCGGCTGGTCATCGGCCACCGCCACCGCTTCGGCCTTGTGGCCGGCCAGTTCGATGACCGCCGCCAGCACGCTCGCATAGGCACTCTCGCGCTTGCGCAGCGCGCTGAAGATGGACGCGAGGATGTGCGCCATCTCGCCGAGGAAGGCACGTGCCACCGCCGGCGGCTGCGTGGAGGCGAACTCGAGCAGCACGCACAGGTGGTCGGGCGCTTCATGGGGGCCGAGCAGCAGCCCCGACTTCTCGTAGGTCTGGACCAGGTCGATCATGGCCGGGCCGCGCTCGCGCGAGTCGCCGTGCACATGCTCGAACAGGTGCAGCGAGGTGCTGCGGCCGCGGTCGAACAGTTCGACGAACTGCGTCTCGGCCTCGATCGGATCGACCGAGACCAGCGCGCGGGCCAGTGCCCGCAGCTCCTTGCGGCGCGCCGGCGACAGCGCCGCTTCGGCGTCGATCGCATCGGCCAGCTGCGGCATGAGTGCGCGCGCCTTCGCATCGGGATAGCCGAGCAGGAGGGCGAGCGCGCGAAGGGTGTGGCGTTGGGTTTTCATCGTTTCGCTCCCGGTGTCAGACCTTGGCGTGGATCGGAATCGTGCGGCGCTTGGCGGCGCCGAACAGGCTGGCCTCGGAGCTGCCGTCGGAGCAGCCGTTGCCGAACGAGAAGCCGCAGCCGCCCTTCATGTCGAAGGTGTTCTCGGCGTACTCGCGGTGCGTCGAGGGGATCACGAAGCGGTCCTCGTAATTGGCGATGGCCATCACCTGGTACATCTCTTCGACCTGCGCGGCGCTGAGGCCCACCTGCGCCAGCACGGCCGGGTCCGCGAAGTCGTCGACGTGCTTGCCGCGCTGGTAGGTGCGCATGGCCAGCATGCGCTCGAGCGCACGGATCACGGGTTCGGTCGCGCCCGCGGTCAGCAGGTTGGCCAGGTACTGCACCGGGATGCGCATCTGCGTGACGTCGGGAATCGCGCCCTTGGCGCCCACATGGCCCGCGTTGGCGGCCGCGGTGATCGGCGACAGCGGCGGCACGTACCAGACCATCGGCAGCGTGCGGTACTCGGGGTGCAGCGGCAGCGCCACCTTCCATTCCATCGCCATCTTGTAGACGGGGCTCTTCTTCGCGCCTTCGAGCCAGGCCTCGGGGATGCCGTCGCGCCGGGCCTGCGCGATCACTTCCGGATCGTGCGGGTCGAGGAAGATGCCGAGCTGGGCCTCGTAGAGATCCTTCTCGTCCGGCACGCTGGCCGCTTCCTGGATGCGGTCGGCGTCGTACAGCACCACGCCCAGGTAGCGGATGCGCCCGACGCAGGTTTCCGAACAGACGGTGGGCTGGCCGGCCTCGATGCGCGGGTAGCAGAAGATGCACTTCTCGGCCTTGCCGCTTTGCCAGTTGTAGTAGATCTTCTTGTAGGGGCAGCCCGAGACGCACATGCGCCAGCCGCGGCACTTGTCCTGGTCGATCAGCACGATGCCGTCTTCCTCGCGCTTGTAGATCGAGCCCGAAGGGCAGGAGGCCACGCACGCCGGGTTCAGGCAGTGCTCGCACAGCCTGGGCAGGTACATCATGAAGGTGTTCTCGAACTGGCCGACCATCTCCTTTTGCACCGCGTCGAAGCTGTCGAGGTTGGCGTCCTTGCTGCGCTTGGCGAACTCGCCGCCGAGGATCTCTTCCCAGTTCGGGCCCCACTCGATCTTCTCCATGCGCTTGCCGGTGATCAGGCTGCGCGGGCGCGCCGTCGGCGGCGCCTTCATCGCGGGCGCCGACTGCAGGTGCTCGTAGTCGAAGGTGAAGGGCTCGTAGTAGTCGTCGATCTGCGGCAGGTTGGGGTTGGAGAAGATGCGCATGAGCAGGCTCCACTTGCCGCCCTGGCGCGGCTCGATCGAGCCGTCGGGCTTGCGCACCCAGCCTCCTTGCCACTTGCCCTGGTTCTCCCATTCCTTGGGGTAGCCGATGCCGGGCTTGGTCTCGACGTTGTTAAACCAGGCGTACTCGACGCCGGGCCGGCTGGTCCAGACGTTCTTGCAGGTGACCGAGCAGGTGTGGCAGCCGATGCACTTGTCCAGGTTCAGGACCATGCCGATTTGCGCGCGTATTTTCATTGGGTACCTCGTTCAGGCCGCGGTCGCGGCGGGCACGGTGGCCACGTCCGCGGGCGTGTCGAGCCAGTCGACCTTGTTCATCTTGCGCACCACCACGAACTCGTCGCGGTTGGTGCCGATGGTTCCGTAGTAGTTGAAGCCGTAGCTCAGCTGGGCGTAGCCGCCGATCATGTGCGTGGGCTTCAGCACGATGCGGGTCACCGAGTTGTGGATGCCGCCGCGCGTGCCGGTGATCTCGGAGCCCGGCGTGTTGATGATCTTCTCCTGCGCGTGGTACATCATCACCATGCCCGGATTGACGCGCTGGCTCACCACCGCGCGCGCCGCAATGGCGCCGTTGATGTTGAACAGCTCGACCCAGTCGTTGTCGACGATGCCGGCGCTCTTCGCGTCGTCCTCCGACAGCCACACCACCGGCCCGCCGCGGTTGAGCGTGAGCATCAGCAGGTTGTCGGTGTAGGTCGAGTGGATGCCCCACTTCTGGTGCGGCGTGATGAAGTTGAGCTGGATCTCCTTGTTGCCGTTGCCGCGGATGTTGTGGATGTCCTTCGTGGTCTTCAGGTCGACCGGCGGGCGGTAGACCGCCAGGCTTTCGCCGAAGGCGCGCATCCACGGATGGTCCAGGTAGAACTGCTGGCGGCCGGTCAAGGTGCGCCATGGAATGAGCTCGTGGACGTTGGTGTAGCCCGCGTTGTAGGAGACCTTCTCGCTCTCGATGCCGCTCCAGGTGGGCGAGGAGATGATCTTGCGCGGCTGCGCCTGGATGTCGCGAAAGCGGATCTTCTCGTCCTCGCGGTAGATCGCCAGGTGCGTGTGGTCGCGCCCGGTCTGCACGCCCAGGGCCTTCCACGCCTTCACGGCCACGTGGCCGTTGGTTTCGGGCGCCAGCTGCAGCACGACCTCGCAGGCGTCGATGTCGGTGTCGATGCTCGGCATGCCCTGCGTGGCGCCGGCATCGGTGACGCGGCCGTTGAGGTTGCCGAGTTCGTCGACCTCCACTTCCGTGTTCCAGCCGATGCCCTTGCCGCCGTTGCCGATCTTCTTGAGCAGCGGGCCCAGCGCGGTGAAGCGCTTGTAGAGGTTGGGATAGTCGCGCTCGACCACGGCGATCTGCGGCGCGGTCTTGCCGGGAATCAGCTCGCACTCGCCGCGCTTCCAGTCGGCCACGCCGAAGGGCTGGGCCAGCTCGGCGGGCGAGTCGTGCATCAGCGGCGTGAGCACCACTTCCTTCTCGACGCCGAGGTAGCCCGGGCACATGGCGCTGAAGGTGCGCGCGAAGCCCTTGTAGATCTCCCAGTCGCTGCGCGCCTGCCAGGCCGGGTCGACCGCGGTCGACAGCGGATGGATGAAGGGGTGCATGTCGCTGGTGTTGAGGTCGTTCTTCTCGTACCAGGTGGCGGTCGGCAGCACGATGTCCGAGTAGAGGCAGGTGGTGCTCATGCGGAAGTCGAGCGTCACCAGCAGGTCGAGCTTGCCCTCGGGCGCCTTGTCGTGCCAGACCACCTCGGTCGGCTTGGCGTCGTCGGGTCCGAGGTCCTTGCCCTGCACGCCGTGCGTGGTGCCCAGCAGGTGCTTGAGGAAGTACTCGTGCCCCTTGCCCGAGGAGCCCAGGATGTTGGAGCGCCACACGAACATGTTGCGCGGCCAGTTCGACGGGTGGTCCGGGTCTTCGCAGCTCATGCGCAGCGTGCCGTCCTTCAATGCCTTCGCCGTGTAGGCCGCGCCGTCGATGCCGGCGGCCTGCGCGTCGCGCGCCACTTGCTGCGGGTTGGTCTGCAGCTGCGGTGCCGACGGCAGCCAGCCCATGCGCTCGGCGCGCACGTTGTAGTCGATCATCGTGCCGGCGAACGCGGCCTTGTCGGCCAGCGGGGACAGCACTTCCTCCATGCCGAGCTTCTCGTAGCGCCACTGGTCGGTGTGGGCGTAGAAGAAGCTCGTGGAGTTCATCTGCCGCGGCGGGCGGATCCAGTCGAGTGCGAAGGCCAGCGGCGTCCAACCGGTCTGCGGGCGCAGCTTTTCCTGGCCCACGTAATGGGCCCAGCCGCCGCCGCTCTGGCCGATGCAGCCGCACATCATCAGGATGTTGATGACGCCGCGGTAGTTCATGTCGCTGTGGTACCAGTGGTTCATGGCCGCGCCGATGATCACCATCGACTTGCCGTGCGTCTTCTCGGCATTGGCCGCGAACTCGCGCGCCACGGTGATGACCTGGTCGCGCGGCACGCCGGTGATCTTTTCCTGCCAGGCCGGGGTGTAAGGCGTGTCGTCGTCGTAGCCGGCGGCCGCCATCTCGCCCGGCAGGCCGCGCGCCAGGCCGTAGTTGGCGGCCTGCAGGTCGAACACCGTGGCGACCAGCGCGGTCTGGCCTTCTGCGCCGAGCGCGACGAGCCGCACCGGCACCGTGCGCACCAGCACGTCGCTTTGCGCATTGTTCGGGAAGTGCTCGCTCTCGATGCCGCCGAAGTAGGGGAAGCCGATCTGCGCGGGCTGGATCGCCGCGGCCGCATCGTCGAGCAGCGACAGCGTGAGCTTTACCTCTGCGCCGTGCTCCGCTTCCTTGGCCTCGAGGTTCCACTGCCCGGCATCGGCGCGGCCGTCCGCGCCCCAGCGAAAGCCGATGGCGCCTTGCGGCACCACCACCCGGCCGTCCTCGGCCAGCGCGACGGTCTTCCATTCGGGGTTGTTCGGCTGCCCGAGCCGGTCGTCGAAGTCCGAGGCCCGCAGGTAGCGGTCGGGCACCATCACTTGTTCGCCCGAGGGCAGGGTGTGCGGCTTGAGCATCACCAGCATCGGCAGGTCGGTGTAGCGGCGCGCGTAGTCGTCGAAGTAGGCGCTGCGCCGGTCGAAGTAGAACTCCTTGAGGATCACGTGGCCCATGGCCATGGCGACCGCGGCGTCGGTGCCCTGCTTGGGATGCATCCACAGGTCGGACAGCTTGGCGACCTCGGAGTAGTCGGGCGTGATCGCGACCGTCTTGGCGCCCTTGTAGCGGACCTCGGTGAAGAAGTGCGCATCCGGCGTGCGCGTCTGCGGCACGTTGGAGCCCCAGGCGATGATGTAGCTCGAGTTGTACCAGTCGGCCGATTCCGGCACGTCGGTCTGCTCGCCCCACACCTGGGGGCTGGCCGGCGGCAGGTCGCAGTACCAGTCGTAGAAGCTCATGCACACGCCGCCGATCAGGCTCAGGTAGCGGCTGCCCGCGGCGTAGCTCACCATCGACATGGCGGGAATCGGCGAGAAGCCGATGATGCGGTCGGGCCCGTGGCGGCGGATGGTGTGGATGTTGCTGGCCGCGACGATCTCGTTGACCTCGTCCCAGCCCGAGCGCGCGAAGCCGCCGAGGCCGCGCACGCTCTGGTAGCTGCGGCGCGTGGCCTCGTCCTGCACGATGGAGGCCCAGGCCTCGACGGGTGCGAGCGTCTTGCGCGCTTCGCGCCACGCCTTGAGCAGCGCGCCGCGCACCATCGGGTACTTGACGCGGTTGGCGCTGTACAGGTACCAGCTGTAGCTGGCGCCGCGGGCGCAGCCGCGCGGCTCGTGGTTGGGCATGTCCCAGCGGGTGCGCGGATAGTCGGTCTGCTGGGTTTCCCAGGTGACGATGCCGCCCTTGACGTAGATCTTCCACGAGCAGGAGCCCGTGCAGTTCACGCCGTGCGTGCTGCGCACGATCTTGTCGTGCGCCCAGCGCGTGCGGTAGGCGTCCTCCCAGGTGCGGTCTTCGCCGGTGACCTGGCCATGGCCGTCGGCGAAGGATTCGCGCGGCTGCGCGAAGTAGGTCAGGCGGTCGAGAAAGTGGCTCATCGTGGGTCTTTCATACGAATTCGATTGGCTGGCTCAGGGGTTCTTCACATAGGCGCCGCGGCGCAGGTAGAACCACCAGTTGAGAACGAGGCACAGGGCATAGAACACGGCAAAGCCGTACATCGCGTATTGCGGCGTGCCGGCCTTGATCTGGGCGCCGATGACCACGGGCGCGATGAAGGCGCCGTAGCCGGCGATGGCGGAGGTCCAGCCCAGCACCGGGCCGGCCTTGGCGCGGTCGAAGATCACGCCGATGGTGCGGAAGGTGGAGCCGTTGCCGATGCCGCTGGCCGCGAACAGCAGCACGAACAGCAGCATGAAGGGCAGGAAATACTGCTCCGGCTGCGGCGAGCCGTAGGCCAGCAGCATCACGTAGCCCACGGCGGCCGAGGCCACCACCATCACCGCGGAGATCGCCTGCGTGACGATCGAGCCGCCCACCTTGTCCGAGATCCAGCCGCCCACCGGGCGGATCAGCGCGCCGACGAAGGGGCCGATCCACGCGTAGGTGAAGGCCGAGGGCGCGTTCGGGTTCTTCAGCGTGTGCTGCAGCACGCCGGCCGCGTCGGGCACGTGGCTGATGCCGAAGATCACCGCGATCGACAGCGGCAGCGCCATCGAGAAGCCGATGAAGGAGCCGAAGGTCACGATGTACAGCGCAGTCATCGACCACGTGTGCTTGTCGCGGAAGATCTCGAACTGCTTGGCGATGTTTTCCTTCATCGTGCCGAACGCGGCGAGCTTCATGGTGAACAGCGTGGCCACGATGATCAGCGGCATGGCCACCCACATGTTGAGCAGGCCCAGGCCCGTGGGCGCCGGCAGGTACAGGTACAGGCCCGCGATCGCCGGGGCGAACGACAGCGTGTACAGCCAGGTGATCTTCAGGAAGGCCTGGACCGGGCCGCCGGTGTCGGGCGAGACGGTGCGCAGGTTGTTCATGCCGAACCAGCACAGGATCGACAGCGGCACCAGCGACAGCACCCAGGCGAAGCCCGCGTTCTGGATCCAGGTGGGCGTGCCGGCGGTGATCTTGCCCATGATCCAGCCGCTGTCCTTGAGCAGCGTCATGGGCTCGCCGCCGATGCTGCCCAAGAGGCCCACGGTCATCACCAGCGGGATGACGATCTGCATGGTCGTGACGCCGAAGTTGCCGATGCCCGCGTTCAGGCCCAGCGCCGTGCCTTGCAGGCGCTTGGGAAAGAAGGTGCTGATGTTGGACATCGAGCTGGCGAAGTTGCCGCCGCCCACGCCCGACCAAAGCGCCATGAGCTGGAACACCCACAGCGGCCACTCCTTGTGCTGCAGCGCGATGCCGGTGCCGATGGCCGGCGCCAGCAGCATTGCCGTGGTCAGGAAGATGGTGTTGCGCCCGCCCGCCAGGCGGATCAGGAACGCGGCCGGGATGCGCATGGTGGCGCCGGCCAGGCCCGCGATGGCGGTGAGCGTGAACAGCTCGGCCTGGGTGAAGGGAAAGCCCAGGTTGTTCATCTGCACGGTGATGATTCCCCACATGCCCCACACCGCGAAGGCGCACAGCAGGGCGGGCACCGACAGCCACAGGTTGCGCCATGCCACGTGCCTGCCGGTGCTTTCCCAGAACTGTTCGTCCTCGGGGCGCCAGTCGGCGATGTCGGTGCGGCCGCCGGTCGTGCCCGGGGGAACGGCGATGGTGCTGGTGCTCATGATTTGGCTTCCAGGTTGAGTTTCGATTCGCGCGCGCCGCCCATCACCTGGGTGCCGCGCACTTCGGTCCAGTACATCCAGACGAGGGAAACCCAGACCACGCCGTACATCAGCATGAAGGCGCTCGAGCGGATGCCGGTGAGGTCCATCAGCGCGCCGAACATCACGGGCAGCACGAAGCCGCCGAGGCCGCCGGCCAGGCCGACGATGCCGCTGATCGCGCCGATGTTGGCGGGGTAGTCGTCGCTGATGTACTTGAAGACGCTGGCCTTGCCGAAGGCCATCGCGATGCCGAGCACGAACATCAGCGCGGTGAAGCTGTAGACGTTCAGCCCGATGTGGAAGGTGCGCGGGCCGTTCACCGTGACGAGCGTGAGATCGGTCTGCGGATAACTCAGCAGGAACAGGCAGATCCAGCACACCCACATCACCCACCAGGTGACGCTGTGCGCGCCGTACCGGTCCGACAGCCAGCCGCCCGCGGCGCGCAGCACGCCGCCGGGCAGCGAGAAGCAGGCGGCCAGCAGCGCGGCGACGCGGATGTCGAGCCCGTATTCGCCGACGTAGTACTGCACCATCCACAGCGAGATGGCGACATAGCCGCCGAACACGATGCTGTAGTACTGGCAGTAGCGCAGCACGCGCGGGTCCTTGAGCGTGCCCAGCTGCTCGGCGAAGCCGGCGCTGCGGCCCACCAGGTGCGCGGGGTCGCTCGTACTCAGCAGCCAGAACAGGACCGTAGCACCGAGCATGATCGCCGCGTACACCTGCGGTACCACGGCCCAGCCGACGGCCACCACGATGGCGGGCGCCACGAACTTGTTGACGGCCGCACCCGAGTTGCCGGCGCCGTAGATGCCCATCGCAAAGCCTTGCCGCCCGCGCGGAAACCAGCGCGCCACGTACGGCGTGCCGACCGAGAAGGCACCGCCCGCGAGCCCGACGAACATGCCCAGCACGATGAAGTGCCAGTACTGCGTGGCGTAGGACATCAGCCAGATGGCGGGCACCGTGGCGGCCATCAGCAGCGTCATGACGATGCGGCCGCCGAAGCGGTCGGTCCAGATGCCCAGCGGCACGCGCACCAGCGAGCCCGTGAGCACCGGCATGGCCGTGAGCAGGCCGAACTCGGTCGCGTTGAGGTCGAGCGCCTTGCGGATCGGGATGCCGATCACGCCGAACATCATCCAGACCATGAAGCAGACGGTGAACGCCAGCGTGCTCACCGCCAGCACGCGCCAGGCCTTGGCGGGCACGGCCTGGGTGGCCGATGGCGGCGAGAGTGGGGGGCTGGTTGCGGTGGCGCGCTGCTGCACGGTGGGTCTCCTGAAAGGCTGACCGGAGCTTAGGAAGGGGGCATTGCGGGCGGCTTGATCCACATCAAGCGGCAGCGCTTGTGCACAGACACACTGGGCCATGGATCAAAACCCGCGAGCCCGGCCCGCACGGCCATACCCTGTGCTGGACGACGCACAGGGCTTCGCGACGGCCGTGCTGCTGGTCGGGCTGGGGCTGGCGGTGCTTCGCAGCGCCCATCTGCTGACGGGCGGTCTTCCCGGCCTGGCCTTCGTGCTGAACTATGCGACGGGCTGGCCTCTGGGGTGGACCCTGCTGATCGTGAACCTGCCCTTCATTGCCTTCGGCTGGCATGCATTCGGTTTGCGCTTCACGTGGAAGACGATGCTCGTCGTTGCCGGGCTGTCGCTGAGCGTCGAAGGGATAGGGCGGGTGCTCAGCGTGCATTCGGCGCACCCGCTGGCCGCGGCGGTCGCCGGCGGCCTGCTGATCGGCGTTGGCCTGCTCATCCTGTTCCGCCATGGCGCGAGCCTCGGCGGATTCGGCGTGCTGGCGCTGTTCCTGCAGCGCCGCTACGGCTGGCGCACGGGCGCCGTGCAGATGGCGTGCGATGCCGCGATCGTGGCCTCGGCCTTCGCCCTCGTGGAACCGGGCCGTGTCGGCTACTCGATCGTTTCGGCGCTGGTGGTGAACCTGGTCCTGCTGTGGAACCACCGGCCCGGTGCGCAGGCAATGCGATCGTTGAGCGGCATCAAGGGACCACCCGCCGGGCATCGATAACCTTGCCGCCAGTTCCATCCTCAGAGGAGACCGCATGGCTGTCCTGGACCGATCCGATACCGCTTCGCTCGGCCTGCCTTTCATGGACCAGGCGCGAGGGCGATTCGCCGGCCTGCTGGCGCAGGTGGAGGCCGCCGGCAATGCCGCGTTGCCGGCGGCCTGGCGCGAACTGCTCGCGTACGCCGCCGAGCTCTTCGCCTGCGAGGACATCTGGATACGGGCGTCCGGCTTTGCTGCGCGCCGGGATCACGCGGCGCAGCACCGCGTGGTGCTGGAGGTGATGCGCGAAGGTGCGGTGCATGCCGCCGAGGGGCGGCTTGCGCAACTGAGGGAGATGGCGCGCCAGTTGAAGGCCTGGCATGAAGCGCATGGCCGGACGATGGACGCGCCGCTGGCGCGCCATCTGCGCATGCGGCGGGCTGGCCGCGGGAGCGTCGCTGCGCGCCTAGGCCGCGGCGCCGGGCAATCGCAGCCCGCCGCGTCCCGTGAGGCGCGCAGTGATCGCCGCCTTCAGCGGCGGTAGATGCTGCGCGCCGCGAAGGAACAGTTGGCGCGCCAGGCGCTGCGGCGTGCCCGTGCTGGCATAGAGTTTCGCCACGGCGTTGGTGCCGTGATAGACCGGCGCGGCATCCCGCCGGTGCGCGCGCTCGTAGCCCGCGAGCACCGCGGCATCGCCGATGTCCCGGCCGGCCGCGCGGGCGGCACAAAGCGCATGGACCAGCGACGCGACACTCTGCAGGCCGAGGTTGTAGCCGTGCGCCGTGACCGGATGCATGCCGACGGCCGCATCGCCGACGAGCGCGCTGCGCTGGCCCACGAAGCGCCGGGCGTATGCGGCAACGAGCGGATAGGGAAAGCGCTCGCCCAGCAGCTGCATGCGGCCCAGCCGGCTGCGGAACTGGCGCTCGACCAGCATCGCGAATTCACCTTCGGACAGTTGCATCAGCCGTTCGGCGGCCGCGGCGTCGGCGGTCACCACGACCGACGAGACATGGCCGACGGCGGGCAGCACGGCAAGCGTGCGCTCGTAGCCGAAGCACTCGTAGGCCACGTCGTGATGCGGCAGCTCGTGCTGCATCCGGCAGACGATCATGGTGCGGCCGAAGTCGTGCATGTCGGCCGCAATGCCCAGTTGCTTGCGCGACCAGGAGAAGCGGCTGTCGGCCGCGACCAACAGCCGGCCCTGCAGCTGCTGCGGCAGGCCCGGCGAGGTTTCGAAATCCAGCTGCACGTGGCCGGGCTCGGTGGCCACGCGCAGCACGTGCGCACGGTCGATCAGGCGCAGCCCCGGGCGCTCGGCCGCGGCCGCGAAGCTCGCGCGGCGCAGCGCATGATTCGGCACGATCCAGCCCAGGCGCTCGGCGCCGGGGCCGCGCGGAGAAAAACTCAATGCCGCGTCCTGCCGGTCGCCGTCGATGACGCGCGCTTCGCGGATGCAGCCGATCTCTTCGGGCCGCAGGCGCTGCCACAGCCCCAGGGTGCGCAAGGTGGCCACGCTGGCGTGGGTCAGTGCGATGTCGCGTCCGTCCTCGGGCGGAGCGGCGAGCGCTTCGCGCGGCTGCGCGTCGAGCACGGTGGCGGTGAAGCCGGCATCGGTGAGGGCAATGGCCAGCGCCAGCCCGGCCGGGCCGGCGCCGACGATGAGGGCGTCACGTTCTTGCTGCATGCGGAGTCCTGCGGAGGTGAAGGCAGGAATTGTTGGACGGGGTGGCGGCGCACGCCTTGACGGGCATCAAGGCCGCGGCCGCCGCGGGGCAGGGGCGTCGCCCGCGTACACCGGAAGCGCAGTGCCCGCGAATGCCTCGAGCACCGAGCCGACATTGCCGCAGCCGTGCAGCGCCGTGACGATCGTGCGGAACAGCGGCTTGTACGCATCGTCGGCTTCATGGCCCGCGAGCGGATCGCGGTTCATGCAGAAGGCCGCGTCGAGCTCGGCCCATTCGCCGTCGCTCAGCACCGATTCGGCGAGCGGCAGGATCTGCGTTTCCTCGACGTGCATGTGGGCCAGGTAGAAGTCGGCGTAGTGCCGCATCAGCTGCTCGAAATGGTCGCGCCGCATCTCGCACTGGGCGGTGCCGCTCATCGCCCGGAACCCCAGCAGCGCATGCTCGAGCTCGCGGATGGCGAACCCGCCGTGCGCATGCTCGCGCTCGAGCCGGTCGAGCACCGCGTCGGTCTGCGCGCTGCGGCCGCGCAGCTTCGGAAACAGCAGCAGGCTCTCCTTCGGATGGTGCAGCTTCTCCGGGAACTCGTCGACGTAGAACAGCATGGCCTGCAGCGCATCGAAGTCGGGCAGGGTGCCGTGCCGCCGGTGCTCGCGCAGCAGCAGCGTGATCGAGCGCAGCATGGCCGACAGGGCGCGGTGCTCGTGGCGGATGATGGTCAGGCTGTCGTGGGTCATGGGGCACCTCCCGCGGGGACCGGGGCCCGCTTTTCAGGTTGTCAGCAACGCACCGCTGTCGTCGAAGACGCGCACCTCGACCGGAATGGCGGCGCGCACGCTTTGCGTCACGACGCAGAAGTCCTCGAACTGGGCCAGGGCCCGGTCGAGCTGCCTGAGCGTCGATCCCGCAACGCCAAGCCGGATCGCGACCTCGATGCCCGCCACGCGCAGCCGGCCCTGGGCATTGCGCGACAGCGCGGCGCCGGCCGTGGTTCGCATGGGGACCGCCTCGTTCCTGAACTTGCGCAGCGAGAACAGCAGGCTGGACGACAGGCAGTTGGCCACCGCGGCCACCAGCAGCTGCTCCGAGTCCGGGCCGGCTCCCCTTCCCAGCGGCGGCTTCACGTCGGACAGGAGCGCGGCGGCGCCGGGCAGTCCGAAGTCGACGGCAAACCGGTAGGCGTCGTGCAGCACCAGTGTGACGTGGTTCGCTTCGTCCATCATGGATTGGAGCGGCACCTGCTGCGCCGGCCCTATGGGTTCAATGCTCGTCGGGGTCTTCATGGCAATGCCAGTGTGGGGTCCGTCCCGCTGCACGGGCTTGACCTGGCGCAAGGACCGGCGAAGGAATACCCGGAGGCCGCGCCGGGCTCAGCTGCCGGCCATCGTGGCAAGCAGCATGGCCTGCAGCACGAAGCGATGGTTCTGCGCACGCTCGGCGGCATGCTCGCCGAGACAGGCGGTCCGTGCCCGCACATCGGCCGCGCAGCCGTGTTCGCGCAGCGTCATCAGGTCCGCCAGCACCGAGGCGGGATGGTCGATGCCTTCGAGGTCGTCATAGACCGGCACGCCCGCATGCTGCTCGATCTGCCGCACTTCGGCAGGCGTCAGGGAGGCGCAATCGATGGCGTCGTACAGCCGGCCCAGCATCTGCGAAAGGTGGCGGAACTCGGTGCCGCCCGGATCGACCGGGGGACCGAGCCGCACATGGGCCACCCGCGCGCCCAGGTCCAGTGCGGCGCGATGCAGCGCCGACATTTCCGCATCGGCCGGCCGCTGGCGCAGCAGGGCGATGTTCTTGCCCGCCAGCGGCCGCTCGCCGGTGCGGCCTGCAAGCGATGCGGCCTTCAGCCGGCAGGCGAGTTCGTGGACGGCCGAAAGATCGCCGGCCAGGAATTCGCCGCCGGCGTGGAGGCCGGGACTGGGCGAGGAACTCAAGGTCGATTGCATGACGATCGCAGCCTATAGCCCGTGCCGCCGCAATCCTTGACGGGCATCAACTCCCTGCCATGGCGGGAACGAATGACACGCTGCATTCACAGGCGGTTCACCAAGCGCGCGAGGTCCTTCGCTTCCGGCCGAAGGTCTCTTCCAGTTTTTTTGCCCTGGCAGGTGAAGAAGATCACAGCCTGCCGCGCGATGCGCAGCCACGTCGGCACGATGGCCCGCATGAACCACAAGCGCCAGCCGCATCACGGCGATACCAGGCATGCAGCGCGGGAACCGGCGGGTTCTCGGGCGCATGCGGATGCGCCCGCGAGCGGTCCCTTCGTCAACTGTTCATGCGGGCTCGCGCACCTGGAGCGCATCCATCGGCATTGGTGGATGAAGCTCCTGCCTTGGCTGCGGTTCTATTGCTGCAGCCGCTGCGGAAAATCGCAGCTGGCCTCGAAGCGGGCGGTCAGCTTCGCGGTCACGTCTCTCAGGAGTGGAAGCGAGGCGGCGCAGGCGCCTGCGCCCTGAGCGGGGCCGCTGGCGATGCCTCGGGCAGATCAATCCGGCTTCGGTCCGGCGTTGCCCGTGTCTTCCGGCATGGTGAACAGCTCGGGGTCGAACATGGGATGAGCTTCCTCGGCTTGCTCGGCGGGCGCATCCGGAAGCAGGCTGCCGAAGTCGGTCGAGGCGAAGTTCGGCGGAATGTGGATGCCTTTCTCGTCGCGGCGGACCAGGCCGCGGCTCTCCAGGTCGCGCATGGTCTTGTTGACCACCTCGCGCGAGAGCCCCGAATACGATGCGATGACCGCCTGGGTGATGCGCTTGTCGTAGCCGCCGCTGCCCGCAGGCGCCAGCTGGGTCAGCTCGTGGAGCACGCGGCCGACCAGGTTCTCGGCCGACAGCGACGAGATCCGGCGCAGCTGGCCGCGGATCATAGTGATGCGCTTCATCGCAACCTCGAGCAGGCCGATGGTCACCTCGGGGTAGGTCGAGCACAGCCTGCGGATCGCGGCGATCGGCATCAGGTAGACCGAGGAGGGCAGGGCCGCAACCAGGGTCGACGTGGTCTGGTAGCGGTCCTCGCCCAATGAAGGGCCGAGGAAGAAATCGCCCCTGCGGATGAAGTCGGTCGTGACGTCGCGATCGACGGCTCGCAGCAGGCCGCTGGCCACGCAGTAGATGCTGTCGGTCCAGGTGTCGGCAAGAAGCACCGTCTCGTTGCGCCGGTAGGACCGCAGTTCGCTGCTGCGGATCAGGGCGGCCCGGTCGGCGGGCGGCACGCTGGCAATGAGGGGATGGAGGTACATGGCGAAGGTTATGTCGGCCACCTCATTTGCAGTCCGCCTGAAGCAGCCGGAACAGCGCCTCGATGCGGTTTTGTTCTTCGGCCTCGTGCAGGGCGCGGCCCCGCAACCAGAGTCTTCCGGCTTTTCTCTCGACATGCACGTCGTAGACGCGATCGACGCAATCGACCACGACATCCGGCGCGAGCCGCTCCTGCGCGGCCCACAGGGCCAGCTCGATCTCCGCCGCGCCCAGGCGCCTGGACGCACGCATCGCGATCCAGTCCGCATGCAGCCGCGGCAGTGCCGTCATGCCGCGCACCTTGAGCGGCTCGCTGCCGAGCTTCGCCAGCAGTTCCTCGAGCTGCCCGCCGCCGGAGCGCTGCGCGGGCGCGGAACTGGCCGTGCAGGCGGCGCTGGTGCGCAGCAGGAAGCAGTCGTCGCGCAGGCAGCTCAGGTCGGTGTCGGCCGAAGCCAGCAGGCTCGCGCGGATCCGGCGCCGGATCTCGCGGCTGACGTCCGCGGCAACCTCCGGCCCATCGGCATCGACCAGATGCGCGAAATTGGCGATGAAGAAGAGTGCGCACACCCTGGCAGGCTGGCCGCTGCGGTTTCGCTCCCTCGCTGCCGCCGCAGCGGCGGCACCGCGATGCCTTGAGGGCAGGAAATGCGCCAGGGCCGCGCGCCAACGCGGCCCGAAGAGCCTGTTTTCCATTCGCGGCAGGGCGATCGCTCCATCGCCTGCGTGACACCACTTTCTTTGCATTTGGCATGCCCCTGAATCGTTGAACCATTTCTTGGATCCGCTCGTGAGCGGTCCTCAGGGGAATGCTACGGAGCAACATGCGGCTTGGCATCGGGTTTCGAGTCGCGGATGTGTTCCGAATCACAATCAGACACAATTGGCGTTCGACCTCTTGCGGTTCACGAAATGTTGAAGGTGGGCGGGGTCCGCCGCCGCGGCAGGCGTTTCAAGTTCATTGTGTGGGGGCGGGTGCTGGGCAGCACTCCCACAAAAGGGTGAGTGGCCGATGCGCGACAGGAGAGGTGCGCGGCTTGCGCCCGGCAAGCCGCTACCGGCTCATGGCCGGCCGTCGTCGGCAATGCGCCGGGCCACTGCCAGGCAGTCCGCCACGAAGCGCTGCGCCGAGGCGGCGTCCGGGTCGCCGGCCGCCAGGAGCGCAGCTGCATCGCCTTCGGGCGCAGTGCAGGCCGACAGGGCGATGCACAAGGACGCCGAAGGGCAGGCGGCATGTTGTCGTCGCCAACGAGAAGAAGCGCGGCAATCCGTGCAGCTTCGGGCGTGAGCTGCATCGCCTGTTCGTAGAGCGGGCCGATGTGCATAGGCCAGCCGTCAAGCAAACGCGATGCCCGCTTCGCCCCGGCCTTGGCGGTTTGCATGCACTGTCGGCCGCCTACGCCGATGTGAGCGCCGCCCTACATCGCTGCGATCATGAAAAAACAGGATGGCGGAGCGATGCCGCAAGACGTGCAGTCATTCTTGCCGCCGGCCCCAGCTCCGGCTCCCGGGCCGTGCGCGGCCGCTCGGGCTGCGGCCATCGTGTTCATCGCGATCGTGCTTGCCTGAAGCGCGAAGCCGCGCGGTGCTGCTCAGCGTTCTGCGAAGACCTCGATCTCGACGCGGCGGTTCGGTGCCAGGCAGTCGATCAGGGCCGCGCGCGCCGTTTGCGTGCACTGCACCTTCGGCTCGGATTCGCCCTTGCCTTGCACCTGTATGTTCTGCGCCGGCACGCCGGCCTGGACCAGGTAGTCGCGCACGGTGTTGGCGCGCGCCAGCGAGAGGGCGCTGTTGTAGGCCTGGCTGCCGAGCCGGTCGGTGTAGCCCGTCACCTTGACGGCATCCGCCCCCTTGATGTCGCCGGCCAGCGCATCGAGCTTGCGGCGTCCCTCCGGCAGCAGGTCGGCGAGCGACCGGCCGTCGAAGCGGAACAGGCCGTCGGCACCCAGCGTGGTGCGCCGCGGTGCCGGGCTCGCGGCGGCCGGCCGTTCGGCCGCCGGCAGCGCACGCACCGCCAGCACGTCGGCGCAGCCGGCCGGCAGCCAGTGGAAGGTCTGCGCCTTGTAGTCCTTGTCGAAGATCGCCTTGTACTGGCAGGTGGTCACGCCGCCGCCGGGCTTGCGGAAATGGAAGATGTAGTCCCACTCGCGCGGGCCCGCCATGCCTTCGCGGAAGTGCGGCCGCCCGAGCAGGTCGTACAGCTGGTCCTTGGTGACGCCGGGCGCCACGGCGCGCAGGTTGTCCAGGTTGGGGAATGTGCCTTCCTTGAGCCATGCATCGTTGTCGATGTTGGGGAAGATCACTTCGGTGGCCTTGCCGTCGTCGGTGATGCCGCGGCTCACATAGGAGCTGCAGCCCTGCAGCAGCAGCAGCGCCGCGGCGCCCGCTGCAATGGCCGAGAAGCGATGGATTTGCGTTGTCATGATGTTGTTCCTCTTTGTGATGCCGCCGGCCTACCAGTGGAAGCCCGCACCGGCCGCCACGCCGACCTTGCCGCGCGTGTTGGCCGAGCCGCTGAACTTCACGACCCACCGGCCGTTGTCCGAGAGCTTCGACACGCCGATGGCAAGGGCGGCCTGGCCGTCGAAACCCGCCACGCCCGCGGACACCATGCTCTTGCCCGGGATGTAGGCCTGCGGCATGGTGGCCATGGCCATCGCGCCGGCCGCGCCTGCGCTCGCATCCTTGGCGATGCTGCGGATCTCGCCGCCCAGGGCGTTGACGCGCGCGTCGGTGTAGGCGTTGGCCCCCGCGATGCCGCTGTTGAGCTGGTTCACGTTGACCGCATCGGTGCCCGCGACGCCGGGCGCCACGTTGTGCACCGTGACCGGCCCGGTCGCGTTGCTGCCGCCCATCGACACGCTGTTGTAGTTGATGGAGCCGTCGGGGTTGGTGTCGTACTTGACGGTCGACTGGTCGATCACCGCCACCTGGCCCTGCACGCCGCGCAGCTGCGAGACGTTGACCGCATCGCTGTCGGCCGAGCCCGCGGCCACGCCGGTGATCTGGCGGAACTGCCCGTTGGCCGCATCGCCCACCGACACCGCCGCCAGCGTGCTGGTGGTGGCGCCAATGGCGATGCGCTGCGCCTCGGTGGCCGTGGGCGGCACGTAGCCGGCCACGCCCGCGGCGGTGGAGGCCACCGAGCCCGCGCCCAGTGCCACGCCGCCGGCCTGCGTCACGCTGCTGCCTGCGCCCAGCGCCACGCCCTGCACGGCCGCGGCCGAGGACTGCGTGCCCAGCGCGATGGAATCGGCCATGTGCGAGGTCGCGCCCTGGCCGATCGCCACGCCGCCCGGCGCGGTCTGCTGCACCACCGCGCCGTTGCCGATGCCGATGCCGTTGTTGCCGTTGACCACCGTCTGCGGGCCCACCGCCACCGACTCGGCGCCAATGGCCAGCGAGTCCGCGGCGTTCGAGTTGGCATGGAAGTACAGCGTCGGCGTGACCGCGAAGGAGGTCAGCGCGCCCGCGAGCTGGCGCACCGTGACCGCGTCCTGTGCCTGCGTGCCGTCGGCCACGTTGGTGATCTGGCGGTAGCTGGTGGCGCTGCCCAGGGACAGGGCGCCCAGCAGCGCGCGGTCGGTGGTGTTGTAGCTGATCAACGAGCTGCCCGCCGGGATGCTGCCGGTGGAGGGCGCCACGAAGCGGTCGGAAACGGCGCCCGAGCCGATGGCCACCGCGCCGGCGACCGTTGCGCTCGCATCCTTGCCCGACGCGATGGCGTCGGCCCCCGTCGCGCCCAGGTTGTCCTCGTTGCCCCCGCCCGTGGAGTTGACGCTGTAGTACCTGATCTTGTTGGCCGTGACCGTGGTGCTGAGGTTCTCGATCGACTGGTTGGTGGCGAACAGCTGCGAGCCGTTGATGGCATCGGTCGAGCTGCCCGAGATCCGGCCGGCCGCCACGTTGGTGATGGTGCGCTCGGCGCCCACTGCACCCACGCTCACCGTGCTCCCCGGCGTGGTGCCGGCGAAGTTGTAGGTCGTGCCGTTGATCACCGTGCTGGCCGTGCCCACCGCCGCCAAGGTGGTGGAGCCGCCGCCCAGCGCCACGTCGTTCGCGTTGTTGGCGACCGCGTTCGGGCCGATGGCGACCGAGTCGGTGCCCAGCGCCTGCGAATCGGGCAGCGTCGAGTTGGCGTGGAAGTACTTGATGCCCCCGCCGTTGTTGATGTCGCCGATCGTGTTGCCGAGGTTGGTGATCTGCGTGGTGTTCGCCGTCACCTGCTGGTTGGTGGCGAAGAGCTGCGAACCGTTGATGGCATCGGTCGAGGTGTTGGAAAGCCGGCCCGCAGCCACGTTGGTGATGGTGCGCTCGGCGCCCACGCTGCCCACGCTCACGGTGCTCCCCGGCGTGGTGCCGGCAAAGTTGTAGGTGGTGCCGCCGATCACCGCGCTGGCCGTGCCGACGGCCGCGGCCGTGGTGGAGCCCGAACCCAGCGCCACGCTGTTGGCGTCCGACGCCGTGGCCCCGAGGCCGATGGCCACGGCCGAGGTGCCGGCCGCCGCCGCGTTCTTGCCCGACGCGATGGCGTCGGCTCCGGTAGCGCCCAGGTTGTCCTCGTTGGTGCCGCCAGTGGAGTTGACGCTGTAGTACTTGGTCTTGTTGGTGGTGACCGTGGTGCTCAGGTCTTCGATCGACTGGTTGGTGGCGAACAGCTGCGAGCCGTTGATCGCATCGGTGGAGGTGCCGGAGATCCGGCCGGCCGCCACGTTGGTGATGGTGCGCTCGGCGCCCGCTGCGCCAACGCTGACCGTGCTCGTGGGCGTGGTGCCCTGGAAGTTGTAGGTCGTGCCGTTGATCACGGCGTTGGCCGTGCCCACCGCAGCAGCGGTCACGGAGCCCGAGCCCAGGGCCACGTCGCCCGCACTCGCAGTGGCCGTCGCGGCATTGCCGATGGCCACGCTGCCTGCCTTGCCGGCCGCACCTGCGGTGGAGCCATTGCCCAGTGCCACCGATCCCTGGCCGATCGCCTTGTTGCCATTGCCGATCGCGACCGCCCCGTTGGCCTGGTTGGCCGCGGTGGCCGTGGCCGTGCCGTCGCTGTTGGCAATGTTGTTGGCGCCGCCGGTGAAGGCGCCGGTGCCGCTCGCATAGCTCGGATCGCCGATCACCACGGCGCCGTCGCCATAGGCCGTGTTGCCTGAACCGATCGAGATGGCCTTGCCGCCCGTGGCCGTCGCGCCCTTGCCGATGGCCACGGCTTCGGCCGAATCGGCGGTCGCGCCGCTGCCGATTGCCACGGTGTCCGCGGCGCTGGCGCGCGAGCCGTTGCCCATGGCCACGCCGCTGGCACCGGCCGCCGAGGCGTTCACGCCGGCCGCCAGGGCATTGATGCCCGTGGCGCCGTCGTTCGCATAGTTCCCCTGCTTGGTGCCGTTGTCGTTCACGCTGTAGTAGCGGATCTTGGCTCCTTCCACCTGGGTGTTCAGCTGGCTCACGTTCACTGCATCGGTGGGCGCCACGCCCGGCGCCACGTTGGTGATGACCGTGTTGCCGGCGTTGATGCCGTTGATCGTCACGCTCGGGCCGCCCGCGATCGTGAGGCCGTTGTTGTTCAGCACCGTGCCGCCGGTGGTCACGCTGGTGAAGCTGGGCGTGGCGCTGGTGGCGATCTGCACCTCCGCGCCGTTCTGGGTGATGGCGATGTTGTTGCCCGCCGTGTATGTGGCGGTGCCGCCCGGCGCGATGTTCTGCAGGCTGGTGCCTGTGGCGGTGCCGGTGCCGGTCTGCGCCGTGGTCACGTTCCAGCCCTTGCCGGCGGTGACGCCCACGGCATCGATCGCCGAGTTGGTGGCGAACAGCTGCGAGCCGTTGATCGCATCGGTCGAGGTCTGGGAGATCCGCCCGGCGGCCACGTTGGTGATGGTGCGCTCGTTGCCCGCACTGCCCACGCTCACGGTGCTCGCCGGCGTGGTGCCCTCGAATTTGTAGGTGGTGCCGTTGATCACGGTGCTGGCCGTGCCGACGGCCTTGCTCGTCGTGGAGCCGGAACCCAGCGCCACGTCGCCTGCATTGGCGCTTGCCGATGCGCCGGAGCCCAGCGCCACGCCATTGACCGTGCTGACCGCGGCGTTGGTGCCCATGGCCACGCTGCCCGTCGCTGCCGTGGTGGTGCTGGCGCCCACGCCCGCGGCAATGGAGTTGATGCCCTGCGCGCCGTCGTTGTTGACGTTGCCTCCGGCCACGCCGTTGTCGTTCACGCTGTAGTACTTGGTCTTGCTGGCCGCGACCGTGTCGGTCAGCTGGTCCACGTTCACTGCATCGGTGGGCGCCACGCCGGGTGCCACGTTGGTGATGACCGTGTTGCCGGCATTGATGCCGTTGATCGTCACGCTCGGGCCGCCAGCGATCGTGAGGCCGTTGTTGTTCAGCACCGTGCCGCCGGTGGTCACGCTGGTGAAGCTGGGCGTGGCGCTGGTGGCGATCTGCACTTCGGCGCCGTTCTGCGTGATGGCGATGTTGTTGCCCGCCGTGTAGGTGGCGGTGCCGCCCGGCGCGATGTTCTGCAGGCTGGTGCCCGTGGCGGTGCCGGTGCCGGTCTGGGCCGTGGTCACGTTCCAGCCCTTGCCGGCGGTGACGCCCACGGCATCGATCGCCGAGTTGGTGGCGAACAGCTGCGAGCCGTTGATCGCATCGGTCGAGGTCTGGGAGATCCGCCCGGCCGCCACGTTGGTGATGGTGCGCTCGGCGCCCGGAGCGCCGACACTCACTGTCGAAGTCGGCGTGGTTCCCTGGAAGTTGTAGGTCGTGCCGTTGATCACGGTGCTGGCCGTGCCGACGGCCGCGGCCGTCACCGAGCCCGAGCCCAGTGCCACGTCATCGGCCTGGGCGGCCGTGGCGCCAACGCCGAGCGCGAGCGCATTGGCGGCGCTCGCATTGGCCCGGTTGCCCACGGCAGTCGCATTCGCGGCCGACGCAATGGTGCTCGATCCGAATGCAATGGCGTTGTCGCCGGAGGCATTGGACACCGATCCGATCGCTGTGGCGTTGGAGCCGGAGGCGTTCGACCGGTTGCCGACCGCGATGGTGCTGACATTGCTCGACTCGGATTGGAGGCCCACCGAGATCGAGGACTTTCCGGAGGCGCTTGCCAACGGGCCAACGGCCGTGGCTTGTGTGCCCGCCGCCAGGGTGCCCACGCCAGCCGCCAGCGCATTGGCGCCGGTCGCGCCGTTGTTGGTGTAGTTCCCCTGCTGCACGCCACCGTCGTTCACGCTGTAGTAGTGGGTGGGCGTGCTGGCCGCGATCGCCTGCACCGCCTGGTTGGTGGCGTAGAGCTGCGAGCCGTTGATGGCGTCGGTCGAGGTCTGGGAGATCCGCCCTGCCGCCACGTTGGTAATGGTGCGCTCGGCACCCAGCGCGCCGACGCTGACCGTGCTCAATGGCGTGGTGCCGGCGAAGTTGTAGGTGGTTCCGCCGATCACGGCGCTGGCCGTGCCGATGGCCTTGCTCGTCGTGGAGCCCGAACCCAGTGCCACATCGTCCGCATTGTTGGCCACCGCCGTGTCGCCGAACGCCACCGCGCCCGCGGCCAGCGCGCTGCTGGTGCTGCCGATCGCGACGCTGCCCTGGCCGACCACCGTGTTCTGGTAGCCGATGCCGACCGCGCCCTGCGCCGCCGTGCCGGGGGTGCTCACGGCCTGGCCGCCGCCGCCCACCATGTTGGTGTTGCCCATCGCCACCGAACCATTGCCGGTGGCGGTGTTGTCCAGGCCCGAGGCAATCGCGCCGTTGCCGGTGGCGGTGTTGGGGTCGCCGATCGCCACGGCGCCGTTGCCGCTCGCGACGTTGCCCGAGCCGATGGCAACTGCGCGGCCACCGGTGGCCCTGGAGGCCCGGCCGATGGCGACTGCATCAGCCGCATCGGCGACGGATTCACCGCCGATGGCAATGGCATTGGCGCCCGATGCAAAGGCACCCAGGGTGGCATTGCCGCCGATGGCGAGCGAACCCACGCCGGTAGCGCGCACGGCAGTCGCGGCGGTGGTCCCGCCCGAGCCGAGCGCGGTCGCGTTGTCGGCCGCCGCATTGGCCCGGGTACCGGCCGCCAGCGCATCGAGGCCGGTCGCCCGGCTTCCGATCCCCATGGCGACAGCGCGATCTTGAGAGGCGGTCACGTCCGTGCCGATGGCGATGGCGCTCTCCGCCAGGGCACCCGCTCCTGCAGCCGTGCGCGCGCCAAGATTGATGGAATTGACCGCCGATGCGATCGCCTGGGTACCGATGGCGATGGCGTTGATGCCACCTGCGCTGGCGCTGGTGCCCTGCGCGACGGTGTTTGCTGCCGATGCCTTTGCCAGCGAACCGAGGGCGATTGCGTTATTCGCGCTCGCATTCGCGCTCAAGCCGATCGACGTGGTTCCATTTCCCGCCACGCCGATGCCTGCGTTGGTGCCGATGGCGATGTTGTCGTTGCCACTCACCAAGCTGCCTGCCGAAGCGTCCAGGTTGGCGTCGTAGGCGACCGTGCCATCGCCCGAACCGAAGGCGACGTTGCGCGTTCCCGTGACACCCGAACCCGCGCCCCGCATCACGCTTGCAATCCCTCCGCCCATGGCGGTGTTCTGCGCGCCGCTGACCAGCGTGCCGGCGGCAATGCCCACGGCGGTCGAACCCGTATTGGCGACCGTCGAGCCTGCGCCGGCGCCCTGGCCGACCGCCACGGTGCTGGTCCCGACAGCGACCGCTTGCGCGCCGAGCGCGAGCGAACTGTTCCCCAGCGCCCGGGCGCTGTTGCCGACGGCGGTGGCTGCGTCGTCGCTTGCCGTTGCCAGATGTCCTATCGCGGTGGCATTCACTGCGGACGCGCTAGCCTGAGTTCCTTGCGCGACGGCGTCCTGCATGCTTGCAGATGCCTCGGCGCCAACGGCGATGCTGCGCAGCCCGGTTGCGGCCGAGTTCGTACCGACGGCGAGGGCATCGGTGTTCGTGGCATTTGCGACGACCCCGATCGATGTCGCGTTGATACCACTCGTGCTGGAGCGGGCGCCGATCGCGACTGCACCGGTCGAACCTGACGTGGTGGCTTGCAAACCGATGGCAACGCTGTTCGCAGACTGCGCGTTCGCATCCTGACCCATGGCGACTGCCGCCTGTCCGGCGGCGTTTGCTCTGATGCCGATCGCCGCGGCGTTGAGCGCGCTGGATTGAGCCAGGGTTCCGATGGCAACGGTATTGCCCGCGCTGGCGGTCACATCCGTGCCGATCCCGATAGCACCCGCAGCCAAGGCGCCGGTACCGGCGGCGGTACGTGCGCCCAGATAGATCGAATTGATGCTTGTGGCATAGGCCCCAAAACCCAAGCCGATGGCATTCTGTCCTGTGGTATGGGCGGCATACCCCACTGAGAGCGCACCAAGCACATCAGCAGCCGCGAGAGAGCCCAGCGCGGTGGCTCCGATGCCCGCGGCCGAGGAGTTGAGACCCATGCAGGACGCCGTGCCGCTGTACGCATTCCAAGGCGACACATTGCAGTTCACCGACTGCGCCTGCGCCGACAACGACAGCAATCCCAGCACGCTCGCCGCCGCGGCAAGGGCCACTCGGCTGCCGCCGCGCTTGCCTCGCGCCCGCGTGGTTTCGGATGCGGCCACCCAGGCGCCCAACGCCTCGTTCCAGATGCTGCGGTACGACTTATTCATGCATTTCTCCTTGATTGTTCAAGACGCCAAAAGCCCTGCTCCAAGGCCAATGGATCCCCGGACGGCACGTGCCAATAAAACTTTAGAAATAGTTGTAAAACTATTTAATCAACTGCAATTAAACAGAAACATTTTTTGGCGGATCTTAAGAGATTGCGAAGGAATGCAACTGGCGTGTGGCGGATTCACGTCATTGTCGTGTCGCCGCAATTAAGGATTTTTATTGGACCGATCTTATGAATAGTAATGTGAATTTATTATTAATTAGATCGCATAACATAATATTCGGATGATTTTATTTGGAAATTCCTATTGATAATTCTATACAAATAGTAATACAAAGTTTTTAAATGTTAAATTTACTGCCACGGATTTCCATAGCTTTTGATTTAAAATTTATATCGATTAATCAATGGCGGTAGCGCACCGAACCGGCGCGCCCCAAATTGGCCGGCACTGAATTGATGCGCACCGAATTGGCGCAGACGACGGAATGCCGGGCCCGAGCTGTTTTCGGTGCTGAGGGTTGGCCGAGGCCGAGGGAGATGGCGCTGCCAGAAAGGCGGCGAACTGCTGCCGATGGCTGCGGCCCGCGCTCAGGAGGCGGTGCAGCGATCGCTGGAGGGGGAAGGGGAGATTGCTGCTGCGAACGCCTACCGCTTGGGGCATTCGCCAGGCAGATGCGCCGCGGAACCGCGGCGCATCGAAGGGAGCGGCTTGGGGGAGCGGCTTAACGCAGCACGTAGCCGCTCAGGCGCCACGTGCCGCTGGCATCGAGGCGAAAGCTCGTCATCTCGCGCACCACCCGGTTGCTGGCGTTGGCAAAGCGGGTTTCGTATTCGACGTTGATGTATTGGCCGGCCACGTCGGGATCTTCGTTTGCAACCATTTGGCGGTTGACCGAAATCCACGTGCGCTGCTGCGCCGCGCCGAGCGGCGACCGCGACGCCTCGACCTGGCGAACGAACTCGGGACGCGCGACCCGCTTCTTGGTGGCGGGGCTCGAGCCGTCCCACAGTTCGCCGATCTTGCCCTGGTCCACCAATTGGATGGCCTGCAGGCCGCCGCGGACCATGTTCGTCGGATCTGCGTCCTGGGCCGAGGCCACGCTCATCCAACCCGCCAGGAATACGGCGCCGATCAGCAGTTTGCTTTTTGAGGTCATGTCAGGTCCGGGAGTGATGTTGATTTCGATATGTAAGTATGCCGATTCGCACGAAGTACTTTGATGGTGCCGTTCGTTTATAGCACCCAGGGATTGATGCGCGAATGCAGATGCCGGCCTGCGATTGCGCCATGACGGGCAATTGAAGAAACCGCCCGATCTTTCCATTGCCATTGCCATTGCCATTGAAGGACGAGCCTTTTGCGGATTACGGCTCAGGCTGCGCCCGCATGCCTCCACCGCAGCGACACGCGGGTGCCTTCGCCGCTGCGGCTCTCGATGCGCAGATGGGCGCCGATGGCGTCGGCCTGCTCCCGCAGCCCCACGAGCCCGTAGTGCCCCGCGGCGCCCGCGCTCGGCTCGAAGCCGATGCCGTCGTCCGTGATCTCCAGTTCGATGCCATCGCTTCCCATGCGCTGCAACCGGATCAGGAGGCGTGCCGCGCCTGCGTGCCGTTCGACGTTGCGCAGCACTTCTTCGCACATGTGGAACACGGTTTCTGCCGGCTCGGCCGCAAGGGCGGACAAGGCCGGGTCGATCCGGCAGTCGAGCTCGATGCCGGAGCGCTCGCCCAGGCTCTTGGCCAGCTCGGCCAGCGCTGCGCCCAGCCCGATGTCGCGCACCGGGTTGCTGCGCAGCTGGTCGATCGCGCGGCGCGCTTCGTCCAGCCCGTCGCGCGCTGCCCGCTCGGCCCGCACCAGTTCGTCCGGCAGCGCATCGGGCCGGTTCGACGCGAGGTGCTTGAGCACGCGGATCTCGGTGAGCATCGCCATCATGGAATGCGCCAGCGTGTCGTGCAGTCCGCGTGCGAGCCGCAGCCGCTCGCGCACCACCGCCGCATCGCGCGATTCCTGCGCGAGCCGATTGATCTCTTCGGTGCGCTGCCGCACGCGTTCGTCCAGCTCGGCGTTGAGCCGGCGCAGCTCGTCGCGTTCGCGCTGCAGCGTGTCCAGCAGCCGGTCGAGCGCGCTGCCCAGCCGCGCGGCTTCGTCGGCGCCTTGCGGCACCTCGATGCGCGTGGCGCTGCCGGCCAGCACCGCGTCCGCCGAATGGGCAATCACGCTGACACGGCGCGTGAGCCGGCGCGCCATGACAATGCCCGCAATCGCGGCGGCCAGGCCCAGCAGGCTCAGCACGATCGAGATGCGCCATTCGATGGCGGTCGCAAACGCCGCGACCGATTCGACCGGCTGGATCACCACGGCCTGCCAGCCGAGCCGGCGCAGCGTGCCGTCGCGCGCATTGGGCGGGGTCGCGATCAGGTAGGGCCGGTTGTCCAGCAGCCGCCTTGTGCGGATGCGCATGGGCAGATCGGATCCGTCGTTGCCCAGGCCCGCGACCACGGGATCGAAGGGCGTGATCGGATCGCCGGCATCCTGCCAGCGCTGCCCCAGGAGCGCGCTCGGCCCGTGGCGCACGATGCCGTCGCGGTCGATCAGCAGCCATTCGCCGGGCGATGCGCGGATCTCGGCCATCATCTTCTGCACCCAGTTCCAGCGGAGGTTCGCGGCCACCACGCCGATGATCGCGCCGTCTGCGTTGCGCACAGGCGCCGTGAGCTTCAGGAAGCGCTCCTGCGGCGAGCGGCCTTCCTCGATCCATGCGGCGTCCAGGCCCTGCGAGATCCATGCGTGCTGATTGACGTTCTGGCCGACCACCTGTTCGTCGGTGGCGGCGACGATGAAGCCGTCGGCATCGGTCACCGCCAGCCAGATCAGGTCGGGCACGCCGCGGCGCACCGCCTCGAGCGAGCGCTTCAGGCGTGCGCCTTCGCTGCGCTGCACGTCCTCGGACAGCATGGCCGCCACCACGCTGACGGCCTGCAGGCGCAGCAGCAGCGCGGTGTCGAGTTCGGCGCTGACGTGCTCGGCCGCGGCCTCCAGGCGCTGGCCGTGCTGCTCGAGCAGCGTCGCACGCACGAAGCTGCGCAGCCACAGGTTGGCCGCGAGCGCCAGGCACAGGGTGAGCGCAATCAGCAGCCAGCCGATCGCGGCAGCCATGGAGCGCCGCGGGTCGATGCGACGTGCGAGGTTCATTGGCTGCGGATTCTCGCAGCCGGTGGCCGTGACTTTCGGCATGGGTACTTCCCCCGAGTCCTCGGGGTTTGTCTCGATCCGCCGCGTGACTTCCGGCAGGCGCGTCGGCGGCGGTTTGCGGCAACAGTTGCACCCATCGCGATCCGTGCCTGCAGCGCGACTGAATTCCAACCCTGAACGTGCCGCGACGCGATCGGCGCGACAACGAATGGAGACCCAACGAATGAATCCCACGTCCCCCGCACAGGCCGCATCCGGCGCGCCGCCGCGCCTGTTCGACAACCGCTGGCTGCAACTGGCCGTCGGCATCGTCTGCATGATTGCCACGGCCAACATCCAGTACGCATGGACCTTGTTCGTGCCGGAGATCCAGGGCAAGTTCGGCTGGGAGCGCGCATCGATCCAGATTGCCTTCACCATCTTCGTGCTGGTGCAGACCTGGCTCGCGCCGATCGAGGGCTACTTCATCGACAAGTTCGGTCCGCGCCTGATCGTGGCCTTCGGGGCGCTGTTCATCGGCGCGGCCTGGGCCATCAATTCGCAGGCCACGACGCTGATGGGCTTCTACATCGGCGCGGCCATCGGCGGCATCGGCGTGGGTTCGATCTACGCCACCTGCATCAACAACGCGCTCAAGTGGTTTCCCGACCGGCGCGGCCTGGCGGTAGGCCTGACGGCCGGCGGCTACGGCGCGGGCTCGGCCGCCACCATCCTGCCGATCGCCGCGATGATCGAGAGCTCCGGCTTTCAGCAGGCCTTCCTGTTCTTCGGCCTGCTGCAGGGCTCGCTGGCCTTCATTGCGGCCTGGTTCCTGCGCGCACCCAAGGGCAACGAAGTGCGGGGCTCGACCAAGCTCGCGCAGAGCCGGCGCGACTACACGCTGGGCGAGGCGCTTCGCACGCCGCTGTTCTGGCTGATGATCCTGATGTTCTCCTGCGTGGTGACCGGCGGCATGATGGCCGTGGCGCAGCTGGGCGTGATCGCACAGGACCTGGGCGTGAAGAACTTCAAGGTGGACCTGTACTTCGTCACCATGGCCGCGCTGCCGCTCGCGCTGATGCTCGACCGTGTCATGAACGGCATCTCGCGCCCGCTGTTCGGCTGGATCTCCGACCACATCGGCCGCGAGAAGACCATGGTGATCGCCTTCACGCTGGAAGGCATCGGCATCATTGCGCTGGGCTACTTCGGCCACAACCCGTGGGCCTTCCTGATCTTGTCGGGCGTGGTCTTCCTGGCCTGGGGCGAGGTGTACTCGCTGTTCTCCGCACTGGCGGGCGACGCCTTCGGCACCAAGCACATCGGCAAGATCTATGGCGTGCTGTACTGCGCCAAGGGCGTCGGCGCGCTGTTCGTGCCGCTCGGCAATCTGATGATGGAAGCCACCGGCACCTGGTCGACCGTGCTCTACACAGTCGCGGCGCTCGACCTGTTCGCCGCCTTCCTGGCGATCGTCGCGCTGCGGCCGATGCTGGCCAGGCACACCGCCAGCAATGCCGCTGCATCGCATGCGCCTTCGCCGGCGGCTGATCTCGCGATGCCTGGCGGCCTGTCGCCTGCAGGCCGCTCGGCCTGATCGACGCCGCTTCGGGGGTTACTTCTTCAACACCAGCACCGCCAGTTCGGTGCGCGTGTTCGCGTGGAGCTTCTGCATGATCCGGCTCACGTGGTTCTTTGCCGTTCCCTCGGCCAGGTTGAGCGCCGTGGCGATCTGGCGGTTGCCATAGCCCTTGGCGATCAGTTCGAGCACGGCGGCCTCGCGCTCTGTCAGCGGTTTGGTCGTCGCCGTCGAATCGGACTGCGATGGCTCGCCGGGCGCGGCGGCCTGCGCCGCGGTGCGGGGATCCGGCGCCGGCGGGGAGGGCGGCTCCTGCGCGACGCGATCGGCCAACAGCCGGAACTGGTCCATCACCTTGCGCGCGATCTGCGGCGTGAGGCGCGACTCGCCGCGATGCACGGCCCGCACGGTGTCCAGCACCTCTTCTTCCGAAGCGTCCTTGAGCAGGTAGGCCTGCGCGCCGGCACGCACCGCGTCGAAGACCAGGTCGTCGCGGTCGAAGGTGGTCAGCACCATCACGCGCGTATGCGGCAAGGCGGCCGAGATCTCGCGCGTCGCGAGCACGCCGCCCTTGCGCGGCATGTGCAGATCCATCAGCACCACGTCGGGCAGCAGGCGGCGGGCCAGCTCCACGGCTTCCACGCCGTCGGCCGCTTGGCCGAGGACCTCGATGTCCGGCGCAGCGTCCAAGAGCATGGCCATGCCGCGGCGGATCAATGCCTGGTCGTCGGCAATCAGCACGCGGATTTTTGGCGCGGCCTGCGAAGAAGAGGATGACGGTTCGGCAATGGTGCTCATGGCAGCGTCGATTGTGCCGCGAGGTGCGCCGGGTCCGTCACAATTTGCCGTATCGACTGCTGCTCAAAAAAGAAATCCGATGCCACAAACCAACCAGCTGCGCCCGTTCTCGTTCGTGCTCGCCGTTCCGGACCTCGAGCGAAACACCGCCTACTTCAGGGATGCCCTGGGCTTCAAGGCCGAGTGGCCGGAAGGAACCGGCTGGCAGCTTCTTTCGCGCGGCGATGTGCGCATCATGATCGGCCATTGTCCGGACGCCATGCCGCCGTCTGCGACGGGCGATCACAGCTACTTCGGATATCTGCATGTGGATGACGTCGATGCACTCCATGAGGAATTCGTTCGGCGCGGCGCGTTGATAAAGCAGGCACCCGCAGACAAGCCGCATGGCATGCGCGAGTTCTCGGTCGCGACGCCTGACGGACACCGACTCATGATTGGCCAGGACCTTGCATCGAGGGCGGGAAGCTGACGAGGACTTCGAAGCAGCGGGAGACGGGTTGGAGCCCGAAGCTCCAGGAATAGTCGTCTTCGCGCTGATGGCGTACTGCTGCAACTACAACCGTGCGGCCGTCGACGATCTCGAACAGTGCGACGCGGCCCGTGTGGCCAACCGAGATCACCAGCTCGCGCAGGGATCTCCATCGGATTGCGTGCACCCGCTGGAGTGGAAGCGGGGTGCACATAACCGCGAGCCTTAGCCCGCGAGCGTCGGATAGTCCGTGTAGCCCTTGGCACCGGGCGTGTAGAACGTCTCCGGCGCAGGCGCGTTCAGCGGCGCGTCCTGGCGCATGCGGTCGACCAGGTCGGGGTTGGCGATGAAGGCCCTGCCCATGGCCGTCAGGTCCGCGCGGCCTTCGCTCAGGGCCTGCAGTGCGCTGGCCTTGTCGAGTCCGCCGGCAAGGATGAAGGGGCCGTCGAACGCGGCCCTGAGGTCGGTCTTCAGCTTGGCCGGGACGGGCGGGGTGCCCAGGGCCGAATGGTCGAGCACGTGGACGTACATGAGGCCGAGTGCGGAGAGCTGCTTCACCAGCGCCAGGTACTGTTCGTCCACGCCTTCGAACGCGCCGGTGCCATTGAGCACGCCGTGCGGCGACAGGCGGATGCCCACGCGCTCCGCGCCGATTTCCTTCACGGCCGCACGCGCGACCTCGAGCACCAGCCGGTTGCGCCCTTCGGCCGTGCCGCCGTAACCATCGGTGCGGCGGTTGACGTTGGCGTTCAGGAACTGCTCGAGAAAGTAGCCATTGGCCGCGTGCAGTTCGATGCCGTCGAAGCCGGCCTCGATGGCAAGGCGCGCGGCCGTGGCGTATTCGCCGATCGCCACCTGGATGTCGGCCTCGGTCATGGCGCGCGGCGGCGTGTGCGGCTGGTTGCCTTGCGTATCCGTCCACATCTGGCCGGGGCATGTTTCCGATGAGGAGCTCAGCACTTCGGCGCCGGCCGGCAGGTTGTCCGAGTGGGCCACGCGGCCGGTGTGCATGAGCTGCACGACGATCCTGCCGCCCTTGGCATGCACTGCGTCGGTCACGAGCTTCCAGCCTTGCACCTGGGCGCCATTGAACAGGCCGGGAATCCGCGCGTAGCCCAGGCCGTTGGGCGAGGGCGAGGTGCCTTCGGTGATGATGAGCCCGGCGCCCGCGCGCTGGGCGTAGTAGGTGGCCATCAGGCTGTTGGGCGTGTTGTTCTCGGCCGCGCGGCTGCGGGTGAGCGGCGACATCACGGCACGGTTCTTGAGCGGGGTGGCGCGCAGGGAGAAGGCGTCGAAAAGCATGGACTGTCCTGAAGAAAAGGGGAGTGAGAAGAAAGGAGGGGGATGGCCTTGGCCCGCAGCGGCTCAGCCGATCCGGTAGCGCGGGGCCGGCGTTCCCACCTGGGTGGCGGCAAACAATGCGGAGCGCGCCGCTTCGTACTTGTCCCACAGCGTTGCATCGGCGACCGACGGCCACGTGACCGCTTCGCCCTGGTCCCATCCCGCGAGCGCCGCATCGACCATGTGTTCGGTGGTCATCAAGGCGTCCTTGTTGAGGGCCGCCAGCGGCACGCCCGACAGGTCCCAGATCTCGGTGGCCGTCGAGGCCGGCAGGACCAGTTGGACCTTCACGCCAGTGCCGGCCAGCTCTTCCTGCAGGCCCCGGCTGTATTGCAGTACGAAGGCCTTGGTGCCGCTGTAGACGGCGCTGATGGGCAGCGCGTGGATGCCCAGCACCGAAGCGATGTTGATGATCACCCCGTCGTTTCTGGCGATGAAGGCGGGCACCACCGCCTGGGTCAGGCGCGTCAGCGCCGTGATATTGAGGGCGATCTGCGACAGTGCGTCGCCGGCGGACCTCTGTGCCACGGGTCCCAGCCGCGCAATGCCGGCGTTGTTCACCAGCACGTGCAGGTCGGCGCGGGTGGACAGGATCGTCTCGATCCGCGCCAGGTCCTCGTCCTGGGTCAGGTCGGCAACGACCGGCTCGGCCTTGATGCCGTGCGCCTTCGAGACCTGTGCGCAGAGGGCTTCGAGGCGGTCGGCGCGCCGGGCGACAAGAATGAGGTCATAGCCGCGCGCGGCGAGGCGGTCCGCATAGACGGCGCCGATGCCGGAGGAAGCCCCGGTGACAAGAGCGACTTTCCTGGAGCTGGGATGTGTCATGGATGGCTTTCGAATAAAATTTGAGGGCTCAACCAAAAAAGTTGAGGGCTCAAATGTAGAAGCGATCCGCCACCGGCTGCCGTTGGTGCAGCACTCAACCATTTTCAAAACATGGGAATAAAAACCAAAGCCGTCGACGCGAAGTGCAGCCTGGACAAGCCGGCCGCGGATCAGGATGTCCTGGGTGGCCGCGTCTGCACGAACACGGCGCTGCGCCTGGCCGCCCGCCGGCTGGGCCAGCTGTATGACGAAGCGCTGGCGCCGCTGGACCTCAAGGCCACGCAGCTCGCGCTCATCGCGGAAATAGACAAGCTCACGGTTGCCGCCCCGCAAGGGCCGACGCTGCAGGACCTCGCGACCCGGCTCGCCATCCAGCTGTCGGCGCTGACCCACGCGCTCAGGCCACTGGTGCGCGACGGCTTCGTCGAGCTGCGTGCGGACGCCAAGGACCGGCGCACCAAGCACGGCGTGCTCACGCCGCTTGGCAAGGCCAAGTTGTCCGAAGCGGTGTGGCGCTGGGCCGCGGCAAACGACCGCGTGGAGGCCGTGCTGGGCCCTGCCTCGGCGGCGAACCTCCGGGCCCTGGCCGATCAGGTGTCTTCCGACGCGTTCCTGGCGGCATACAAGTCGGAGGATTGATCGGTCGGCCGGATCCCCAGGGCCCGGCCACGGCCGAGCGCGGCAGCCTTCGCAATGAGCGTTCCGTCTTCGACAGCCGCGGCCTAAACTGCGGCCCGCACAACTTCTGTTCGGAGGACCGATGACGACGAATTACCAAGGCAGCTGCCACTGTGGCCGGATCGCCTTCGAGGTCGAGGGCGACATCCAGGGGGCGATGTCATGCAACTGCTCGATGTGCCAGCGCAGGGGATCGCTGCTGTGGTTCGTGCCGCACGACCGGCTCAGGCTGAAGACGCAGCCCGAGGACATCAGCACCTACATGTTCAACAAGCACCTGATCTCGCATCGCTTCTGCGCGGTCTGCGGCATTCATGTCTTTGGCGAGGGCACCGATCCCAAGGGCAACAGGATGGCGGCCATCAACATCCGCAGCCTCGAGGGCATCGACCTGGAAGCGGTGCCGGTGCAGCATTTCGACGGGCGTTCGAAGTAGGTCCTGGGGCAGCCACCCGCTTGCGCCGGCACGGCCAATCCCGTACGCTGGCCCGGCGCCCACGCGCAGCACCCGAGCCCTGGCGGGCCGCCGGGCCGGCCTTGCGGGCGCGTAAGGAGTGCATGCCATGCCAAGCCGATCGAACGGCCTTGCGGCCGAAATGCAGGCCGTGCGAACGTTGGCGCTGGTGGGCGCCGCAGCCGCCGGCAAGAGCTCGCTGGCCGAGAACCTGCTGCACAAGGCGGGCGCCATCGCGGCGTGCGGCAGCATCGAGCGCGGCAGCACCGTCAGCGATCACGACCCGCTCGAGCGCCGCATGCAGCACTCGCTCAACGCATCGGTGATGCACCTCACGCACGGCGGCACGCGCATCCACCTGATCGACACGCCCGGCGGGCCCGACTTCCTCGGCCAGAGCCTGCCGGCGCTGGAGGCGGTCGAGACGGCGGCAGTGGTCATCAATGCCGCGACCGGCATCGAGCCGATGACGGTGCGCATGATGGAATACGCGGCCTCGCGCCACCTGGCGCGCATGATCATCGTCAACAAGATCGACTCGCAGGGTGTTTCGCTGGCGGGCCTGCTGGCCGACATCCAGGCCACCTTCGGCCGCGAATGCCTGCCGCTGAACCTGCCCGACGGGGTCGGCCGTCAGGTGGTGGACTGCTTCTTCAACCGCTTCGGACAGTCCGACTTCGGCCCGGTCGAGGCGGCGCACCGCGCACTGGTGGAGCAGGTGGTCGAGGTCGACGCGGCCTTCGTCGACCGCTACCTCGAGGAGGGCGACGTGGACCCGGCCGAGCTGCACGCGCCGCTCGAACAGGCACTGCGCGAAGGCCACCTGATCCCGGTGTGCTTCGTCTCGTCGCGCAGCGGCGCCGGCGTGGCCGAGCTGCTGGACGTGATCGTCAAGCTGCTGCCCGACCCGACCGAAGCCAACCCGCCGGACTTCATCGTTGGCGAGGGCGCAGAGGCCAGGCCCATGGAGGCCAGCCCCGACCCGTCGCTGCACGTGCTGGCGCATGTGTTCAAGGTCACGGTCGACCCCTATGTCGGCAAGCTGGGCATCTTCCGCGTGCACCAGGGCACGGTCACGCGCGACAGCCAGCTCTACATCGGCGACGGACGCAAGCCCTTCAAGGTGGGGCACCTGTTCATGCTCCAGGGCAAGGACCATGTCGAGGTGCCGCACGCGGTGCCCGGCGACATCGTGGCGGTGGCCAAGGTCGAGGAGATCCATTTCGATGCCGTGCTGCACGACGCTGCGGAGGACGCCCACGTGCACCTCGCGCCGCTGCCGTTTCCGGTGCCGGTGCACGGCCTGGCCGTGGAGCCCAAGCGACATGGCGACGAGCAGCGCGCCTGGGAGATCCTCGGCAAGCTCGCGGCCGAGGACCCGTGCCTGCGCATCGAGCATGTGGCCGCGACCAACGAGACGGTGCTCTACGGGCTTGGCGAGCTGCACCTGCGCATCGTGCTCGAGCGCCTGCGCGAGGTGTACCGCTTCGAGGTCCAGACGCGGCCGCCGCGCATCGCCTACCGCGAGACCGTGAGCGCGCCGGCCGAGGGCCACCACCGCCACAAGAAGCAGACCGGCGGCGCCGGCCAGTTCGCCGAGGTCTTCCTGCGCATCGAGCCCCTCGCGCGCGGCGCGGGTTTCCAGTTTGGGGACGAGGTCAGGGGCGGCGCGATCCCGGGCCAGTTCATTCCCGCGGTGGAGAAGGGCGTGCGCGAGGTGCTGGCGTACGGCGCGATCGCAGGCTACCCCGTGGTCGACGTGCGCGTGGTGGTGTACGACGGCAAGCACCACAGCGTCGACAGCAAGGACATCGCCTTTGCGACCGCCGGCCGCAAGGCCTTCATGGCCGCGATCCGCGAGGCCCGGCCGGTGGTGCTCGAGCCGATCGTGCAGATCGAGATCGCCGTGCCCGAGCATGCCGTGGGCGACGTCACGAGCGACCTGTCGGCTCGGCGCGGCCTGGTCACCGGCACCTCGGGCCAGGGAGGCGGCACCGTGGCCATCGGCGGGCAGGTGCCCGAGGCCGAACTCGCCAGCTACCAGTCGCGGCTCAATGCAATGACCAGCGGCCAGGGCCGCTACACCATCGCGCTGTCGCACTACGAAGCGGTGCCGCCGGCGGTCCAGCAGGCGCTGGTGAGCCAATACCAGGTGCGTGACGAGGAATAGCATCGCGCCAGCCGCTCGCGCTGTACCGAGGCGGCGTGTGACGCCGACCATTGAACGGCGGCACCATGCGTCGGCTCGAACGCCAAGAGCCCAGTAGCCCGTGCGCGAGATCGAATGCAACGCCCGATCCGAGTCGACGGGTATCGCGGCTACAACGAGACATCGAACCGACGGCGGAAGTCGCCTGGCGTGCATCCTTCAATGCTGCGAAAGAACTTGGTGAAGTTGGTCGCTTCGTCAAAGCCAAGCCGCTGCGCGACGGCGGAAATCGGCATCTCCGTATGTACGAGCAGGCGCTTGGCTTCCAGCGCAAGGCGCGAGGCAATAAAGGCCTTCGCACCGACGCCAGCCACCGCACTGCAGACGCGAGTAAGAGTCTTCTCGGAACATCCCATGGCATGTGCATAGCGCGAAACGTGATGCCACTGATGCACCTTCGCGTCCAAAAGCCGTTTGAAAAGACGAAAGCGCTCCGGCGCGTCGGCCGATGCTCCAGCGGGCGGCTGTTGCTCGGTGTGAAAGATGTGCAGCCGCATCACCAGCGTTGCCAGTTCACTCTGGAGCAGCCAGTTCAGCAGCGGTTGCCGGGCTTCGAGCGCGCACTCCTCCTCGAGCCGCGCGAGCGTGTCGGCCAAGAACCGACCCGTCGACCGATCGAGGCGCAGATGGCCAGGAAGCGCATCGATCAGTTCAGGCATCTGAAGGCGTTCCTCGCCTTGCGAAGCCTGCAGCAGTTCGGGTCTGAACAGCAGGAGGTTCGCGTCCCAGCGGCTTCCCGGGCCGAAGCGGTGAACCTGTCCGGGCCGGATGGTCAGCAGCGATCCCGCGCCACACTCGATGTGCCTGAAGTCCACCACGGCGCGGCATTTCCCGCGTCTGACGTGCACGAACATGTGGAAGTCGTAGCGGTGGTGACGCTGGAGGTGGGCTTGGGGCACCCTTCGTCTTAAGTCCGACATAGAGAAGACCTCGAGATCCAGTGTGCTCTCGGCCGAGGGCCGATATTGGACCTGCTCGATATCGATGGGTCTCGTTCCGCGCGGCATCGACCCATTCTGTCCGATATTCACCATTCAGCAACCGACTTTGATCGTGTCGAACACGCCGGCAACTCGAACAATATGGGTACGCGGGCACCGGGCGGCCACCAAGCCCCGCGTCCCATCCTGATAGACATTCCGAGGCGACAGATGCAAACCACAAACCGACAGTTCATGACTCGCTTCGTGGAGTTCATCAACACAGCGGACCCGCGGCTCGCCACAGAGTTGGTTTCTCCGGACGCCGTGTTTCAAGTTCCTGGGCGCGCCGAACCCGTGCACGGGCCACAAGGCTACCTGGAGATCATCGGGATGATGCGCGGCGGATTCCCCGACGTTCAATGGACTCTTGAGGAAACCGTCATCGAAGGTGATGTCATCGCTGCGCGATTCACGATGCGTGGGACGCATCGCGGAGCTTTTTTCGGCGTGCCTCCCACAGGCAAGACGATTGCCGTGCAAGCGCTGAACATCTATCGATTCTCGACCGGGAAGATCGTCTCCGAAGTGGGGCAACCGGACCTGCTCGGACTGATGCAGCAGATCGGCGCGTTGCCGCGTTCCTGAGGCCCAAGGCTGGACCAAAGGACCGCTTCTGCCCGATCGCGGTCTGTCGTGCGTCTGCTATTGACGTCCGCTTCTTGCCAGTGAGCTGCCCTTCAACGCGGCTGCTCCGACTACCAGTGGAAGAAAAGCTGGCCACAAAAGCCGGGGCGATTCAGTTCGCCCTGTGCTGTTAGCCTTACATGGTCGGCAGGGCCTCTGCCACGCCAACTCCGGCCATCGTGCCCAATTTTAGAAGTGAACTCACTATGACCAGCCCGCTGTACAACGCCTCCGTTCCCGTGATGCAGCAGATGCTGCGCGCCCTGTCCGACGTGCTCAAGAAGGCCGAAGACCACGCGACGCAGAAAAATATCGATCCAGATGCGCTGCTGCAGGCGCGGCTGTTCCCTGACATGTTTCCGCTGGTGCGTCAGGTACAGATCGCCGCAGACTTCTCCAAGGGCATTGCCTCCCGCCTGGCTGGTGCCGAGGTGCCGTCCTGGCCCGACACTGAGGTCAGCTTCGCCGACCTGCAAGCGTTGATCGCCAAAGCTTTGGCCCATATCGGCTCCTTCAAGTCTGAGCAATTTGATTCAAGCGAGAGCCGCGACATCGTATTGCGCCCCGGCACCCCCAAGGAAAAGAAGCTGACCGCAGGCGCATATCTTCTGCACTATGGACTGCCGCAGTTTTTCTTCCACGTGACCACCACCTATGCCATCTTGCGCCACAACGGTATTGAGATCGGTAAGCGCGACTACATGGGTGCCTACTAACCGAAGACAGACAGGAGTTCAGCCACTCTGGCCGCTGCCGCTCGATAGCAACTAGAGCCTCCGTCGCTGCGCGATTTCAGCTAACCCTAATTTGCTTGACGCCTGGTCAACGCTGACCAAATGTCTACTGCGTTAGTCTGTGAATTACACAGTCGACCCGTTGCGAGCGTTCGACATTGGTCTGCTGATGACGGCTATGCAGCGATTGCCGACATCCGAAGGGCTCGTGCGAATGGGTACTATCGGCCAATAGCGGAAGTTCGTCGCGGACGCCCAGCTCTCCGGACGAGTGCTACTTGTTCACCACAGGACCGGAAAATGACCGCTGAAGAGTGCCGAATCAATCAAGGGCTTCTCGACCATGTCGAGGCGCTTGGTGGTGGCTACGTGTGGGATGCCGAGGTGTTTTCAGTCACGCTGATGGATGTACCCCTAGAGGACGACAAGGCCATCGCGCTTTGCGGGTTGCGCGGAGTGCAGCAAATTGCGCTCGACGCCTCTCGACTCTCGGTTGCGACGCTCGCGGCATTGGCAGGCATTCAGGGCTTGCAGTCGCTGGTGCTGGCGAAAAGGACGTTCACTGACAATCAGCGCACCGAGCTCGGTCGATTTGGCCCAGAGATTATTGAGGCCGGCGGCGAGGGCTAGTTGCGGCCATAACCAGAAGTTGAAGGACGGCCAATGAAACGTGATGAGGTTCTTGCCGCCGTGCTCCAGTCGGCAGACCGCTTCGGAGCGGACAACCCGCAGCAACTCGCTTTTCTCCGGTCGCGGCTGGGCCGCTGTGCACCCGCTGAGGTTTTTGCAGGCCTGTTCGCGGTCTTCGTCGAGAGTGCACCCAAAGAGTTGCGGTCTCAGCGGCAGGAGCTGGCCGGCAGATTGCTCGATACAGCAGAGCCGACCAAGGAAATTGACTTGGTCGAATGCATACGAGCGTCCCTGCCGAGCTACGACCTCAGCGTCGAGCAACTTCCCCAGTATTTCGCCCGAGTGCTTGGGAAGCAGGCGGCAATCGATGCGCTCGCATCTGTGCAAGCGACTGAGGGCTTGAGTGACGGAGAGATTGCTGCCGCGCGCACCATGCGCTGGTGGCTGGGAGACCCGACGGCTGGGGAGCAACCGTAGGCCCCTGCCGCCGTCACCGGTCGCGGCCAGAGCCCGCTTGCATCGCGCCAATTTGAAGGTCAGCTTTGGAGAAATCCGTACAGCCGGTTTGGGCCCACCGCAGTCATACGCCGTGCTCCGAAGCGGTCACTCAGAGGTAGGTAGCTCACTCGTGCTGGACGGGAGCAGAGACTCAAGTTGTTTTATGGCGCGTGCGTGCCAAGCTTCAAGCGGTGCCCACCCAACCGGCGGCTTGCCCCACCAGCTCATGAGCCCAGATTTTCCAAAGCCGCCAACCTCAACTCCGTAGGAGGTGCCATCGATTCCGATAGTTGAAGCCAACGCAAAAGGCGAGAGTTGCATTGTCCGAAGCTCGGATAACAGACCGCTGAAGCTCTCTTCGACCACTGGTGATTCCGCACCGAAAGTGATTGGCTGAGAATCAACAGTCGGGACTTGCTCCCACACGACCCGACGGACGAAGAAGCTTTTGCCGCTTTCGAGGATGGACCATGCGACGCATGGCCTAAACGAGGGATACACCCAAACGCGCAGTAGCGCGATCCCTTTTCTCGGTGCTAGACCGGGGTAATTCTCGGGTGCTTCAAGCAGGGCCAACGCCCGCTCATGTTGAATCGCGCTCATCTAAACCTTGTTGACTGGGCTCTTCACTTGTTGGTGGCGATCGCGAGAGGTCGCTCCTGGCCGCGTCCCGACCTATTCGCTTTGCGACCAGTTCAAGGGCTCATCATCAACGTCAGTTGTGATCTGAGCGCCGAGTGCCCTTGAAATCGAGGCGATCCGTAGCCGAAGCTCATTGTCCGGATTCGCAAACTCGGGCTGATACTCCATGACCAACTTGCCTCGAGCGAAGCGAAGAAACGGATGCCATTGCATTCCGCTGTGCATCTCTGAGTCTGCATCGCCAACCGGAAGAAGAACCTGTTCACCGGTCTTAGGGTTGATGGCGGCATACGGCTCAGCGCGAAGCCGTAGGTCCGGCTCGTCGGCGACGAGCTTCCCCCATTCCTCCAAGGAAATGGCATTGGCGCGGCCGGGCCGCTCGACAAACAGGCTGACTCCCAAGATTCCTCCTCGTTAGCCGCATACAGCGGGTGTCCGCTTTGGACACGATTGTGCTTCGCAGTTGAACGATTGCAGTTGGCCGAATTGCGTCATGGTAGCTTCGGCATGATGCATCCCACGTCCCGTTCGCTCATTCTGAAGCTCTGGTCGGCTCGGCCCGAGGAGATTCGATCTGTGCCTGCCACCGAAGACGCTCTCAACACCTTCGAGAAGGAGTTCGGCGCAATTCCAGAAGACTTTCGCTGGTTCCTCGCCGCATGTGGCGGTGGAGTCGTCGGAGGCGAATGGGTCGATGGCGTCGAACAGCTTGCGAAATCGCATCGAAAGCATTTTCGAGACAGGTCGGCCGACAACGGGTGGAAAGCCAGTTTCTTCATCATCGGGTCGGATGGCACCGGGCAACCCTTCGGCATCGACCGAGCAACTGGCGAGGTTGTTTCGGAGCCCGAAGGGAGCGATGGGGAGGTTGACCGGCTTTCGCCGTCGATTGAAGCTTTCTTACTCAAAGGCCTCATCGGTTGAGACTGCCGTGAGCGGCCGCTCTTGGCCGAGGCTGTGTGAAAAGACTTCCAGTCCCGCCCGTCAAAAAATAAAATGGGTGCACCCGTTTCAAGCGAGGTGCCCCATGAAGAGATTCATCGAAGGCGAAGACCGGCAGCAGGTCGCGCTGTTGCCGGAATGTCTTGATGACTATATCGGCGAAGACAACCCGGTGCGAGTAGTCGACGCCTTCGTCGAGGAACTGGATCTTCAGGCACTCGGTTTCATAGGCACTTCCCCAGCTGCCACCGGTCGGCCTGCGTACCACCCGGCGGTGCTTCTCAAGCTCTACATCTACGGCTACCTGAACCGCATCCAGTCCAGCCGCCGCCTTGAGCGCGAGGCCCAGCGCAACGTCGAGTTGATGTGGCTCACCGGCAGACTGGCGCCGGACTTCAAGACCATCGCCGACTTCCGTCACGACAACGGGGCGGGCATCCGCAACGCCTGCAAGCGCTTTGTCGGCATGTGCCGGGAGCTCAAGCTGTTCACGCAGGCCATCGTGGCCATCGATGGCAGCAAGTTCAAAGCGGTCAACAGCCGGGATCGCAACGTCACGCCGGCCAAGATCGATGCGCGCCAGCGGCAGATCGAGCAAAGCATCCAGCGCTACCTCGACGCGCTGGAAACCGCCGACCGTACGCAGCCCGCGGAGGTCGAGGCCAAGACCGAGCGGCTGCAGGACAAGATCAAGAAGCTGCGCGAACAGATGCGCCAGCTCGACGAGACCAAGGAGCAACTGAAGCACGAACCGGACGGCCAGCGCTCCACCACCGATCCCGATTCACGCTCGATGAATTCGCAGGCCAAGGGCTCGGGCCTGGTGGGCTACAACGTGCAGGCGGCCGTCGATGCCAAACACCATTTGATCGTGACGCACGAGGTCACCAACATCGGTAACGACCGCTCGCAGCTGAGCAAGATGGCCATGGCGGCACGCGATGCAATGGGAAAAGACAAGCTGCAAGCGCTGGCTGACCGTGGGTACTTCAACGGCACGGAGCTCAAGGCCTGTGAAGACGCGGGAATCGCCACTTACGTGCCCAAGCCGATGACCTCGGGCGCCAAGGCCCAGGGGCGCTTCGACAAGAGCGACTTCATCTACATCGCCAGGGACGACCAGTATCAGTGCCCAGCAGGCGAACGCGCCATCTATCGGTTCAACACGGTCGAGAGGAACGGTCTCAACGCACGTGTCTACTGGACCAGTGCTTGCCCTCGTTGCGCCATGAAAGATGAGTGCACGACCAGCGACTACCGGCGCATCCGTCGATGGGAACACGAAGAGGTTCTGGAGCGCGTCCAGCAGCGGATGGACAGGAAATCTGACGCCATGACCTTGCGACGACGCACTGTGGAGCACGTCTTCGGTACGCTGAAGCACTGGATGGGGTCCACCCACTTCCTGACGAAGACGCTGGCGCACGTCAGCACCGAGATGAGCCTGCACGTGTTGGCGTACAACCTCAAGCGGGTGATGCGAATCCTGGGGATGGCGAAGACGATGAAGGCGATGCATCTGGTGGGGGCGTGAGCCTCTCAAACGCAGCCTTGCCGACATGCGGCGCCTCAGCACACATCAAACGCTGTCATTCTCGATAGCCGGCCTACTGGCTGTCTATTGAGCCCCACCAGGCATCGCCAGCACCAGAGTTCGGCATACTAGCGCGACGAGGGCGTTTCCACACAGCCTCGGCCGATAGTACCCATTCGCACGAGCCCTTCGGATGTCGGCAATCGCTGCATAGCTGTCGCGCGGGTAGGGATGGAGCAAACCTTGTGGGCGGCCGGGCCGTCGCGCTCTACCGCAATTTCGCTGCGTCGAAGATCCGTCGCTTGGCGTTGAGGATATGGAGCCGTGTTGCCTCGGCGGCGTCGGCCGGGGATCGTTTCTCGATGGCGTCGAGGATCTGCTGGTGCTCCATCTGGACCAGCCGGACACGCTCGACGGTCATCTTCGATCGCACGCTGCGCGCCAGTTCCATGAATTGCCTGATGGGCGCGACACTCGTTTCGACGGCGGCCACGAAGAACTGGTTGTGCGAGGCCCTCGCGATCGCCCTGTGGAAGCGGACGTCGTCTTCGATGCCTTTGTTTCCACTCTCCATGGCCAGGGTCTGCGCTTCCAGGCAGGCTCTGATCGTCGTCAGGTCGTCGGCAGTGCGGAACTCCGCCGCGGCGGCCGCCGCCCCCGATTCAACAACTGTGCGGTAGGCGTAATACCGCTCGATGTCCGAATAGTTCCTGATGGGGGGCATGCTGGATGCCGGTGTCCCGGGGGCCCGCACGACCTGGCTGCCGGAGCCGCGGCGGGACTCGATGATCCCGTCCGATCGCAGCCTCGACAGTGCCTCCCGGACGGTCGGCCGCGAGACTCCGAATTGCGAGGCCAGTTCGCTTTCCGTCGGCAGCTTTTTGGAGTCGACGTAGTCCCCGCGCAGGATGGCTTCGACCATCCGGGCGTAGATCTGGTCGGGCAGTGTGCCGCCATTGACGTCTAGCAAGTGTTCCGCCATCGAACCGATACCCTGGGAATCTTTGTCAGACAACTATAGCAAATCCTCCGAACTTGACGAGAACAGCGAGTGGCTCTCCCGCAGCACCCTTGCTCTTCCAGAGGTTGGCGTGTGTCCGCGGGGCTCAGCGAAAACCCGGATGACAACTCGAAAGTTGTCTTACAAGATTCCGCCTGCCAAGCCCATCCATCAGGAGATTCCGAATGCGCCCAGTTTCCCTCTCACGGCATCGCCGCGCCCTCATTGCGGCCGTTCTCGGGACGGCGAGCTGTGCCGGCATCGGCCTGGTCCAGGCGCAGGAGATGCCAAAGTCGCCGGTGGTGATCAACGTGATCGACGCCGCCGGCAACCTGGCGCTGACGCAGGGGGCGTTTGAGGCCTACCAGGCGCAGAACCCCAAGCTGGTCTCCAAGTTCACTTTCACCAAGGCGCCCGCGCCCGAGATCCCGGCCAAGATCAAGGCGATGCAGAACGCGGGCCGCAGTGACATCGACATGATCATTGTCGGCACCGATGCGCTCGCGGCCGGCCTCGAGATGAACCTGTGGGTCAAGTTGTTCCCCGACTACGCGGCCAAGTTCCCCAAGCTGCAGGAGAACTACCTTCCCAACGCCTACAAGATGCAAGCGCTGGCGAAGGACCACGGCCTGGCCATCGTCTTCATGCCTGCCGGCCCGCTGGTCGAGTTCAACCCCGACAAGGTCAAGACGCCGCCGACGACGCCCCAGGAACTGCTGGCCTGGTGCAAGGCCAATCCCAACAAGCTGATCTATGCACGGCCCGCCAACTCCGGTCCGGGGCGCACCTTCTTGATGGGGTTGCCCTATCTGCTGGGAGACAAGAACCCTGCCGACCCGATCAATGGTTGGGACAAAACCTGGGCCTACCTGAAGGACCTCGACGCCTGCATCGAGTACTACCCCACGGGAACCGCAGCCGTGATGAAGGAACTGGGCGAAGGCTCGCGCGACATGACGCTGACGGTAACGGGTTGGGACATCAACCCCAGGGCGCTGGGCATCGTGCCGAAGAACTTCCAGGTGCTGCCCTTCAAGGGCATGACGTGGGTCAACGATGCGCACTACATCGTGATTCCCAAGGGCGTCCCGCCGGAGAAGCAAGCGGTGGTTCTCGACCTGATGGCTTTCCTGCTCAAGCCGCAGCAGCAGGCGATGACCTATGACAAGGGCTACTTCTATCCGGGCCCGGCGGTCAAGGACGTGCCGCTGTCGCTGGCACCCAAGGACAGCCAGGACGTGATCAAGGAGTTCGGACGGCCTGACTACGACAAGTGGCTGGCCCAGTTTCCTCATGCCGTGCCGCTCGAGACCAAGGCCATGGTCGATGCATTCCGCCGCTGGGACCAGGACATCGGCACCCGCAAGACCAAGTGATTCGCGGCGCGCACTGCGCGCCCGACCGATGCTGCAAGCGCCCATGCGGACGCATGCAGGCTGCTTCTTTTCCAGGATTGTGTGTCTCCATGACTTCAGACTTTTCCGAGTTGCGCCTCGATGGCGTCACGCGCCGCTTTGCCGCGGGCAAGGGCGTGCAAAGCTTCACTGCGCTCAATGCCTTGACCATGACGGTCAAGCGCGGCGAGTTCATCGCGCTGCTTGGACCCTCGGGCTGCGGCAAGTCGACGGCCCTCAATTGCCTGGCCGGGCTGCTGCCCTTGACGGATGGAGGCATCTGGCTCGACGACACCCGCATCGATGTGCTGCCGCCTGAAAATCGGGGCTTTGGCATGGTGTTCCAGAACTATGCGCTCTTTCCGCACATGAGCGTGGCGCGCAATGTCGCGTTCGGGCTGGCGATGCGCGGCGTGCCAGCCGCCGAGTCGGCGCAGCGCGTGAAGCGGGCGCTGGACCTGGTGCAGCTGAACTCGCAGGCGCACAAGCTGCCCGGCCAGTTGTCCGGCGGACAGCAGCAGCGGGTCGCGATCGCCCGGGCGATCGTCATCGAGCCGCCGCTGGTGTTGATGGACGAGCCCTTGTCGAATCTCGACGCCAAGTTGCGGCTGGAGATGCGCGCCGAGATCCGGCGCATTCATCGCGAACTGGGACGATCGACGATCTATGTCACCCACGACCAGGATGAGGCGCTGTCGCTGGCCGATCGCGTCGTCGTCATGAAGGACGGCGTGGCACAGCAGATTGCCGAGCCACAGCGCATCTACGCGGAGCCGGCCAACCTGGACGTGGCCCGCTTCATGGGCTATCGCAACCTGGTGGAGCTGGACGTGCGCTCGGAGGGCGGCGCGTCGGTGCAGCTCGCCGGCAGCGGCCTGGCGCTCAACGCGCGGGCGATGCAGCCACTCGCCAGCGGCAAGGCGATGCTCGCGATCCGGCCCGAGGAATTCGACGTCGTCTCTTCACCGGTGGACAACAGCTTTGCCGCCCGGGTGCTCAATGTCGAATACTGCGGCCACGACAACATCGTCGACGTCGAGGTGGCCGGCGGGCTCAAGCTGATCGTGCGCACGACGGCGCGCCTGCGGGTCGGCGATCCGGTCATGCTGGCCATTGCGCCGGACAAGGCGCTGGCCTATCCCGTCGATGCAGCCGCGGGAATGGTGCCATGAGCAGCGCCAGCCCGTCTTCGTTCGACCGGTCCCTGCTGCTGCTGGTGCCGGCGACGCTCTTCATGGTGGTGCTGTTCGTCTATCCGTTCCTCTACGGCTTGCAGCTGTCGTTCCATCCGATGGAAGGCAACTGGCTGGCGAACTACATGCAGTTCTTCACCACCGGCAACCTGCGCGACACGGTGTGGACCACGCTCAAGCTGGCCATCCCCGCCACCGTGATCAACGTCGGCGCGGCGCTGCCGATCGCCTATCAGATGCGCCGCAGCAGCCGCTTCCAGAAATTGATCACCACGCTGCTGGTCATTCCGTTGACGCTGGGCACCGTCCTGATCGCCGAGGGCATGCTCGGCTACTTCGGCCCCAAGGGCTGGCTGTCGCAGTCGCTCCAGTGGCTGCACATCTACGAAGGCCCGATCCGGCTGACGCACAACTACTGGGGCGTCCTGATTTCGCTCGTCATCTCGGGTTTTCCGTTCGCGTTCCTGCTCACGCTGTCGTACATCACCGGCATCGACCCCAACCTGCCACGCGCTGCCTCGACCCTGGGCGCAACGCCGTGGAACCAGTTCCGGCATATCTATCTGCCGCTGCTGGTCCCGGGGCTGGCGATGGCCTTCGCGCTGTCGTTCGTTCAGGCCTTCTCGGTGTTTCCGTCGGCGGTCCTGCTCGGGTCGCCGGCCGGTGCCACCCGAGTGATCTCGATCGCGGCGTACGAGGCCGCCTTCGAGCGCTACGACTATTCCATGGCTTCGGCCGTCGCCATGCTGATGGGCGTGGTGCAGCTGTTCGTCGTTGCCGCGGTCCTGGGCGCGCGCGGGATGTTCTATCGGGGCCCCGTCTCCGGCGGCAAAGGTTGACCATGGATACGCATCGCCTGCTGATGAAACTCTGGAAGTCACTGGTTGCACTGGTGATGGGCTTCTTCATCGTCAATGTCGCACTCATGGTGGCCGCGGTCGGCACCAGCTCGGTGGCCCGCCGCTGGCTCGGCACCTGGCTGCCTGATGGCTACACGTTCAACTGGTACCAGACCGCCTGGCAGGAGTTCCAGCTCGACAGCGTGCTGTGGGTCACGATCGAGGTGGTCGCCGCCGTCGTGTTCCTGTCGATCCTGATCGGCGTGCCGGCGGCCTACGCGCTGGCGCGGCGCAACTTCCGCGGCAAGAACCTGCTGATGGGGCTGTTCCTGCTGCCGCTGATGATCCCGCCGATCACCTACGGCATTCCGCTGGCGACCGTGATGTACCAGGCGCACATCGCGGGCACCATCTTCGGCGTGATCCTGGCGAACATGATTCCGGCCGTGCCGTTCATGATCCTGGTGATGACACCGTTCATCGAGCAGATCGATGCCAACCTCGAATCCGCCGCCCGCGTGTTCGGCGCCAACACCTTCAAGCTGTTCTGGCATGTGCTGTTGCCGCTGCTGGCGCCGGGCATTCTGGCGGCCTCCCTGCTGGTGCTGGTGCGCACCATCGGCATGTTCGAGCTGACTTTCCTGACGGCCGGCCCGGATTCGCAGACGCTGGTGGTGGCCCTGTACTACGCGGTCTTCGCGGCGGGCGTTCGTGCGCCGCAGTCGGTCGATGCAATGGCGATGGTCTACATGGCGGTCACGCTGGCCTGGCTGCTGATCGCGCTGCAATTCGTCAACCCGACGCAGCTGGTCAGCCGCGTCAAGGAACATCCAAAAACGGCCTGATGCCGCCCTCCATGAAGATCACGCAAGTCGATACGGTCCACGCGGCCGCCTATCCCAACATCCTGTGGGTGCAGATCCACACCGACACCGGCCTGGTGGGCCTGGGGGAAACCTTTCGTGGCGCCCAGGCCGTGCAGGCGCAGATCCATGAACTGGTCGCGCCCTACCTGCTGGGAAAGGATCCGCTCGCCATCGAAGCCCACAGCCAGCACCTGCTGTACGGCTATATCGGCTTTGCCAGCAGCGGCGCCGAAACGCGCGCCGCTTCGGCGGTCGACATCGCGCTGTGGGATCTGTTCGGCCAGGTCACGCAACAGCCGCTCTACCAGTTGCTCGGCGGCGCCGTGCGCGAACGCGTCCCGGTCTACAACACCTGCGCGGGCTACACCTACAACAAGGCCCCACAGCGTCGCTCGGTGACGCAGGCCAGCGCCGACGTCGCGCCCGAAGGGCCTTACGAGGACCAGGTTGCATTCGTCAAGCGCCCGGCGGCGTTGGCCGAAAGCCTGCTGTCCGAGGGCTACAAGGCGATGAAGATCTGGCCCTTCGATCCCTTCGCCCAGGCCAGCGGCGGGCAGTCGATTTCGGCCCGCGACCTGGACACTGCGCTCGAGCCGTTCCGCGAAATCCGGCGCGCTGTCGGCTACGAGATGGACATCATGGTGGAGCTCCATTCGATGTGGAACCTGCCGATGGCCGTGCGGATCGCGCAGGCGCTCGAGGAGTTCAAGCCCTATTGGGTTGAGGACCCGATCCAGATGTCCAACCTCGACACGATCGCCGAATTCCGTTCGCGCACCCGCATTCCGGTCTGCGGCAGCGAGACGCTGGCCACCGTTCAGCCATTCATCCAGCTGCTCAAGAACAATGCGGTGGACTATGTGATGCTGGACCTGGGCTGGGTCGGGGGTCTCTCCGAAGCCAGAAAGATCGCGGCCCTGGCGAAGGCCTTTCACAAACCGGTTGCGCCGCATGACTGCACCGGCCCGGTCGTGCTCGCGGCGTCGCTCCACCTGGCGATGAGCACGACCAACGTGGTGCTGCAGGAAGTGGTGCGCGCTTACCTGGGAGGCTGGTATCGCGAGCTCGTGACGCAATTGCCCGATGTCCGCGCCGGCCATGCGACGGTTCCGCCCGGCGCGGGCCTGGGCCTGGCGCTGTCGCCGGCGCTGCTGCAGCGGCCTGACGTGACCATCCGCAGTTCGAAGTCGTGAGCGGATGGCGATGCATCTGAACGTGACGCCCGACACCACGCTGTGCAGCGGAACGCTGACGGCGACGCTGGCGCCGGCTGCCGGCGGACGCGTCACCAGCCTCAGCTCCCGCGCAACCGCGGGCGAACGAATCGACTGGCTGGTGCCGCTCGACGACGCCGTCCGCGCCGGCGGTTTCGAATCCACCCAGTGGCCCAAGGCCGGCTGCTATCCCCTGGTTCCGTTTTCGAACCGCATCCGCGATGGCCGCATCGCCGGCACGCAGGGCAGGGTGCAGTTGCCGCTTCATCCGGGGGAACGGCACGCGCTGCATGGCGTCAGCCAGCAGCGTCCATGGCACCTCGAGCGGCACGCAGCGGACCGCGCCACCATGACCTATGTCCATGTGCCGGGGGACCACGGCTGGCCATGGGCTTTTCGGGCCGAGCAGGTGGTGGAGCTCGACGCCGCAGGCATCACGCTGAGCTTGCGGGTCACCAACGAGGACCGGGAGCCGATGCCGGGCGGTTGCGGCTTCCATCCCTATTTCCCGGCCCAGTTCGCGCACGGCCTGCAGTTCGATGCGCGCACCGTCTGGCCGGCGGACGCCGAATTCCTCGCGAGCACGCCGCAGCCGACCGGTCCGGCGGACGACTACGCGTTGGCGAAGGCCTTGCCCGATGTCGAATGCACCCGCTACTACGGCGAATGGAACGGAAAAGCGCGAATGGCGGCGGCCGATGGTCCCGCCATCGAACTGCTGGCCAGCGCCGCGCTGCAGCACCTGGTGCTGCATCGGCCGGGTCCGGGAGCGTACTTCTGCGTTGAACCGGTCTCGCATGTCGCGGACGCCGCCAACCTGGCTGCGGCGCGCGCCGACACCGGCTGGCGGGTGCTCGCGCCCGGCGAGGCGATGGCATGCAGCCTGCGCCTGTCGGTCTTTCCTCTGTCGAGCCAAGCCTCGCCACCATTGACTACACGAGATCGACAACATGACTGAATCAACAGCTTCCCTCAGGACCGCCCTGGACGGCATCTCAGGCATCCTGGTGACGCCCTTCGACGATGCGGACCACATCGCGCCCGATCGCCTGGGCCCCGTCGTCGACCGCGCCATCGAGGCCGGCGTCCATGTGCTGGTGGCCAACGGCAACACCAGCGAGTTCTTCGGCCTGACCATGGCGGAGGCCGAGCGCATGGTGCATGCCGCGGCGGAACATGTCCGTGGCCGCGTGCCCTTGCTGGGTGGCGTGGGGCGCAGCGTCCACGACGCCTGCGCCCTGGCGCGCGCCTCACGCCAGGCAGGTGCCGCTGCCCTGATGGTGCATCAGCTGACGGACCCTTTCGTCGCCCCCAGCGGTGTGGTCACGTATGTGCGCCGGGTTGCCGACGCGGCGGACGGCCTGCCTGTCGTGCTCTATCTGCGTGACGACGCGATCGGTCTGCCGGTGATCGAAGCCCTGTGCCGAATCCCGCAGGTCATCGGCGTGAAATGGGCGTCGCCCACGCCCTTGCGCCTGGTGCAGGCCATGGTGCAGGTGGCCGATCGCGGCCTGGCCTGGGTGTGCGGACTGGCCGAGCCCTGGGCCCCGCCGATGTATGCGGTGGGTGCCCGCGGCTTCACCTCGGGGCTGATCAACGTGCGGCCCGACCTGTCCGTGCGCATTCACGCCGCGCTCGCGAAGGGAGATCACCAGCTGGCGATGGAATTGATCGGCGGCATCGCGGCCTTCGAGGAATTGCGCACGCATGAGCGCAACGGCTCGAACGTGAGCGTGGTGAAAGCGGCGCTGCAATACGCCGGGCGCGACTGCGGCGCGGCCCGGCCGCCCAGCACTTGGCCGCTGCCGGACGCGGACCTGGCGCAGCTCAAGCAGTTGGTCGACGGCTGGCAATAGCATGGAACGCCGCTTCTTCGCCGCCGTCCTGTTCGGCCTTGTCGCTGCTGCGGGCTGGCCTGTTGCCGCACAGACTTATCCAGCCCACCCGGTGAAGCTGGTCATCCCGGTTCCGCCCGGCGGCAGCGCGGACGTGGTCGGGCGCCTGCTTGCCAATGCGGCGTCGGCGGAGCTGGGCCAGCCCGTCATCGTCGACAACCGTGCCGGAGCCGCCGGCAGCGTGGGAACGGCGTCGGCGCTGAAGGCGCCGGCCGACGGCTACACGCTGGTCCAGTGCAGCATTGGCAGCTGCGCCATCAATCCGAGCCTGTACAAGAACGTCGGCTACGACCTGTTCAAGGACATGGCGCCGGTGATCCTGCTGGGCGCATCGATCAATGTGCTCACCGTCAACAACGAGGCGGGCATCCGCAGCGTGAAGGACCTGGTCGACCAGGCCAGGCGCCAGCCCATGGCCTACGCGTCTTCGGGCGTGGGCGCGTCCAACCACCTCGCCGCCGAGTTGCTCAAGAAGATGGCGGGCATCGAGCTGACGCATGTGCCGTACAAGGGATCGGGGCCTGCCATCACCGACCTCATCGGCGGCCAGGTCCCGGTGTTCTTCGACAACGAGCCTTCCATCCTGCCCTTCATCAAGCAGGGCAAGGTGCGTGCGCTGGCGGTGACGGGCAAGACGCGCTCGGCCAATCTGCCGGACGTCCCGACGATGGAAGAACTGGGTTTTGCCGGCTTCGTCATCGAGCCGTGGTACGCCTTCGCGGCCCCGGCGGGCACGCCTGAGCCGGCGATCCGGCGGCTCAATACCGCGTTCAACAACGCGCTGAATCAACCGGCGGTGCGCGACAGGATGGTCGCCATGGGCATTACCCCGGCGGGCGGCTCGCCCGAAGTGCTCGGTCGCCTGATCCGCAGCGAATACACACGCTGGGCGGAGTTGATCCGCGTGCAAGGTATCAAGGGAGATTGAGGGCCAGACGAACGCGGGGCGCCCGTACTTCTGCGTGAAGGTACTCTGGACGTGCACCCAATCACTGGGAGCCTTCATGTCGGCGCCGGTAATGCAATGCGACCGCGCCGTTGCTGAGCGGCCTCGCCGAGACCAGCTCGAGCCGTCGCGTGTTGGGCAGCCCGCTCTGGTACAGGGTCGGGCCGTGGCCGGCGATCCTGGGGTGAACGAGAAACTTGTATTCGTCGATCAGATCCAGCCGGTCCAGCGCGGTCGCGAGCTTGCCGCTACCGAGGAGCACGCCGGCCGGAGTGGCGTCCTTGAGCTTTTGCACGCCCGCTCGCAAGTCGCCCGCGATATGGTGGCTGTTGGTCCACGGAAAGTCCTTTCGCGTCGACGACACGACGTACTTCGGCTTGGCCTCCAGCTTGACCGCCCATTCGCGCACCGCCGGCGGTGCCTCCACATCGCCGCGGGCGACCGCTGGCCAGTAGCTCTCCATCATCTCGTAGGTGACGCGGCCCCAGAGCATCGCCCCACCTTCGTCCATGAGACGGGTGAAGAAGGCGTGCGTCTCGTCGTCGGCGATTCCCTCCTGGTGGTCGATGCACCCGTCCAGCGTGACATTGAGGCTGAAGGTTAGAAGTCCCATGCGAGTCTCCTCCGGGTTAAGCGGTCCACTGGACTGTGGAGAGCAGAACGTGATGCCAGCTTGCGTTGCTTCATAAAGCACGTTGCCGGCATACAGTACTTCAATGGTCGCGGCGCCCGAAAGAGGTTGCAGTTCAGATTCGCAATCAAGGATGCGCAGCCGAACATCCTGTCCGTTCGCCCGCATCTGGGGGTACGCAAAGCTTGAATACCAACTTGCCCGGCGCTCGATGCCCACGACCACCCCTTGCGCTGCTGAGAGGCCCTGCAACTGCGGCAAGGCCGTAGAGAAGCGACAACCAGCGCGACATGCAAAATGCCTTACCCGTTGATGCGAACGACAACAGTCTCTCCTTGGGTCACGTGGCCCTTGAACCAATCCTTGCCACCTTGCTTCGCAATGGCTTGCTCGCAGGAGCAACTCGAAAGACTGAGATAAAAACGTTCAGGACGCCAGCTGTTCCAGGTGGCACCCAGCGAAAGGAGCTCACCGTCGGCCCCGAAGCTGGCAACAATGGGCGGCTCTGCACCGACAGCCAGTTGGAGTGACGCGCTCGGGCGCTGGCGCTCCAGCTTCGTGGGCTGAGGAGGATTCTCGGCCAGTTCCATCTCATACTCGGCCTGTGCTGCGAGATGCTCTTCGGAATCGGTGGCGACATCTTCTGTAGGCAAGGTCGCTTCATCGACACTCGCCAGCGTCAAGTGCAGCTCGTCACCTTCGGCCAGAACCATCTCTTCAATCCATTGCACGTGGGACTGACGTTCGTTGCCAAGGTCCCGCATCCCGCCGATGCGCAGGATGGCTGGGTGTTCGCCGTCGACCAAGGTGCTCAGATGCAATGAAACAAGAAGCGCATCTGCGGCTCCCGCCGTCACAACAGGCAGACCATTGCATCGAACTTTGAACGCTTGTATAGGAGGTCCGGGCGAGAGGATTGGAGAGGCCGGCGAAGGGTAGCTGGCCGACTGTAGCCGAAGGCTGAGCGGGCATCCTGGTTCGAAGCGGGCTTTGCCCTTTCTCCAAAGCGCGCTTGGGGTCAGGTGACGATTGTTGGCAGGCGCGATTAGTTAATGATCTCCCCCATGCCCGCGCGTACGCGCTCCCTGAGCTGCCGGATGTACTCCGCATCAAACAGTTCCCACGTGTCGAGTTCGCCGACGATACGAAGCGGCTCCCGGCTGCGGTACGAGCGTGTGGGATTACCCGGAAACTTCTTGTCGGTGACGTTGGGATCGTCCTCGAACGCGCCCGTGGGCTCGACGACGTAGACGCGTCGACGGCCGTCGCCCTTCGCCATTTCGGCGGCCAGCCCGGCACCCTTTGGCCAGGCGGTGAAGTAGATGTGGTTCATGACGACGTCGCCGTCGTAGTTTGAGCGGAAGCCTGCGGTGAGCAGGTCGCCCACCTGGAGGTCCGCCCGTGTGCCGTGGAAGTAGGGGCCGGTGTCCAAGACAGCCATTCGCAGCTCGCTCCTTGTTGACTTCGTGCTGGATCACGTAGGTGCGTCCGTGAAGCGCTTCGAATCTCAAGCGGATATCCTTTGCCCGGAATTGCGGGCGCGTCGTGAGCGCCCGCCCATCTGACAAAGTCAGTTCGCCGCGAAGCAGTACATCAGCCCGGCGCTGCCGCTCATCTTGAGTTGGTCGACGCTGCAGCCGCGCGTACCGTGCGAAGAATTCCACGACGCATTGGCGACCGGATCGGGATTGGTGCCCTTGTGGTCGTGATGGCCCACGATGGCGGAGCCGCCGTCGCTTTTGGTCCAGTTGCCGCAGGTGGTGTCCTTGCCGGGATCGGGCGCGGCCAGGGTGCCGTCAGGGCGCGAGCCGGTGAGGATGTCGTGGCGGTTGACCGGATCGCCGAAGCCGGAGACAACCTCGCCCTTCTCGGTCAGCGAAGTGTCCTTGCCGACCTTGGCGTTGGCGCTGTGCAGGTCGGCCACGCTGGTGGCGACGACCACTCCCTTGGCATTGGTCCAGGGACCGGTGCCGATACGGTCGCGCGCATTGACGGCCGGCTGGCCGTTCGCGGCAGTGGTGCTCAGATAGGCGCGCCACGTTTTGTTGCCCGCCCCTGCACTCGTGGCCAGCGACTGGCAGAAGCGGTCGGCTCCGGCCAAGCCTCCGAGGTCGCCGCCCTTGCCGGGGTTGGCGCTGGTGATGAAGAAGCTCATGGGGTTGCCGCTCGATGAACGCATGGCACCGCAACCGATGATCAGTGCGGTGGCTGCGACGGCGGCGCCAGTGGAAAGAAGCAAGCGGCTGGACATCGGGAGACTCCTGGCTGTATTGAAGCCGGGAGGCTACCGCACCGTCGTGCCAGCGGCAACCCGAGCCTGCCCTCCCATGCGGCAACCGCAACATCATTGCAGCGGAAGGACGGCGGCTTTTGGGCCGACTTCGGCCGGCCACGACGCTTTCTGGAGACAATGGCTCCTCTCGAAACCGGCCATGAGAGGATCAAGATGTCAGCCGACGACTGGTGGAAGTGCGGAATCGTCTATCAGGTCTATCCGCGTTCGTTCCAGGACAGCAACGGCGACGGCATCGGAGACCTGGATGGAATCCGCGCGCGGCTGGACCATCTGGTCTCGCTCGGTGTCGATGCCGTCTGGATCTCGCCGATCTATCCCTCGCCGATGGCCGACTTCGGCTACGACATCTCCGACTTTTGCGGCATCGATCCGCGCTTCGGCACGCTGGAGGGCTTCGATGCGCTGGTGCAGGAGGCGCACGCGAGAGAGCTCAGGATCATCCTGGACTTCGTGCCCAACCACACCTCGGACCGCCATCCGTGGTTCGTGCAGAGCCGCAGCGCGCGCAGCGATCCGCGGCGCGACTGGTACATCTGGCGCGACCCGGCTCCGGGCGGTGGGCCGCCCAACAACTGGCTCAGCAACTTCGGCGGCCCGGCCTGGGCCTTCGATCCGGCCACCGGCCAGTACTACGCCCATTCGTTCCTGAAGGAGCAGCCCGACCTCAACTGGCGCAACCCCGAGGTGCGGGCCGCGATGTACGAGGTGCTGCGCTTCTGGCTTCGGCGCGGCGTCGACGGGTTCCGCGTCGACGTGCTCTCCCAGATCATCAAGGACGCGCAATTCCGCGACAACCCGCCGAACCCGGATTTCATCGAAGGCCAGGACCCCTTCTTTCGCTGGCAGATGCTCTACAACACCGACCTGCCGGAGGTGCAGCCGATCGTGGCCGAGATGCGCCGCGTGGTCGACGAGTTCAGCGACGCACGCTCGTCGCGCGTGCTGATCGGCGAGCTCTACCTGCCGCTCGCGCGCCTGGTCGCCTACTACGGACTCAACACCGAAGGTGTGCTCGAAGGCGTGCAGCTGCCCTTCAATTTCCAGCTGATCGCGACCGAGTGGCAGGCGGCGCGCATCGACCGCCTTGTGCGCGACTACGAAGCCGCCTTGCCCGCCGGCGCCCAGCCGAACTGGGTGCTGGGCAACCACGACAGGTCGCGCATCGCGAGCCGCGTCGGGCCGCAGATGGCACGGCTCGCGGCCATGCTGCTGTTCACGCTGCGCGGCACGCCGACGCTCTACTACGGCGACGAGATCGGCATGGCCGACGTCCCCATTCCCGCCGATGAAGTGCAGGACCCGTTCGAGAAGAACAAGCCCGGCATGGGCCTGGGGCGCGACCCGGAGCGAACACCCATGCAGTGGAGCGCCGCAGCGCATGCGGGCTTCACGACCGGTACCCCGTGGCTGCGCCTGGCGGCCGACTGGCCCACGCGCAACGTGGAAGCGCAGTCGCAGGACGCGGGATCGATGCTGGCGCTCTACCGGCGCCTCATCGCGCTGCGCCGCGCGCAGCCTGCGCTGAACCGGGGCAACTACGAAGCGCTCGATGCCGACGGCGAGGTGCTGGCCTATGCGCGCAGCTTCGAAGGACGGCGGCTGGTGGTGCTGTTGAACTTCGGCGCCACCCCGGCAACGATCTCGCCGGCGTTGATGCCGCGCCAGGCAATCGTGCTGGCATCGACCGATCCTGCGCGCGCCGAGTCGATGGAGGGGCCGCTGGAGCTGGCGCCTTGCGAAGGCGTCGTGCTCGGCGCCCTGAACGGCAAGGCTCCGGCGACACGCTGAGCGATCAAGGCGTGCCGGCCTGGATCTCGACGTAGCTGCGCGCGTGCCAGCGCACGCGAAGAGGCCACTTCGCGTCGGCGATGGTTTCCGAATTCACGTCCTTGCCGCTGCCGTAGTTGATCTGCCGGTCGGGCCGCTTGTTGAGGCCGACCAGCAGCACGATGCGGCTGCCCGCCGCAAGCTTGCAAGCCGTCACGCGCTCGGCGGTGAACGCAAGCAGCTGGCGCTCGCCGGCCCGCAGAAGCCTGCGGCGCACGCGATGGCCTGCGTAGCTGGCGCGGAAATCGTAGGGATCGAACAGCAGCTGGTACTCGCCGCTTTCCGTCTGCTCGTACAGCGAGATGTTGAAGTCCACGTCCTGCCGCGAGGGCGTGATGTCGAACACGCCCTGCAGGCTTCCGAAGATCTCGGTGTCCTGCGGAAGCGGATCGCTGACAAAGCGGATGCTGTTGCGCGCCGGCAGCTGCGCCGCGCGCAGCGCGTCCGGCCACGGAATGCGCACGTCGCGCCGGTCGGCAAGGTCGACCGAGAGCCGCGTGCTGCCACCGCCTTCTTCGGACGGCGACGGCAACAGGCGGTGCGGCTCGTTGCGCTCGCGGGTGTCGAGGTAGAAGCGCAGCCGCGTGCGCTGCGGCGCATCCAGCGCCGGCACATGGCGCCACTGGTCCGCGCCCATCACCTGGTAGTTGACGCGATCCCCCAGCAGGGCAGGCTTGTTCGCGCCCTTCAGGATGTGGTCGAGCCACCGCAGGCGCAGCTCGGGCAGGTCGACGCGTGCGGCGGGGTCGAGCGTGTAGCCGCGCAGCGTGGCCGCCGTGCCGTGCCGGATCGAGGCCGCGTCGTAGGGGCCGAGCAGCAGTGTCGTGTCGGCCTGCGGCCGGTGGCGGCGATGCTCCTGATGGAAGTAGAGCGCGCCGGCGTCCGCGCCGTAGTAGCCGGCAAAGCTGAGCACCGGAATGTCGATGCGCGCAAACTGCTCCGCCGACGGCAGGAACTTCTGCCAGTAGCGATCGTGGCTCGGGTGCGTGAGCCATGTCCGGATCAGCCGGCTGCGCTTGCCCAGCAGGACGCGGTCCACGTCCCAGTAGGGGCGATGGCCGCGATACCAGCGCGCGTCGAGTGCCTGCCATGCCGTGTCCGGGTCGGCATCGACGCCGGGCCGCAGGGGCTCGTCATCCGCATGCTCCTCGGCCCAGCGCACCATGGCGTTGCGGAAGATCTGCCCGGCCATCGGAAAGTCGATGCCCGGCGCCATCGGCGCGATCGTGGCAATGGCCTTGAGCGCGGCCGGTCTCCTGCGGGCGGCGGCCCAGGCGGCATAGCCGGAGTAGCCGTCGCCGATCATGCAGACGCGGCCGTCGCTCCACGCCTGCCGGGCAATCCAGTCGATGACGGCGGCGGCGTCTTCGCCGTCGCGAACGAACGGCCACACGGCGCCCTTGCCGTCGGGCGTGCGTCCGCGCACGTACGCCGTGACGCCGACGTAGCCCTTGGCGGCGCTGCGTTGGGCGTCGTCCTCGGCCGGATCGAGCGTGAAGCGCAGCAGCGTCGGCAGGGCGCCCGGTGCGTCATTGGCGCGGCCGGGCCGAACCAGGCGCGCATGGATGACAGCGCCGCGCACGGGAATCCTGAGGTCGGCCTCCGCCACGTAGCGGTTGCGGTTTTCCGCCGCGAACAGTTCGGGCAGCAGCGCACCGAAGCTGCGGCGCGACTCGTACGAATGCCAGGTCCGCACGAGCGCCAGCGCGTCGTCCTGCGGAAGGCTGCCCTTCGCGCGCCAGAGATCGAAAGCCCGGCGCAGCGGCTCTGCATAGACCGCTGCCGGGATCTCGAGCCGCGCCATGATGGCCTGGGCTTGGGCATTGTCGAGCGGCGACACCAGTTCCCGGAACGCGCGCGCATAGGCTTCGGCGAAGCCGAGGCGCTCGTTCGCTTCGAGTGCGCGCGCACGCGCATAGATGCCGTCGAGGATCGCGCGCTGCACCAGGTCGTCGAACGGCTTGCCCTGGCGGCGGGTGCGCAGGGCCCGGCTGCTGTCGGAGGCTGCACGGTAGGCGCCGCTGACGATCTGCAGCGCGGTCAGGTTGGCCAGGAAGACATCGGTGTCCGCGTCCTGGTACACCGGCAGGATGCGCTCGGCCAGGTCCCGCATCAGGTCCGCCGCGGCGGCATCCTGGGGATCGCGCGGCGGCTTGAAGCCGAAATCCGCCGCCCAGCTCCACGCGGGCAGCGCAAGCATCAGCCGCACGAGGGCGCGGCGCGCACGGCCGACGGTGGACCCAAGGTGTCTCATGGCCGCTGCTCCTCGCGCACGGTGTTCGCCGGCGCCTTGACCAGGTGCACCACCTGAGTGAACAGCCGGTCGCGCGCTTCTCCGGCCGAGCCGATGTGGACAATGCCCGTGTGCTCGAGCTTGCCCAGCAGGTCGATGATGAGTTCGCGCGTGTCGTCGTCGAACGCGCCGAAGGCCTCGTCCATCACCAGCCAGGGCGGCGCCTGCAGCACCACGCGGGCAAAGCCCAGCCGCAGCTGCTCGTCCATGCTGAGCTCGCTCTCCCAGCGTCCCGTCTTGTTCAGCAAGGGTTCCAGGCGCTGCAGGCCCACGCTCGCCAGTGCGGCCACCATGGCTTCCCTCGGGTAGCTCGACGGCTCCATCGCATACGACAGCACCTCGGCCAGCGTGCCGCGCGGAATGTAGGGCGTGCCGCGCGGCATGTAGTGGATGGTCTCGCCGGCGGGCCGGCGCACGGTGCCGGAGCCCCAGGGCCAAAGGCCCGCGAGCGCCCGGAACAGCAAGGTCTTCTCGGTGCCCGGCGTGCCGAGGATCAGGACGCGTTGGCCGCGATGCAGGACAAGGCCCGGGGTGTCCAGCCGATCGTGGCCGGTCCACGAGCGGACTTCGAGCGCTTCGATCGCGAGCACCCCGGCTTCGCCCTCTTCGTAGGCGATGCGGCTGCCGCCTGCGCGTGCCTCCAGGTCGGACGCCAGCATGCGGCGCAGGTCGGCAACGCGCAGCAGCGTGGCGCGCCAGTCGGCAATGATGCTGAAGTTGTCGACGAACCAGCGCAGCGACGACTGCGCCTGCGTGAAGGCCGCGGCGGCCATCATCAGGCCGCCGAACGACACTTTCCCCGAGAAGTACAGGGGCGCGGCCACCAGCGTCGGCGCGATGATGGTGATCCAGCCGAAGCCCGCCGTGACCCAGGTCAGGTTGGTCAGCCCGAGCACCACGCGCGACGTGGCGCGAAGGACGTCGCCGAAATGCATGGCGACGCGGCGCTTCTCGTCCGCCTCGCCACCCGCCAGCGAGATGCCGTCGAGATGCTCGTTGATGCGCGTCAGCGAGAAGCGCAATTCGCCCTCGCGCGCGTAGCGCTCGGCATTGCGCGCGATCAGGCCGCTGCCGACCCAGTAGGTGACCAGCGAGCCGGCGATCGCATAGGCAATGGCCGCCCACAGCATGAAGCCCGGCAGCACATGGTCCTTGCCATTGAAGAAGAGGCTGAAGTCCTTGGAGAGGACCCACAGCACGCTCGCAAAGCTGCCGAACAGCATCGCTGCCTGCAACAGGCCCACGCCAAGGGTGACCGACAGATCGCACAGCTTCAGCGTGTCGTCGTGCATGCGCTGGTCGGGGTGGGCTCCCATCGGGCCGCTGGCCTGGAGCCAGAACGCCCGGCGCGGCTGCAGCCACAGCCCGACGAGGTCATTGACCACGGCCTCGCGCAGCTTCAGCTGCAGGGTTTCGCCGAGCCACCGCTGCGCCACATTCAGGACCAGCAGCGCCCCCGCAATGATCGCGAAGACGCCGACCTGCACGACGAATTCGCCCAGGTCGCGGCGCGAGATCGCATCGTAGAACGGCTTGTTCCAGCTGTTGAGCTCGATCTGCCCGTACGCCGTGAGCGCGACCACCACGACGATCGCACCCATCAGCGCGACCAGCGTTTTTGCGACCGGCGATACGCGCAGGGCGCCGAGCAGCTCGCTGACCTGACGGAAGAAACCGGTCCTTGCAGCCGGCTCGACGCGGTTCTCTGTCCGCGCGCTCATCGCTGCCGCGACGCCTCGCAGGCAGCGGCCGCGCTGCGGCGCGCCGAGACACACGAAATGAACGCGGCGTGGCTCCAGGCCAGTTGCTTGGCCGAGGTCTGCGCGCCGCTGCGCTGGTCGAACTGTTCCGACAGGTCGCCGCCGGCCGGCGTGTACGCGCGCACGGTGGAGAGGTAGGCGTCGCCGCGTTCGAACCAATGGCGTGCATCGCCGCCCATCGCCGCGGCAGCACGAAAGCAGAACTCGGCGGCGCCGAGCGTCGAGAAGTAGTACGCGCCGCCTGAGTAGTACACATCGCCGCCATACCGGCCCATTGCCGCGCCAAGCCTCTCGGCACGGCCGTGGTTGATGGGGTAGGCCGCATCGAACAGCGCGTCCAGGCGCGCCAGCGTGGCCTGCATGCGCGGATCGGCCGGTCCATGTGCGGCCTCGGTGCCTAGGCTATGGATTGCCGACAGGATCACCGCGATGTCCAGTGCCTTCGGGCCGGGCCGGCCGTCCGTGAGCGCGCGCGAGCGGAAGTAGCCGGGCGCCGCGCCGCGTTCATCCACCCAGTAGCCGTCGAGCAGGCGCAGCACCGCGTGCGACTCTTCCCGGCAGCGCTGCGCCTGCGCCGCGTCGCCCAGGCCCTCCAGCCATGCCGCGCCTTCGGCCAGCGCCGCACCTGCGACACGCAGCGTGTAGTAGTGGTGGCCGAGCTCCTCCTCCCAGATGTCGTAGGACGGCTCGCGCCAGCGGCGGAGCGTGAAGTCCAGATCGAAACGGATCAGCTCGGCAGCTTCCGCCAGCAGCGGCGCGTCCAGGTGGCCACCGGCCGCCCAGCGCAGCAGCGCCAGCGCGCGCAGCGGCGCGCCGTCGTGCTGGGGACGATTCCATCGGCAGACGTCGAGCGTGCCGTCGGGGTTCACCCGCGTCTCGGCGGCCACCAGGTCGCCGAAAGCTGTTGCAAGGTCATGGTCCTCGCGCAGGTACTGCAGGAGCTCGGGGGCCACGCACGCGCTGCGGTTCTCCACCGCGGCCGCGGCGCGGCCGTCGAGGCGGTTCAAGTCCAGGCTGAAGCGGATGAAGTCGCGCAGGTGCTGCAGGGCTTCGTCGCCGATGTGCCCCTCAAGGTAGAGCAGGCGCAGTGCATCGATGACCACGGCGGAATCGCGGAACCAATGAAAGAAGTAGTCCGGGTCCGGGTTGTAGTCAGCGAGGACGGGCGAAGCGACGATGGCGCCGGCCATCGGCCGCACGGTCTGGCCGAAGCCCGGCCGGTGCTTGACGATCGACACCGGCGAAATGCTGGACAGCATCGCCGCCGCCGAATGGCGCAGCTGTGTTTCGAGCCAGGGCTCGAATGCCGGGTCTTGCTGGCTCGCCACGCTGAAGCTCACGCCGCCGACGCCCCGAGATGCGGGCTGCTGAAGTCCAGCGCGCGCAGCCCGGCCTGCACTTCGGGCACGCTCATGAACAGTTTCCACAGAAGGCCCGTGCGATGGTTTTCCATCATCACGACGATCGGGCCCTGGTCGATGGCAAGGAAGGTATTGGCGAACCAATCGCGCCGCTCGCAGAACGCATCGACGAAGCCGTAGTCCCGCCACACCCGCTCGCCATGCACGGTGAGGAAGTGCCGCAGCACCCGCATCACCTCGGCGGGCGCATAGGGCAGGCTGGCCAGCGCGGCCGTCGGCGAGATGGTGCCGTTGTCGTTGTTCGGATCGTGCGCAAGATAGCCGTCGGGGTCGTCGCTCGCGGTCAGGCCCCAGCACGATTCGCCGTAGCCCGGGAAGCCCCGCGGATTGGCGATGCAGTGGGCGCGGTTGATCTGCACGTGGCGGCTGTTGAGATCCCAGTAGTCGGCGTAGCGGTCCCTCAGGCCGCGCGGATCGAGGCCGCAGAACGAGTAGTGCGCAAAGAACAGCGGGCCGGCGTTCGGCGGGCCCAGCGGCAGTTCGATGCCGTGGTACGAGTGGCCGTTGAGAAAGTCGGGGCCGGAGGCGAAGCCGCGATGGTAGACCTTCGGATCGATCGCATGGCGCGGCGCGGCCGCCGCCAGGAAGTAGGTGATGAGGCACTCGTTCCAGCCGTGCACCTCATGGTTCATGGCCCAGCCGTGGTTCGGGCTCCAGTGCCAATACAGCACGTCGCGCCCGCCCTGGGTGAACCAGTTCCATTCGACCTCGTGCCACAGCGTGTCGATGTCGGCGCGCAAGCGGCGCGCCATGGCCGTGTCCTCGCTGAAATACTGGCGCGCGCAGAGCAGGCCCATGCAGAGGAACGAGGTCTCGACCAGATCGCCCGCGTCGTCCTTGGGGCTCATCGGGATCGTTGCGCCGCTCGCCCCGTCCATGAAGTGCGGAAAGGCGCCGTGGTAGCGCCTGGCGCGCAGGAGGGCGTCCCGCATGCGCCCCAGGCGCTCGAGCGCCGCATCCCGCGTGATCCAGCCGCGCTCCACCGCGACGATCATGGCCATGATGCCGAAGCCGGTGCCGCCGATCGCGACCCTCTCGTCGGCCAGGTCTTCACCCGTGGCGCCCACGAGCGTGCGGCGGTCGAGCGCCAGGCCGCTGGCGGCATCCGCACCGTCCCAGAAATAGCGGAAGGTCTGCCGCTGCACGGCGTCGAGCAAGGCTTCATCAGGCAGGGCTGCCAATGCCTTCGGGTTCCTGTCATCCTTCTTCAACACGCATGGCTCCTTTCGTTGGTGGTCCCGGGCGTCACGTTTGGTTTCGCCGAATCGTCGGCGGCGCCACACAGCCGAGGGCTCTCTGCCCGCAGCATGCCATCATTAAGCCCCTTGGGTCCTATTCGAAATCCCTGATGAGCCGCATCGACACACTCATGGCCCGGATGACGCTGGCCGAAAAGCTGGGTCAACTGACGATGACTGCCTCCAGCTACACGGTCACCGGACCGGTGCTCGCGGGGGACTCCACGCAGTCGATCATCGACGGCAGCGTCGGCAATCTGCTGAACATGGTGGGCGCCGGCCCCACGCACGAGATGCAGCGGCTGGCGGTCGAGAAGTCGCGGCTTGGCATTCCGCTCCTGATCGGCCTGGACATCATCCACGGCCATCGCACGCTCTTTCCGATTCCGCTGGCGGAGGCCGGCAGCTTCGACGAAGACCTCTGGGAGCGCACGGCGCGGGAAGCCGCGCGCGAAGGCGCCGCCGACGGCCTGGCGATGACCTTCGCGCCGATGCTCGACGTGTCGCGCGATCCGCGCTGGGGCCGCACCGCGGAAGGACCCGGCGAAGACCCTTGGCTGAACGCGCGCATCGCAGGGGCCAAGGTGCGCGGTTTCCAGGGCGCCGACCTGTCGTCGGCCGAATCGCTGGCCGCCTGCGCGAAGCATTTCGTCGCCTACGGCGCAGTCACCGCGGGGCGGGAGTACGCCGCGGTGGACATCTCCGAGCGCACCCTGCGCGAGGTGCATCTGCCGGGCTTCGAAGCGGCGGTGCGCGCCGGCGTCGCAACGCTGATGCCCGCGTTCACCGATCTCAACGGCGTGCCGATGACGGCGCACATCCCCCTGCTGCGCGACTGGCTGCGCGGCGAGATGGGCTGGGACGGCGTCATCGTCAGCGACTACAACGCGATCGCGGAGCTGATCAAGCACGGCGTCGCGGCCGATCTCGTCGATGCCGCGGTACTGGCGCTGAAGGCCGGCGTCGACATCGACATGATGGCCGACGCCTATCGCAAGGGCCTGCCGATCGCGCTCGAACAGGGACGGGTGACGATCGAGGAGATCGACGCGAGCGTGCGCCGCGTGCTGCGGCTCAAGGAGCAGCTCGGCCTGTTCGACGACCCCTACCGCCGCGGCGCAACGCCGGAACCCGCGGCAGCCGTTGCCGAACGGCACACGGTGGCGCGCGACGCCGCGCGCAAGGCCATCGTCCTGCTGAAGAACGAGCGCGACACGCTGCCTTTGCCTGTGGCACCGAAGGCACTGTGCGTCATCGGCCCGCTGGCCGATGCAAGCACCGAGATGAAAGGCCCGTGGTGGGGCGCCGGCGAACACGAGCCGGCCGTCAGCGTGCTGGCCGGCCTGCGCGCCGCGCTGCCGCAGGCCGACATGCGCCATGCGCCCGGCGTCGAAATCGAGGGCGGCGACGACAGCGGCATCGAAGCGGCCATCGCGCTGTGCGACGGCGCCGACGCGGTCGTGCTGTGCCTGGGCGAGCGCGCCACCATGAGCGGCGAGGCGGCGAGCCGCGCCACGCCCGCGCTTCCGGGCCGGCAACAGGCGCTGGCCGAAGCGGTGACGGCGCGCGCCCGCGCGCTCGGCATCCCTGTCGTCGCCATCTTGTTCTCGGGCCGGCCGCTCGTCGTCCCCTGGCTGGCTGAAAACGCCGATGCACTGCTGGCTGCGTGGTTCCTCGGCGTCGAGGCCGGCCATGCGATTGCCGACGTGCTCACGGGCCGGGTGCCGCCCAGCGGTCGCACGCCGATGAGCTGGCCGCGCGCTCTCGGGCAGGTGCCGATCCATTTCGGCCAGCGTCCCACCGGCCGGCCGATGAATCCCGCCGACCACTTCACGAGCAAGTACCTGGACGTGCCCAACACGCCGCTGTACGACTTCGGCCATGGCCTGACCTACGGCCGGTTCGACTACGACGCGCTCCAGGTCGAGCCGCGGCGCGTGCGCGAGCAGGACCTGCTTGAGATCAGCGTCAGCCTGCGCAACGTCGGCGTGCGCGAGGCCGAGGAGACGGTCTTCCTGTTCGTTCGCCACAAGCTGAGCCGCGTCACCCGGCCGCTGCTGGAGCTCAAGGGCTATGCAAAGCTGCGCTTGAAGCCGGGCGACGTTGGCTCGGTGAATCTGGCGTTGCCGGCGGCCGCGTTGCGCCACCTCGGGCCGGACCTGCAGCCCGTGTTCGAGCCGGGCGAAGTCGAGATCCTCGTCGGGCCGAGTGCCGAGCCATCAGGCTTGCTGCGCCAGACCATCGAGTTGTACTGAAACTCTGCGGATGTCGTCGACGACGTCAGCGAAGGTCCGGTTCCGGAGGTGGACCGGTCGTTCCGGAGAACGGCCCTCTGGACAGCGCCCGCGCGCGTTGCCACACTGCCCGCATGGCACTTTCTCACGCATCCTCCGGCCAGGTCGTGAACCTCGGCACGCTCGACGGGCAGGCGACGGAAACCTGCGCACTGCTGAAGGCCCGCGACATCGAGCTCATGTGGCTGGTGCTGCCGGCCGGCAAGCAGGTTCCGTCGCATGCCGTCTCGACCTCGATGACCTTGCAGTGCATGCGCGGCAAGGTTGAGGTGCAGCTGGACGGCGAGGCGAGGGTGCTTGAGGCCGACCAAGTTATTTATCTGGCGGGCGGCGTGCCGCACGGCCTGCATGCGCTGGAAGATGCCAGGCTGCTGATGACCGTCGTGCTGCCGGCCAGCCGCACCGACTGAGTCAGCAGCCCGCCGCGGCCAGCTGCGCCACCGCGTTCAGGTCGGGCGCCACGCCGATGCCCGGCTGCTCGCCCAGGCTGCAGCGGCCTTCCGTCACGCGCGACAGCGCTGGCGCAAGCGCAGTGCGCAGCGGATTGGGATTGGCGTCGATCTCGAGGATGCCGCTGCCGCCGGCTGCGGCCAGCAGATGGGCCGAATGCAGCAGGCCGATGCCGCCGCCCAGGTAGTGCGGACAGTAGCGCAGGCCCGCGGCTTGGCCGCGCGCGATCACGGGCCAGCAGCCCGAGATGCCGCCCCATTTGGCGCTGTCGGGCTGCAGCACCGAGAGCACGCCTTGCGCAATGGCGGCATCGAAGGCCGCGGGGCTCGCGATGTTCTCGCCGGCCGCGAGCGGAATGCCCGTGGCCTGCGACAGCTGCTGCCACTCGTGCCACGGCCGGTCGGCGCGCAGCGGCTCTTCGAGCCACCCGAGGTTGAAGGCCTCCAGCTGCGGCGCCATGGCGCGGGCCTCGTCCAGGCTCCAGGCCTGGTTGGCGTCGGTCATGAGCGGCAGGCCGGGGCCCAGCACCTCGCGCATCGCGGCGAGGTTCGCCAGGTCGCGCTCGCGGCCGAAGCCGATCTTGAGCTTGAACGCGCGGTAGCCTTCGGCGAGCCGCGCCGCCGCCAGGTCCTGCGGCCGATCGGGATTGATGCCGCTGGCATAGACGCCCACGCCGTCGTGCGCGCCGCCCAGGTAACGCCACAGCGGCTGGCCGGCGCGGCGTGCGCACAGGTCCCACAGCGCCAGGTCGATGCCCGCGATCACCTGCGCCATCGGGCCCGGCTCGCCGGACTGGATCGCGAGCACGGCGGTGCGCTGCGTCAGCCAGTCGAAGGCTTCGGCGGGGCCGTCGAAGGCGCGGCTCGCCAGCAGCGGCGCCATCACGCTGTCGACGAGCTTCGCGCGGTGCTCCGCGCCGCAGGAAGGAAAGTTGCACCAGACCTCGCCCCAGCCCGTGGCGCCGTCGCGGTCTTCCACGCGAACGAAGACGGCCGGCCGGTCATGCATGGTGCCGAACGAGGTGCGCACGGGCGTGGCGATCGGGCAGCGGAACACGAAGGCCTCGACGCGCGCGGCATGGACAGGGGAGAGGGGCAGCGGCTTCATGGTTTCAGGTTCATTTCGACGCGGATGGCATCGCCGCGGTAGGTGACGTCGGCCAGGTAGATCACGGTGTCCTCCGCGTCCTTGAAGATGCGGCGCACCTCGGCCACGGGCGCGTTCATCGGCAGCTTCAGCAGCCCGGCCACTTCCATGTCGGCCGTGCCGATGGTCAGCACCTGGTGCGCCTGGGCGATCTTCACGCTCTTCATCGCGATCAGCAGCGGGATCACGGTCCTGGTGCGGAACTTCTCGGGCGCCTTGCGGAAGATGCGTTCGTCCAGGTAGATGTTGATGACGCAGTAGGCGCGGCCGTCGCGGAAGTGCACGCGGCGCATGAAGGCGTAGCGCGCGGCGGGCTGCCCTTCGCCCGGCGCGAGTGGCGGGGAGGTCGCGGCCTCGTCGATGTTCATGATCTTCGGCTGCGTGTCCTCGTAGACGCGCGCGAGCTCGTCCAGGCTGGTGACCACGCTGATGAAGCGGTCGCGGTTGGGCTTGCCGGTGACGAAGGTCCCGCGGCCCTGCTGCGGCGACACCAGGCCCTCGCGCGCGAGCAGGTCGATGGCCTGGCGCACCGTGACCCGCGCCACGCCGAATTCCGCCGTCAGTTCCTCGAGCGAGGGCAGCCGGTGCTCGCGCGGCCAGATGCCGCGCGCGATGCGCTGGCGCAGCAGGTCCGCCAGCTGGTGGTAGCGCGGCATCGGACTGTCGAGAAACTTGGCGGACATGTTTTATCAATCAAACGTATGGTCTATAGTATGACAGATTGACAGAGACGGAAGCCTACGGGCCCAGTCCGCCAACGAGAGACAAACCGCCGATGAGAAGCTCCTCTTCCCCGCTGATGCGCGCGCTGCTGATCGTGGCGCCGTGGCTGTTGATCCTGGCGCTCTGGTACGCCATCCGCGCGAGCGGCCTGGTCAATCCCGCACTGGTGCCGGCGCCGCACATGGTGCTGGCCAAGTTCGTCGAGCTGTCGCGCGGCAGGCTGTGGGAAGACATCTACATGTCGACGCAGCGTGTCTTCGTCGGTGTGGCGCTGGGCGTGTCGCTGGCGGTGCCGGTGGGCTTCTGCCTTGGCTGGTACCAGGGCCTGCGCAGCTTCATGGATCCGGTCATCAACTTCTTCCGCGCGCTGCCGCCGATTGCGCTGATCCCGCTGGTGATCGTGTACTTCGGCATCGGCGAGGCGGCCAAGACCGCGATTCTTTTCTATGCCTCGTTCTTCGCGGGCGTGATCGTCATGTACGAGGGCATCGCGCAGATCAGCCCGATCTACATCAAGGTGGCGCGCACGCTGGGCGCCAGCGATGTGGAGATCTTCGGCAAGGTGATCGTGCCGCTGACCATTCCGCACATCCTCACGGCGGTGCGCGTGGCGCTCGGCGTGGCGTGGGCCACGCTGGTCGCGTCCGAGCTGATTGCGGCGCAGCAGGGCCTGGGGGCGCTGATCCAGAACGCCTCGTCGTTCTTCCAGCTCGACATCATCTACGTGGGCATCATCTGCATCGGCGTGATCGCGCTCGTCATGGACCTGCTGCTGCGCCTTGCGACGCGCCGGCTGGTGGCCTGGCAGGACCGCATCGCCTGAAGGAGGGCCGCTTCGCCATGACGCCACAGCAACCCATCCGCATCAGCTTCGACCATGTGTCGGTCGATTTTCCGACCGAGCATGGCCCCATGCGCGTGCTCGACGACGTGTCGTTCGACATCCGCAACGGCGAGTTCGTCTCGATCATCGGCCCCTCGGGCTGCGGCAAGACGACGATGATGAACATCGTCGGCGGCTTCGTCCAACCCACCAGCGGGCAGGTGCTGCTCGATGGAAAACCGGTGGCCGCGCCCGGGCCCGACCGCGGCGTGATCTTCCAGGAGTACGGCGTGTTCCCGTGGCTCACGGTGCGCCAGAACATCGAGTTCGGCCTGAAGCTCTCCGCGAACCGCGTGCCGGCCAGCGAGCGCGAGGAGATCGTGCAGCGCTACATGCAGCTGATGGGGCTGTCGGACTTTGCGGGGCATTTTCCCAAGCACCTGTCGGGCGGCATGCGCCAGCGGCTCGCGATTGCGCGGGCCTACGCGGTGCGGCCGGAGTTCCTGCTGATGGACGAGCCCTTCGGCGCGCTCGATGCGCAGACCCGCTCGGCCATGCAGGACCTGCTGCTGCAGGTGCTGCAGAGCGACGGCAAGACCGTGATGCTGATCACGCACTCGGTGGAAGAGGCGATCTATTTGTCCTCGCGCATCGTCGTGGTCACGGCGCGGCCGGCGCGCATCCGCACCGTGATCGACATTCCCTTCGGCTATCCGCGCGCGGAGAACCTGCACGAGGACCCGCGCTTCGCCGAGCTGCGCGCCCACATCCGCGAGCTCGTCATGCAGGAATACGCCGCGCAGGCCAGGCAGGCCGTGCGCATGTCGGACTAGCTGCTTTCACCACCCCGCCACAGGAGACACACCATGGCCCTTCGACGCAGACAACTGATCCAGGCCGCCGCCGCCGGCGCGGCCGCACTGGCCGGCGGCATGCCGGCCTTCGCCCACGCGCGGACCAAGGTCAAGGTGGGCTACCTGCACACCCCGGCCGTGGACGGCCACATCTGGATCGGGCAGGAGAGCGGCGCCTTTGCGAAGCAGGGGCTCGAACTGGAGATGATCCAGTTCACCACCGGCCTGGAGCTGTTCCAGGCCATGATCGGCGGCAGCCTGGACATGCTGTCCACCGGCGCCGTGGTGTCCAACTTTCCGGCGCGCGGCCAGGGCAAGGTGTTCCTGATGAACAACATCGAGTATGCGACGGCCCAGCTGTGGGTGCGCGAGGACGCCGGCATCAAGACCGTGGCCGACCTCAAGGGCAAGCAGATCTCCACCACCACGGGCACCACGGCGCACGTGTTCCTCGACCGCGCGCTGCGTTCGGGCAACCTGGATCCGGCCAAGGACGTGAAGCTGGTCAACCAGCGCATGACCGAGGCCGTCACCTCCTTCATCTCCGGCGCGGTGCCCGCGGTGGCGCTGTGGGTGCCCTTCGATTCGGTGATCCGCCAGAAGCTGCCGAGCGCGCGCAAGCTGATCGATGCCTCGGCCTTCTTCCCCGAGGCCGCCATCATGGGCGGCTGGGCCGCGCGCAACGACTACTACGACAAGAACCGCGCGGTCATCGCCAAGCTGATCGCCGCATGGGCCGAAGTCAACGACGTGGTCACCGGCAAGCCCGACGCCGCGGCCGAGATGCTGCAGAAGACCCAGTACAAGGAAGTGCCGCTGGCGGACTTCAAGGAGCAGTTCAAGGCCTCCAAGTACTACACCACCGCCGAGTGGCGCACGCGCTACCAGGACGGCACGGTCACCAAGTGGCTGCAGCAGGTGACCGACTTCTTCGTTGCCAATGCCAACATCCAGGGCGCGCTGAAGGCCGAGCAGTACTTCGACGCCAAGCCCTTCCTGGAGACCGTCAAGGCATGACGGCGGGCGCCGGCGGCTACGACTACATCATCGTCGGCGCCGGTTCGGCCGGCTGCGTGCTGGCCAACCGCCTGAGCGCCGATGCACGCTGCCGCGTGCTGGTGCTCGAGGCGGGCGGGGAGGGCGGCGCCTTCTGGCTGCGCATGCCGATCGGCTACTTCCGCACCATCTACGATCCGCGCTATTCATGGCAGTTTGCCGTGGAGCCGCAGGAGGCCACGGGCAACCGCGCCATCGTGTGGCCGCGCGGCAAGGTGCTGGGCGGCTCCAGCGCGATCAACGGGCTCTTGTACATCCGCGGCCAGCATGCCGACTTCGACGACTGGGCCGCCGTGGCGGGCGCGACGGGCTGGAGCTTTCGCGAGGTGCTGCCGTACTTCAAGAGATCCGAGCGCTACCAGGGCGGCGAGAGCGAATACCACGGCGCCTCGGGCGAGCTGTGCGTCTCGGACCTGCGCAACGAACATCCCTACTGCGCCGCCTGGATCGAGGCGGGCGTGCAGGCCGGCCACGGCCGCAACCCGGACTTCAACGGCGCGCGCACCGAAGGCCTGGGCGCCTACCAGCTGACGCTGCGCGGCCACTGGCGCTGCGATGCGGCCACGGCCTTCCTGGCGCCGGTGCGCGCCCGGCCGAACCTCAGGGTGCTGACCGGCGTGCACGTGACGCGGGTGCTGATCGAGCAGGGCCGCGCGGTCGGCGTGGAATGGCTGCAGGACGGCGAGCTGCGCAACGCGCGCGCGGACACCGAGGTGCTGCTGGCCGCGGGCGCGCTGCAGTCGCCGCAGCTGCTGCAGCTGTCGGGCGTGGGCCCGGCCGGCCTGCTGCGCGCCCATGGCATCGCGGTGCAGGCCGATGCGCCGCAGGTCGGCGAGAACCTGCAGGACCACTACCAGGCGCGCGTGATCGTCAGGCTCAGGAAGCGCATGTCGCTGAACGACCAGGTGCGCAACCCGCTCGCGCTGGCCACCATGGGCGCGCAGTGGCTGTTCCGCCAGCGCGGCCCGCTCACGGTGGGCGCGGGGCAGGTCGGCGGCATGGTCTGCAGCCCGCATGCCGAGGGCGGCCGGCCCGACGTGCTGTTCAACGTGATGCCGCTGTCGGTCGACAAGCCCGGCGATCCGCTGCATCGCTTCTCGGGCTTCTCGGCCTCGGCCACCCAGTGCCGGCCGCTGTCGCGCGGCACGGTGCAGATCCGCTCGGCCGATCCGCTGGCGCCGCCGCGCATCGTTTCCAATTACCTGAGCGATCCGCACGACGCCAAGGTGCTGGTGGCGGGCCTCAGGATGCTGCGCGAGATCTACCGCCAGCCGGCCTTCCGCGACCTGGTGACGGACGACGAATACCTGCCGGGGCGCGAAGCCGCCGACGATGCCGCGCTCGAGGCCTTCGCGCGCCACAAGGGCGGCACCGTGTTTCATCCCGCGGGCACCTGCCGCATGGGTGGCGATGTGCGGTCGGTGGTGGACTCGCAGCTGCGCGTGCGCGGCATCGAGCGGCTGCGCGTGATCGACGCCGCCGTGATGCCGGCGATGGTGTCGACCAACACCAATGCTGCGTCGATCATGATTGCGGAGAAGGGGGCGGCGCTGGTGCGGGAGGCGCAAGGGGGCCAGCCGTGAGGCCGCCAGGCACAAATCACCGGATTCCGTGATTCCCAGAACTGCAGCCACATGTAACAGTTCGCGGCCTTAGGAAGCCACGCTGAGGTCCCTTGCGGGGCGCGCATTCCGCACTCGGTGCCGGCTTCGCAACGGACCCGAACCATGCCCTTCGCCCAGCGCCGGCGCCGCCCCTTGCGGCAGACACAAAAAATACATGTACTGACACTTTGTGTGCTGACCGCGGTGGCCCTGCCGGCGCAGGCGCAGATCGACCCGGGCGCGCTGGACCGGCAGAACCAGCTCATCGAGCGCCAGCAGCAGGAGCGGCTGCGCCAGGACCAGGAGCGTGCCTTGCCGCAGCGCCCGCCGCCGGGCGGCACCGACCTGAGGTCCATCGAGCCGAAGGTGTCGGTGCCCGACCTTGGCGCGCCGTGCCGCGACATCCGCGAGATCCGCATCGGCGGCGCGAGCCGGCTGCCCGAGGACGTTCGCGCCGCCATCACGCGCGACTACGCGGGCCGCTGCCTCGGCGCAGCGGAGCTCGAAGCCGTGCTGGCGGCGCTCACCAAGAGCTACATCGACCGCGGCTTCATCACCACGCGCGCCTACCTGCCCGCGCAGGACCTGCGCGGCGGCGTGCTCGAGATCGCGGTGGTGGAGGGCCGCATCGAGCGTTTCGAACTGCAGCAGACGGGCCGCAGCGCCGGCGCGGTGTCGATCCGCGGCGCCTTTGCGGCAAGCCCCGGCGACCTGCTGAACCTGCGTGACCTGGAGCAGGGCATCGACCAGCTCAACAGCCTGTCCTCGAACGAGGCCACGCTGGACGTGCAGCCCGGCAGCCAGCCCGGCCGCAGCGTGGTGGTGGTGCGCAACAAGGCGCGCCTGCCGGTGCATCTGTTCACGAGCTACGACAACACCGGCACGCCGGCCACGGGTGAGAAGAGCGCTTCGGCCACGCTCAGCCTCGACGGCCTGCTGGGCTTCAACGAGCTGATCGCGATCACGCGCCGCCAGTCGGTGCCGCACGACCGCGAGCACAACTCGGCCATGACGGCGCTGCGCGCCTCGGTGCCCTTCGGCTACAGCACCTTCAGCCTCGACGCGAGCGAAAGCGCCTACACCAACACGCTGGTGCTTCCGAGCGGCAGGAAGCTGGCTTCCGAAGGGCGCACCGCCACGCAGAGCCTTGGCGTCGACCACGTGGTGTACCGCGATCAGGCGAGCCGGTTGTCGATGTCGGCCCGGCTCGCGGTGCAGGACAGCCGCAACTTCCTGGGCGGCGAGTTCCTTTCGGTGAGCAGCCGCACGCTGAGCACGCTCGACCTCGGCGCCGCGGCCTTCACCCAGCTGGGCGGCGGCGTGCTGAACGCCCGCCTCGGCTTCGTGCGGGGCCTGTCGATCCTGGGCGCGCTCGAAGACCAGCCGGGGCTCTCCGACAAGCTGCCGCATGCCCAGTTCAGCAAGTTCACGCTCGACCTGGGCTACAGCCGCCGTTTCGAGGCCGGCGGCCAGCCGCTCGTGTGGTCGAGCCAGTTCAGCGGACAGCACAGCCGCGACACGCTGTACGGCTCGCAGCAGATCCTGGTGGGCGGCATCGCCTCGGTGCGCGGCTCGCTGCTCAACACGCTGAGCGGCGACAACGGCTACTACTGGCGCAACGAGCTCGCCTGGCCCTGGCAAACCGTGGCGGCTGGCGAGGCGCTGACGGGCCGCGTCTACGCCGGCTACGACTTCGGCCGCGTGAGCAACCGCGCGGACGGCGTGCCCTCGGGCTCGATGTCGGGCGCCACGCTCGGTGCCTCGCTGCTGTGGCGCGGGCTCAGTGTGGACGTTTTCGCTTCGCGCGCCCTCCACCTGCCGGCCCCCATGAAGCGCGAATCGACGCGCGTCGGGGTGCGCCTGTCCTATTCGCTCTGAACCCGCGCTGAAAGGCCTCTCATGAACCACATCTATCGCGTCGTCTGGAATGCCGCTTCCGGCTGCTGGGCCGCCGTCGCCGAAAGCGCACGCGGGCACGGCAAGGACAAGGCCAGCAAAAAGCGTTCGCGCCTGGCCGCGGCGGCGGTGCTTGCGGCCGCGCTGTCGGCTGCGCAGGCGCAGGTGCCTTCGGCCGTGCTCGCGCCCGGCGGCCAGGCCACCATCTACGTCTCGCCCAACGGCACGACGGTGGTCAACATCAATGCCGCCAATGCGGCCGGGCTGTCGCACAACCGCTATCAGCAGTTCAACGTGAACGCGAACGGCCTGGTGCTCAACAACACGACGAGCGCGCAGCAGATCAACTACCAGTCGCAGCTTGCCGGCCAGCTGCTGGCGAACTTCAACATAGTCGCGCCGGCGAACGTGATCCTCAACGAGGTGGTGAGCAACAACCGCAGCACGCTGGCCGGCTTCACCGAAGTGCTGGGCAACAAGGCCGACGTGGTGCTGGCCAATCCCTACGGCATCACCTGCTCGGGCTGCGGCTTCATCAACACCGACCGGGTGACGCTCTCGACCGGCGTGCCCTTCCTCGCCGCGAACGGCGCGCTCGGCGGCTTCAACGTCAACCAGGGCAACATCCTGGTGACGGGCAGCGGCCTCAATGCCACGGCGCAGCAGGTGCTGGACCTGGTGACGCGCTCGGTGCGGCTGGAGGCCGCCGTCAACGCGAAGGACCTGGGCATCTTCGCGGGGCCGAACCGCTGGGACTACGGCACGCGTGCCATCACCGGCAGCGCGGATGCGCTGGGCAGCGCACCGGCCTACGCCATCGACAGCTCGGCGCTGGGCGGCATGTACGCCAACCGCATCCGCCTGATGGCCACCGAAGCGGGCGTGGGCGTGCGCATGCTGGGCGACGCGGCGGCCAGCGCCGAGGACTTCACGCTCTCGGCGGCCGGCCGCATCGAGCTGCGCAACCGCCTGTCGGCGCAGCGCGACGTGCTGGTGGCGAGCAGCAGCGCCGATGCCGCGGCCATCGCGCTGGTCGATGCCACGCTGACGGCCGCGCGCGATGCCCGGCTGAGCGCGGCGCAGGGGGGCCTGGCGCTCGAGCGCGCCTCGCTCATTGCCGGCAATGACCTTGAGGCGAGCGCAGCGCGCATCGACGCGGGACAGGGCTCGCGCCTGCAGGCGGCCGGCGCGCTGGAGGCCCGCGCCACCGCGGGCGAGCTGGCCCTGGGCGCCGCGGCCGTGCGGGCCGGCGGCGACCTGCACCTGGCCGCGGCCGGCCTGCTCTCGACCGCGGCCGGCGACGGCCAGGGCGTGCAGAGCCTTGGTGGGCAGCTTGCCATCGAGGCCGGCCAGGGCATCGCCAATGCCGGCACGATCACGGCCGACCAGGGCAACGTCACGCTGCGCGCCAGCGGCCTGATCACCAACAGCGGCCAGGTCAACGCGGGCCGCAACCTCGACATCGCCGACGCTGCGGGCGGCGCGACACAGGCAGTCGACAACCGCGGCAGCCTGCTGGCGGGCCAGTCAATGGCAACGCACGCCGCGGCCATCGACAACAGCGGCTGGATGCAGGCCGGCAACGCCAACACGATCGAGGCCGCGAGCCTGCGCAACAGCGGCAAGGTGATTGCGACCAGCGGAAGTGCCACGCTGCACCTGGCGGACACGCTCGCCAACACAGGCAGCGTGCGCGCGGCCCAGGACGTCATCGTGGCCGGCCGCGAGGGCGCCGCGGCCGTGCAGAGGCTGGACAACGGCGGCGACCTGCTCGCCGGCCGCGCCATGGATCTGAACGCCGCCGCGCTGAGCAACCAGGGCGGCGGCTGGATCCAGGCGGCCACGGGTTCGGCCGTGCGCGCCGGCACGCTCGACAACGCTGGCACCTGGCTGCTGTCGCAGCAGGCCGGCGCCAGCGACCGCATGGACATCGCCGGCACGCTGCTCAACAGCGGCGTGGTGCAGTCCGCGGGCGAGCTTGCGGTCACGGCCGGCGCACTGGACAACCGCCGCGCCATCGCCGCCGCCGGGAATTTGGGCGCCGACGTTTCGGGCGGCATCCGCAACGCCGGCGGCGCCGTGCTGCAGGCAGGCGGCACGCTCTCGCTCGCGAGCGGCGGCGCCTTCGGCAATGCGGCGGGCGGCACGCTCATCGGCGCCAACGTCGCGCTGAGTTCGGCGCAGGGCCTGGACAATGCCGGCGTGGTGGACGCCACCAGCGGCGGCGCGGCCGTGCGCGTGGATGGCGCCATCGCCAACAGCGGAACCATCCACGCCACAAGCTCGCTCGGCATCGCGGACCGCAGCGGCGGTGCGGCCGAGGCGTTCGGCAACAGCGGCAAGCTGCTCTCGGACGGCAGCCTCTCGCTGGCCGCAGACAGCGTGCGCAACGAGTCCGCCGGATGGATCCAGGCCGCGGGCGGCAGCCGCGTCGACGCCGGCGCATTCGACAACGCGGGCACCTGGCTGCTGTCCACGCAAGGCGGCGCGGCGCCGAGCCAGGTGAACGTGGCGGGCCTGCTGGCCAACCGCGGCACGCTGCAGGCGCTGGGGGATGCGAGCTTCAGCGCGAGCCGCATCGACAACCAGGCAGGGGCCCTGCTGCGCACCGGCGGCCGGCTGCAGGCCAACGTCAGCGCGGCCGACGGCCTGGGCAACGCCGGCACCATGCAGGCCGGCAGCACGCTCGGCGTTTCGGGCACCGGCAGCACGCTCGCCAATGCGGGCCTGATGCTGGGCGACAGGCTGGCGATCTCGGTCGGCGAGATCTCGAACGCGGGCACGATCCAGGGCGGCAGCGCCGCGGACTCCAGCATCGCGGCCACGGGCAGCGTGGACAACCAGGCCGGCGCGACCCTCACGCTGGCCACCGCGAGCAGCGGCGGCGGCACGCTGTCCGGCCAGCGCATCGCCAACGCGGGCATGCTGCAGTCGCTGGGCGCGCTCACGCTCGGCGTCGGCAACGGCGGGCTCACGAGCCAGGCCGACGGCACGGCGGGGCACGGCGACATCGTGGCCAACGGCGCATTGACGCTGCAGGCCCTTGGCGCCAACAGCTACACCGCCACCGTCGGCGGCACGCTGCAAAGCGGCGGCCTGCTGCGCGTGGCTGGCGATGCGAATTCCACGCTGGCGCTGAACGGCAATGCGCTCGGCGATTCGATCGACGTGGACATCGGCAACGTGAGCGTCGGCGCGCGGGCGGCGATGGTGGCGCAGTACACGCTCGATCTCGACGCCGCCGCGCTGTCGCTGGCGGTCGAAGGCAGCGGCGCGGACGCCAGGACCGGCCGCATCCTTGCCGCGGTGGACACCGGCCGCCAGGGCAGGGGCACGGTCCGCGTCTCGAATGCCTTCACCAACGACGGCCTGCTGTTCTCGGCGCACGACCTCGAGGTGCAGGCGCCCTCGATCACGGTGGGCGCGACCGGCGCGATCTCGGCGCTCAACGACCTGGAGGTGCATGCCAACGGCGGTACGCTCGACCTCTCGGCCGCCACGCCCAACGCGCAGGCAGGCAACCTGAACAATGCAGGCCTGCTGTATGCGGGCCGCATGCTCACGGCCCAGGCCAACGGCACGCTCGTCAATACCGGCGACATCCACAGCGACGACAGCCTTTCGCTGCGCGCGAACACGCTGCTCAACAGCCGCATCATCGACGCGGGCAACGACATCGCGATCGTGGCGGCCACCCTGAAGAACGAGGTGCCGGGGCTCGAGCGCATCACCACGCGCGGCCCCGACAGCGCGCACACCGCGATCGCCTCGCGCGACGACGTCCACAAGGGCACCGCGGATGGCGGCAACAAGGACGAGGCCACGCTGTACCAGTACAGCTACACCACCACGCAGTCCTACTCGGAGCCGCCGCCGGAGGTCGCGCCGCAGATCACGGCCGGGCGCCACATGCAGCTGGCCTTCCACGAGGGCCGCAACATCGGCGGCACCATTTATGCCGGCGCGAGCATGAACCTGCAGGGCTTCTCCTACGACGCCGCGCAGGCGAACGGCGCGCTGCATACGGGCCTGGGCATCGTGGACGATGCGGGCCACGGCTTCCAGCTCGGCGGCGCGAAGTTCACCAACGACAACCTCGCGCTCACCACCACCACGCACGTCGTGCGCTACTCGCGCACGACAAAATACATAGCGCTCGGTCCCGAGATCGACTATAGAGACCGCCTGTGCGACCGCAACGGCACATGGGACGCAGTCTGCTACACCAGCGGCTACGAAGACAGCCCGCAGTCGTCCAGCGCCAACAACGTGCTGAGGGCGGGCCTGTACACCGCGAGCCTGCGCGGCTCGGGCTTCAGCCTCGTCAACAACGGCTCCACGGCGCAGGACGTGGGCAGCAACCAGAACCTCGACGGCGTGCGCGAAGCTGCGGCGCCCGCGTCGACCAACACACCGCGCACGGTCGGCCAAGGCGCGTTGCCCGGCAGCGCCGTCGGCCGGGGTCCCAGCATCGCCGCCGACGCTGTTGGCGCCGCGGCCTTTACCGGCAGCACGGGCACGCGCCCGCTGCCGGCCATGTCCTTCCTGGACGCCAATGCCGCCAACGGCGTGCGGGGCACCTCCTTCGGCGGCATCAACATCGCGTTGCCGGCCAACCCCAACGGCTACTTCGTGACCGCGCAGTCGCCGGGCGCGAGATACTTGGTGGAAAGCAATCCGCTCTACCTCGCGGGCACCGCCTCGGTCGGGTCGGACTACCTGACCCGCCTCCTGGGCTACGACGCCGACAAGCTGTCGATGCGGCTGGGCGATGCCAGCTACGAAGCCTGGCTGGTCAAGCAGCAGATCATCAAGCAGACGGGCAGTGCGGTGCTGGCAAGCTACCAGGGCGCGGACACGCAGATGAAGGGGCTGATGGAAAGCGCCGCCACGCAAAGCGGCTCGCTGGGCCTGGTCTACGGCAAGGCGCTCACGCCCGAGCAACAGGCTTCGCTCAGGCAGGACATCGTGTGGATGGTGCAGACCGAGATCGGCGGCAAGACCGTGCTCGCGCCGGTGGTCTACCTCGCCCAGGGCACCAGGAACAAGATCGCCAGCGGCGCCGTGATCTCGGCGCAGGACGCCGACCTCAGCCTCACATCGCTGACCAACACCGGCGGCACCATCGTGGGCGGCCGCTCGCTGGTGATCGCGTCGGCCGGCGACATCACCAACCTGTCGGGCCTGATCAAGGGCGGCAACGTGAGCCTCAGCTCGACGCAGGGCAGCATCGTCAACAAGACCGCCAGCGAGGGCGGCGGTGGCGAGCATTTCTACAACACGGTGCTCGGCAAGACCGCGGGCATCGAATCGACCGGCACGCTGGCGCTGGACGCGAAGAAGGACATTGCGAACCTGGGCGCCACCCTGAACGCCGGCACCGATGCGAGCCTGAAGGCCGGCGGCAACGTGACCTTCGACACCATCGAGAAGAAGGAAACGAGCAGCACCTTCTCGAACATCCAGGTCAAGCACGGCAGCGGCACCAAGGACAGCACCACGACGAGCATCACCCAGGTGAAGTCCGGCCTCACGGTCGGCGGCAACCTGGCGGCGCAGGCCGGCAACGACATCACGCTGGCCGGCACCGACGCCAAGGTCGGCGGCAATGCCGACCTGCAGGCTGGCAACAACCTCAACATCATCGCGCGAGAGAACACGACGACGACGCACACCGAGACCAAGGCGAGCGGCTTCGGCATGAACAGCTCGCTGTACGGCACCACAAAGACGACCGAGGATTCGCTGTCGGTGCGCAACGTGGGCAGCAGCCTCGAAGTGGGCGGCAACGCCAGCCTCGCCGCGAAGAACGACATCACCGTCCAGGGCTCGAACGTCGACGTCAAGGGCGACGGCAAGATCAGCGCCGCCAACGTCAACGTGCTCGCGGGCCGCAACTACGACGAGACCCACACCACGACCACGAACACGGGCGTGATGCAGGTCGGCGCCTCCGGCAAGGGTTCGGCCAGTGCCGCCGCGGCATCGAAGGCCGGCTCGGGGCGCGGGCTCGCCAATGCCTCGGCCGAGGCGTCGGCCGGCGCGGCAGGCAAGGGTGCCGCGGGCCTGGCCTTCAGCTCGACCACCACCACGACCACCGACACCACCGACCTGCGCCACGTCGGCTCGAACCTGAGCTTCGGCGGCAACCTCGCAGTGGATGCCTCGAAGGACCTCACGCTGCAGGGCTCGACCGTCAATGCCGGCGGCAACGCGGCGGTGAACGCGCAGAACGTGAACCTGCTTGCGGCGGAGGACAAGAAGACCTCCAGCACCAGCACGACCACCACCAAGATCGGGCTGATGGCCAGCACCGACAACAAGGCGCAGTCGGGCGTGGGCGCCGCGGCCTCGGCCGCCGGCGGCAAGGGCAACCCGAACGCAGGTGCCGATGCGCAGGCCGGTGCCTCGGCCACCAGCGAGAACCACCTGGACGTCTTCCAGCAGACCAAGAGCACCACGCGCACGCTCGACACCACGCACCAGGGCTCGGCCATCAACGCCAAGGGCAATCTGGATGTGACGGCGCGCGACGGCCTGACGCTCGAGGGTTCGACCATGAGCGCAGGCAGGGACATGACGCTTGCGGCAACCGACATGAGCTTCAAGGCGGTGGACGACGTGCACCAGGTGTCGACCACCAGCAGCAGCACCACCGCGGGCCTCTATGCATCGGGCAAGGCGCAGGCCGGCGCGAGCGCCGAAGCCGGCGTGGGCATCGGTGCCAAGGCGGGCGCCCAGGCCAATGCCTCGGCCACGGGCGAGGTGGGCCTGTATGGATCGAACACGAGCGCGAGTTCCGTTGAAGGCTCGACGACAGCCGTGACCTCCGGCCTCTCGGCCGGCAACAACATCACGCGCAAGGCGGCCAACAGCATCACCGACGTGGGCACGCGCATCGAGGGCGGCGGCAACCTCGACCAGTCGGCCAAGACCATCACCAGCCTGGCGGCGGCCGACACCACCTACGCCTCCTCGGAGAGCACGAGCCACACCGCCAAGCTCGGCGTCTACGGCGAGGCCTCGGCCAGCGTCTCGGCAGAAGGGCAGGTCGGGCCGGGCGCCAGCAAGCAGTCGATGAACGTCGGCGTCGGCGGCGGCGTGAAGGCGAGCTACGAGTACGGCAAGGAAGCGGCGCAGTCCAACAGCAGCACGGCGGTCGTCTCCACCATCAGGATGGGCGGCAGCGTGTCCAGCAGTTCCAGCGGCAAGACCACGCTCGAAGGCACGCAGATTGCGGCGGCGAAGGACGTCACTCTCGAGGCCGGCTCGCTCGACTACAAGGCGGCGCAGAACACGGGCAGCAGCAGTTCCAGTTCGACCAGCGCGGGCGGCTCGGTCAAGGCCGACATCGTCAACAAGGGCGGCAGCGCCGAAGTCAGCTACCAAGGCGAGAAGAGCAGGGAGAGCACCAGCACCGCAGTGGCCGGCGGCATCGCGAGCGGGGGCAATCTGACCATCAAGACGCAGGGCGACACGCGCCTGGAAGGCACCCACATCGCCGCAGGCGGCGCGGCCACCGTCGATGCAGGCGGCAAGCTCGACTTCGAGGCGGCAAAGAACACGGCCTCCTCCAGCAGCGAGCAGGTCGGCGTGGCAGCCGGCGTCACTGCGACCAAGAAGGGCGGCAGCGGCAGCGTGGACGTGAGCGTCGGCAAGTCGCGCAGCAGCCTCGACCAGGACGTGGCGGGCAGCATCTCGAGCGGCAGCGGACCGCTGACACTGCGCAGCGGCGGCGACGCCAGCTTCACCGGCACGGCCATCGCCAGCACTGCCGGCGACGTGACGGTGGCGGCCGGCGGCAACCTGGCGATGAACGCGGCGCGCACCATCGCCAGCAGCGAGTCGCTCAGCGTCGACGTCTCGGCGGCGGGCGGCGGCGGCAACAAGGAGAAGGTCATCGCCACGGGCAACACCTTCGTCGGCAGCACGCCGGCCGACAAGGGCACGGCCGTCAACCACCGCAGCGGCGCGGCCTCGCTCGGCGTCGGTTCCTCCAAGTCCGACAGCAACACCGCCACGGGCGGCGGCATCACGAGCGGCGGCGGGAAGATCAGCCTGTCCTCGGGCGGCAATACCTCGCTCGAGGGCACCCAGGTGGCGGCCGCCAACGGCGTGGCGGTCGATACCGGCGGCAGCTTCGAGACCAAGGCGGCCGTCAGCACCAGCAGCTCGCAGGTGGTGGGCTTCTCGGCCTCGGCCTCCGGCTCGACCATGACGCCTTCCAGCAAGACGGGCGCCAAGACGAATCCTCCGGCCGGAGCGCCTGCGCCTGCGCCGGCCCCGGCTCCTGCAATCACGGCACCGCCCGCGCCCGCGCCCGGCACTGGCAAGCCGCCGGCCACGCCGCCTCCCGCAACGCCCGGGTCCGGCAAGCCGCCGGCGGTTTCCCCTCCGCCCACGCCCGGCAGCAGCGGCAAGCCACCGGCCGTACCGCCGCCGCCCACGCCTGCGCCGAAGCCTCCCGCTTCTCCCTTCGAGCAGCAAAAGGGCGGCGGCATGGCGAACGTCTATATGGACAAGCAGAAGAACACCACCGTGCAGAACACCACGATCAGCGGCGGCGCGGGCGGCATCGTCGTCAACCAGGGCAAGTCCACGCCCGGCGCGCAGCAGATCAGCGCCAGCGTGCCGCTGCCCGCCGCCATGCCGCCGGGCAAGGCGCCCAAGGCCCTGACCAGCGACGGCAAGCCGCTGCCCGCATGGCTGAAGTTCGACCCCAAGACCGGCACCTTCCAGGGCAAGCCGCCGGCCGGCATCAAGGGCGAGCTCAAGGTCAACGTCAGCGTGCCGCAGGCCGATGGCACGACCAAGACGGTGCCGATGCGCTTCTCCGGCCAGTGAGACACGGAAGTTGTTGAGAGAATCCAGGCCCGCCCTGCCGCCGGCATGGCCCGATGAAAGAAGAACGCTTGTTGCTGAACGTCCTGATCGTCGATGACGACGAACCCGTGCGCTCGCGCCTGCAGCGCATCGTCTTGGAGGTGCACGGCCACGCGCTGTGCGTGCAAGCCGATTCGCTGGCGCAAGCACGGGCGCAGCTGGCCCTGCGGCGCTTCGATCTCGCGCTGGTCGACGTCGGCCTGCCAGACGGCAGCGGCATCGAGCTCGTGGAATGGATGCAAACGCATGCGCCGCAGACCGAGTCGGTGATCGTCTCCAGCCTTGGCGACGACGCGACCGTGCTGCGCGCCATTCGCGGCGGCGCCACCGGCTACCTGCTGAAGAACGGCGACGATGTGGAGCTGGAGCTCTCGCTGCGCAGCATGCAGCGCGGCGGCGCACCCATCGACCCCGTGATCGCGCGGCGCATCCTGCACCTGATGGCCACGCCGCCGGCCGGGCAGATGGTTAGGATGGCGGCCGCGCCGGCGGACGAGGGCCTGCTCAGCGAACGCGAGGTCGAAGTGCTCGAACTGGTGGCGCAGGGACAGAGCAATCGCGAGATCGCGCAAAGCCTGTTCATCTCGGTCAACACCGTCGAATGCCACGCCAAGAACATCTATCGCAAGCTCGCGGTGCACTCGCGCGCCGCGGCCGTCCACAGCGCCCGCGGACGCGGCCTGCTGCCCTGATCCCGCGCGGCCGCGTACTGCAGCAGCTGCTGGCGGGCCTGCTGTTCCTGTGCCTGCTTGCGGGCCTGGCGCCGGCCGCCGCGCTCGATGCGCCCGGCTTCGAACGCATCGAGGCCGCACGCGCCGACCCGGCGAGCCCCGACGCGCCACCGGCCGGGGGGTGGACCGCGGTCACGCTGCCCGACGCCTGGGCCGAGCGCTGGCCCGCGCACGATGGCGTGGTGTGGTATCGCCTGCGGTGGAATGAGCCCGCCACGGCCGGCGTGCCCGCGCCGCGGGGCCTCGCGATGGACTATTTCTCGATGGCCGGCGCGGTCTACCTCAATGGCGCGCTGCTGGCGCGCGACCCGCAGCTCGATGAGCCGCTGTCGCGCAGCTGGAACCATCCGCGCCACTGGCTGCTGAGCGCGCCGCTGCTGCGCCCCGGGCCCAACGAGCTGCTGGTGCGTGTCTCGGGCCTTGCGGCCTATGCCCCCGGTCTGGGCCCGGTGATGGTGGACAGCCCGGCCGCGGCCGACGCGCACTATCGGCATGAGCAGCTGATCCGCGAGTCGCTGCACATGCTCAGCCTGGGCATCACGCTCGCGATGGGCGTGCTCTACGGCCTGTTCTGGCTGCTGCGGCGCAACGAGACCTTCTACGGCTGGTTCAGCCTGTTCTCGCTGCTGTGGGTGCCGGTGGGCTACAACTACATCGCGCGGAGCACCTGGCCCTTCGGCAGCACCGACACCTACCAGGCCGTCAACATGTCCGCCCTGGTGCTGAGCACCGCCGCCTTCCTGATGTTCGCGCTGCGCTTCTGCGGGCTGCGGCGGCGCCGTGCGGTGCAGCTCATCGGCGGCGCCACCGGCCTGACCACGGCCGCGCTGTGGCTGGCGCCGCACGCGCTGCTGTCGCCGGTGCGCGGCGCCGCGGTGGTGGTGGCGCTGGCTACCTACACACTGAGTGCCTGGATCATCTGCCGCCATGCGCTGGCCTCGCCGCGCAAGCGCGAGGTGCAGGCGCTGGCGCTGTGCACCCTGCTGCCGCTGGCGGCCGGCACGCACGACGTGCTCGTGTTCCACGGCGTGCTGGCCACCAACCTCTACTACACGCCCTGGTCCTCCAGCGCGATGCTGGTGGGCATTTCCTTCGTGCTGACCTGGCGCTTCGTGGTCGGCATGCGCCTGGTCGAGCATTTCAACGACGAGCTGCGCCACCACGTGGAGGACGCCACACAGCGCCTGTCATCGGTGCTGCACCGCGAGCACGCCACCGAACTGCAGAACACACGGCTGGCCGAGCGCATGAACCTGGTGCGCGACCTGCACGACGGCCTGGGCATGACGCTCAGCGGCCACATCGCCTCGCTCGAAAACCGCGACGCGGCCGGGCCCGACACCGCGCTGTGGGCGCTCAGGGAAGTGCGCGACGACCTGCGCCTGATCATCGAGAGCTCGGCCCTGGACGACACCGACCGGCTGTCCGAACGGCTCGCCCCGCTGCGCCACCGCACGACGCGCGTGCTGGAGGCGGCCGGCATCGAATGCACCTGGGCGCTGCAAGGCCTGGACCAATGCCGCCTCGACGACCGGCGCGGGCTCGACTTCCTGCGGCTGCTGCAGGAAGCGCTGGCCAACGTGCTCAAGCACAGCCGCGCCTCGAAGGTCCGCATCGGCATCGAGGCCGCCGACGGACAGCTCTCGCTCGCGGTGGCCGACAACGGCAGCGGATTCACCGCCGGCCGCGACGGCCACGCCGGCATGGGCCTTCGCAACATGGAAGCGCGTTCGCGCCGGTTGAACGGCACGCTCGACATCCGGCCGACGCCGGGCGGGACCACGGTGGCGCTGCGCTTCCCGGTGGAGGTTCTGGAGGATGGAGTAAGGTAAAAAATATACGCAATGAGTATATTTTTCTAGGAATAATAAGCGCATAGCGTACATTTGAGGCATGAGCCAACAGCAAGACCTCCTGCGCGACGCGATGCGCCGCCTCAATCTCACGCGCGATGCGTTCTCGGAGCGGCTGGGCGTGCGCCGCCGCGCGCTCGACACCTGGCTGCTGCCGTCCGATTCGAGCGAGTCGCGCGCGATGCCGGAGATGGTCGGCAAGTTCGTTGCCGAGATTCTTCAGCGCGAGGCGCTCGACACCGGCGTCGGTTCGGTAGGCGCAGGTCAGCAGCGCCCGCTCGCCCAGCGCATCGCGGCTGAAGGCAAGCCGCAGCTGCTGTCGGTCGCGCAGTTCGACCGCGGCAGCCTCGAGGACCTGTTCCACGTGGCCGACGTGATGCAGCCGATCGCGCGCCGGCAGAAGGTCACGCGCATCCTCGAAGGCGCCGTGCTCGGCAGCCTGTTCTTCGAGGCCAGCACGCGCACGCGCGTGAGCTTCGGCGCCGCCTTCTGCCGGCTGGGCGGCACGGTGTGCGACACCACGGGCTTCACCTTCTCGTCGATGGCCAAGGGCGAGTCGATCTACGACACCAGCCGCGTGATGAGCGGCTATGTCGATGCGCTGGTGGTGCGCCATCCCGAGCAGGGCTCGGTGGCCGAGTTCGCGCGCGCCACCAACATCCCGGTCATCAATGCCGGCGACGGTCCCGGCGAACACCCGAGCCAGGCCATCCTCGACCTGTACACCATCCAGCGCGAGTTCTCGCGCATGGGCAAGCTGGTCGACGGCACGCACGTGGCGCTGGTCGGCGACCTCAAGTACGGCCGCACCGTGCATTCGCTGATCCGGCTGCTGGCGCTCTACCGCGGTCTCAAGTTCACGCTGATTGCGCCGCCCTCGCTGGAGATGCCGGCCTACCTGGTCGAGCTGGTCGCGCGCAACGGCCACGTTGTCGAGCAGACCTCCTCGCTGGCGCAGGGGCTGCGCGGCGCCGACGTGGTCTACGCCACGCGCGTGCAGAAGGAGCGGTTCGCGAACGGAGAAACGCTGGAGGGCTACACGCCCGAATTCCAGGTGTGCAAGGCCCTGGTGGACGCAGCCTGCAAGCCCGACACGATCCTGATGCATCCCTTGCCGCGCGACGGGCGCCCGGGCGCGAACGACCTGAGCGTGGACCTCAACCACGATCCGCGGCTGGCGATCTTCCGGCAGACCGACAACGGCATCCCGGTGCGCATGGCGATCTTCGCGGTGCTGATGGGCGTGGAGCAGCAGGTGGCGCGCTCGATGCGCGATGCCAGCTGGCGCTCGCCCGCGCACATCGGGCCCGACGATGCCGACTTCGACGGACTCGACTGAAACTACAAAGCACCTTTTCATGCGCCGGTGCATGGCGGCAGGGGTGCGCTCCTAGACTGGGTCTTCTGGCGCCCGGGGCGGGCGCCCCGAGGACCGTCGAATGAAGAACCACCTTTCCATGCAACCCCTGGCCGGCGTGCGCGTGCTCGACCTGTCGCGCGTGATGGCCGGCCCGCTGTGCGGCATGGCGCTGGCCGACCTGGGCGCCGACGTGATCAAGGTCGAGCATCCCGAACGCGGCGACGACACGCGCGACTGGGGCGTGCGCATCGGCCGCCACAACACCTCCTACTTCAACAGCTGCAACCGCAACAAGCGCTCCATCTGCGTCGACCTGCAGGACGAGGACGGCCAGGCGCTCGTGCGCGAGCTCGCGGCGCAGTGCGACGTGGTGATCCAGAACTTCAAGTACGGCGGCGCGCAGAAGATGGGCCTGGGCTACGAGGACTTGCGCAAGCTCAATCCCGGGATCATCTACTGCTCGATCTCGGGCTACTCGGTGCTGGGCCAGGAGAAGGCGCGGCCGGGCTACGACCTGGTGATCCAGGGCGAGACCGGCCTCATGGCGATGAACGGCGAGGAGGGCCAGGGGCCGCTCAAGTTCGGCATCGCCGCGGTCGACATGTTCACGGGCATGTATTCGGCCCCGGCGATCCTCGCGGTGCTGTACGAGCGCACGCGCACCGGAGAAGGCCGCCACATCCAGATGTCGCTCTACGACAGCGGCATGATGATCACGTCCTACTACGGCCTGACCGCCTGGCTCAACGAGGGCGATCCCGCGAAGTTCGGCAACTCGCATCCGTCCATCGTGCCCTACGGCGTGTTCGAGGCCGCGGACGGCCCGCTGGTGATCGCCGTCGGCAACAACAGCCAGTTCAGGAAGTTCTGCGACGAGGTGATTCTTTGCCCCGAGCTGCCGGCCGATCCGAAGTTCGCCACCAACACCGAGCGCGCGAAGCACCGCCACGAGCTGCTGCCGATCCTGCTCGGCCGCATCGCGCAGTTTTCGCGCGCCGACCTGCTCGCGCGCATGGACAAGGCCGGCATTCCGTGCGGCGAGGTGCTGGGCCTGTACGAGGCGCTGCAGTCCGACCGGACGGCGCAGGCCGGTGTCTGGCACCGGTTCGAGGACGCGGAAGCCGGCGCGCAGGCCGTCCATGCGCCGCCCTACGTCATCGACGGCGCGCGCTCGGATGTGCGCCATCCTCCGCCGCACCTGGGGGAGCACACGGCCGAGGTGCTGCGCGAACTGCTGGAGATGGGGGAGGGCCGGTTCGAATCGCTGGCGCGCAGGAGCGTGATCCGATGAAGCCGGCGATGCTGCAGCATCAAGGCGCTCAATGCTCCAGGTCGTCCCCGAAGTCCTCATCCAGGATGGTTTCGTAGTCCTGGCCGCCATAGAACACGCCGATGATGGACACCTGCTCGGCGTCCACGAAAAAGGCGATCACTGCGCGTTTTCTGTAGTTGATGATGCGCAGGCCGGGCCGCACATCGTCGCGCCTGGTGCCACGGTGGGGGAAGGCACGCAGGCCCTCGCAGTAGGTCACGATGGCCTCGGTGTACCGCGCAGCAATCTCGGGGGAAGCTGCGGCAGCGATGTAGCTGTACAAGGCCGCAAGCTGTTCCTCGGCCTCGGGAGAGAACGCGACGCGATAGCTCACCGCGCCTTGGCGTGTTCAGCGGCCAGGCGTGCGCGCACCTGGTCGGCCGTGACAGCGCGGGACGGATCGGCTTTCAATGCATCGTAGGCGGGGCCGACCTGGCGGTGCAGCCAGGTTTCGACGGCGCGATCACGCGCCAGGAGCGCTCGCAAGCCGTCGCGGATGACTTCGCTTTCGGTGGCGTACTCGCCAGCGCGCACCTTGGCTTTCACCACGTCGGCCATTTCGTTGGGCAGGGTGATGCTCAGTTGCTGCGTCGTGCGCATGGTGAACTCCCCGGTCAAAGCAGTAGGATTTAATCCTATCAAAAACAAGGGGAGTGATCAACTCTGGCCCGTAGGAGTGTCATTCGACAGGGGTTCCGCAGGCGCAGCGGCGTCTGGTTGTTCAGCGGACCCAGTGGCAGACGCGGTGGTGATGGTGCGCATTCCACTTGCACACCTTGTGCGCCCGATGGTGGGGCGCGGCGGAAGCGATCGTCGGTGCGAAGGCGGCCAGGGTGGCGAACGCAACGACGCCGGAGAGGACAAGCTGCTTGATCTTCATGATGTTCTTTCAAAGCAAATGACGGAAGCACGCGTCGCGTGAACGACGCAGCTTGAATAACGCTTGACCCCGATCTCCAGACGACTTGTTGAAGAGGAGTGATCAGCTTCGCTCTGGCGCTCTGTGCGAGCGTCTTGGACGAGTGCGGGGGGTCGCCTTCGCCACGAACACATCGCGCAGCGCGTCATTCGCGCGCGTCTGCCAACCGGGCCCAGCCGCCTTCAATGCCTCCAGAACAACTGCATCCAGCCGGATGGCGGTCGACACCTTGGCGTCGGCCTTCACACTGCCAGCAGGCCGGCCACGCTTGCGCGCCTCGATCTGCGCGGGCGTGTGCACGGCCGCATGCTCGCCGCGCTTCATTTCTCCCATGGACTGGAGCAGGTCCTTCTCGAACTGCGCCATTTCCTTGTCAATCTTCGGCATCGATCGCCTCCTTCAATTTCAGCAGGATCGCAGCGGGGATGTTGTCGAACTTGGCCTTCACGTAGACCAACAGCAGTACCAGATCGTCCTGCTCGTTGCGGTTGAAATAAATCACACTGGCGCCGCCGCGCTTGCCCATGCCGGGGCGCGACCAACGCACCTTGCGCAATCCGCCGGTGCCTTAGAGATTAATCCGTGTGCAGGGGTTATTCTGTAACTACAAAAAAAGAAGGCCGACGTCGCGCCTGGACGGCATTATTCAGTGCGACTGCTTCGGCAAGTTCAGCCCGCGCAGCACGGGAAGCCAGCGGTCCGCCTCGGCCTTGATGAACTTGTCGAGCTCCTCCGGCGTGCCGCCGCGCGGCTCCATGCCGATGGCGCGGGCGCGCGCCACGAAGTCGGGGTCGGCGATCACCTGGTTGACGGCCTTGTTCAGGCGCTCGATTGCGGGCCGCGGCGTGCCGGCGGGCACCGAGAGCGAATACCAGAGCGTGGCTTCCATGTCGAAGCCCTGCTCCTTGAAGGTGGGTGCGTCGGGCACCTGCGGCAGGCGCTTCGAATCCATCACGCCCAGCACGCGCAGCTTGCCGGCCTTCACGTAGGGCAGCGATCCCGTGATGGAGGTGCCGTGGATGTCGATCTGGTTGCCCAGCAGGGCTTGCAGCGCGGGCGCATCGCCGTTGAAGGGAATGTGCAGCGTGCTGAAGCCTTGTTCCTTCTCGAAAGCGATGGGCGCGAGGTTGGTCAGGATGGCCGCGCCCGGCGAACCGCGGTTGATCTTGCCGGGGTTCTGCTTGGCATAGGCCACCATTTCCTTGATGTTCTTGTAGGGCAGGTCGGTGCGTCCGACGACGATGGCGGGCTGGTAGGCGATCTGCGTGACGGCCGCAAAGTCCTTCGCGGGGTCGTAGGGCAGCTTGTCGTAGAGCACGCTGTTGTTCGCGAGCGTGCCCAGCGAGGACACGAGCACCGTCTGCCCGTCGGGCTTGGCGCGCGCGACGTAGTCGGCGGCGAGGATGCCGCTTGCGCCGGGCTTGTTCTCGATGATGACGTTCAGGCCCTGCTTGTTGAGCTCCTGGGCCAGGATGCGGCAGTACTGGTCGGTGCCGCCGCCGGCGGCAAAGGGCACGACGATGCGGGTCACCTGCTGGGCGAGTGCGGGCGCGACGAGCGCGCAGGCACCCAGCGCCAGCCCGATCACGAGTTTGCGGTAGCTCATTCTTGTCTCCTGTTCCGGCCCGGAATCGGGCTCTGGAGCCAGTCTAGGTGGCCGCCCTTGGCGCTGCGCTGCACGAAATGAAAAGCAGCTTTGCGGGAAGCGCCGGCAGCGCACAGCCCGGCCCTGCACACTTCGCCGATGACCGTGCAGATCACCAGAATCGGAACCACCCGGGACCAGCTGGGCGAGAGCCCTTGCTGGGATGCCGACGCGCAGGCGCTGAACTGGATCGACGCGCTGGGCGGCGCGCTGTGGCGGCTGCAAGCCGGAGCCGGGCAGGCCGAGCGGCATGAGCTGCCGGCGCCCGTGGGCTCGATTGCGCCCTGCCGCGGCGCGGCCGTGGTGGTGGCGCTGCGCAACAGCTTCGCGCGCTACGACTTCGCCACCCGCACGCTGGAGCCGCTGGCCCGCATCCCGGTGGACCACCCGAAGGTGCGCTTCAACGACGGCAAGTGCGACGCGGCCGGCCACTTCTTGGCCGGCACCATGCACGTCGCCCGCCGGCCTGGCGAGGCGGTCATCGGAGGCCTCTACCGGTTGCGCACCGATCGCCGGGTGGAGCAGCTGGCCGACGACATCGGCTTTGCCAACGGACCCTGCTTCAGCCCCGACGGCCGCGTGCTGTACCTGGCCGATAGCCTGGAACGCACCATCTGGGCCTGGGACTACGACCCCGACGGCCCGCTGCGCCACAAGCGCGTGTTCGCGAGGACGTATGAATTCGATTCGGGCCCCGATGGCGCGACGGTCGATGCGGAGGGCTTCGTCTGGACCGTACTGACCCGCGCCGCCAAGCTCGCTCGCCTTGCGCCCGACGGCAGGCTGGAGCGGCTGATCGATCTGCCTGCGAGCTATCCGACGAGCATCTGCTTCGGCGGGCCGCACCTGGACTGCATCTACCTGACCAGCATTTTCCGCAGCGCGCGCCTGGAAGGGAACAAGACGCACGATGGCGGGCTGTTCCGGATCGAAGGGCTGCCTGCGCCGGGGCGCCTGCCTGATCGATTTGGAGGCTGCTAGCGCGCTGAGCTGGAAGTTACGAGCAGGACCTCTCGACGATTTTCACGTCCATCAGTTGGCGCGGCAGGCCGGCGGAGGTGATGACCGCGACGAGCAGGTGGGTGTCGACCACGAAGCGCACGGCGCCTGGTCTCAGGCGCCTGGGCGGCGCGCCTTGCGGGCGGTCTGCACTTCTTCCTCGATCTCGTCCTCCGACAGCGGTGCCAGGTTCAGTGCATCGAGCTTGGTCATGGCTTCACCCAGGCGCGCCGCGGCCGCCGCGCGCTCCTCGTGTGCGGCCAGGAACTCGACGAAGTCCACCACTTCGGCCAGGCGGCCGGGCGGCAGTTGCTTCAGGCGCTTGAGCAGGCGAGCCTCGATGGCAGTCATGGGGTGGTTCCTCGCTCGGGTATGCGTCGGTTGATTTTCGGTTGCACCACGGCTCGGTTCAACTTGCTCGAAGCCTGCTGTTCTTTGCCATGAATGTCCGAGACGGCGCTTAATGTCTGAGACAAGCCTTATCAGCCGGGACGAACGTGGGCGGCGTGGAGGCGGTCCTGTCCCCTCCTGTGACGAAGGCGGCGCGAGCACTATGAAAAATTAAACATGATTTCAATAATTATGAGATCCGACTATAATTTTTCGTATGGAACTGAACCAGATTTGGCACTGCCCCCGACCGGAGCTCGCAAAGCGCTACCTGGCCCTGTTGCAAGCCGGGCCGGTTGTGAGTACGACCATTTTCGCCCCTCGGCGCACTGGGAAGACGGTGTTCCTGCGCAAAGACCTGACGCCAGCAGCCGACGCTGCCGGCTTCACCGTCGCATACGTGGACCTTTGGCAGACGAGGTTGAACCCCGGCATCGCGATTGTTCGGGGACTGGAGGAAGCGCTCACGCCGAGGACGTTGGCACAAAGGGCGCTTCACAAGCTGCATGAGCCGGTCAAGAAGGTCAAGGCATCTGGCAGCGCGGGTGAGTTGAAGGGCGCCATCGAGGTTGAGTTGGGCGACGCGAAAAAGGAAGCCACTGAACTCGCCCTGCGTATCGAAGAACTCGTTGTCAAGCTCGTTTCCAAGAAGAAGCTTCTGCTCTTGGTCGATGAAGCTCAGGAACTCGCACGAAACAAAGAGAATGAGCTGATGGCAATGGCACTGCGCACCGCCATCACCAAGAACAGCGACAAGCTGCGAGTCGTATTCACCGGCTCATCGCGCACGCAGCTCGCCAACGTCTTCTCCAACAGCACCGCGCCACTCTTCTCGGTGGGCGCCACTGTTCAAGAGTTCCCGCTGCTTGGCAGAGAACTGGTCGAATTCGTCGCAAAGAAGTTCCAGGTCGCCAGCGGGCGAACCCTGGACGTCGCCGCAGGATGGACGGCCTTCCAAGAATTCCACCAGCAGCCCGAGCCATTTCTCTCGGTGGTCGTGGCCATGCTCATGGACCCGTCGCTCACCTTCGAGCGCGCAGTGGCAACCGAAAAGGCAGAGCAGGACAAGGAGGAAAACCACGAAGGAACCTGGGCGTCGCTCGATGCGATGCAGCGCCAGCTCCTTTTGCTCTTCGCCAACGACCCGCATGCCAAACCATTCGGAAAGGCGGCGCTTGCGAAGCTTGCCAAAGCTCTCGGCGTCCCTTCGCTCGCGCCGTCCGACGTGCAGTATTCGCTCAACAACTTGAAGTCCAAGACCATCATCTCGAAGGCGCCGGGCGGTGTGCATACGTTCGAAAGTGCGGCGTTCGAGCGCTGGGTCAGAACGTTGGCGCCCGTGAATCCCTAGCCGAGCGAGAGGGACCAGCTTCTCTTCGACATAGCCACGCAACCTCGGGCTCCACCAGAATGCACGAGATGCCGATCCCACGGCCAGCTAGTACTGCCTGGCGAACTTGGTCCAGCTTGGAACCTCGCTTCGCGTCAGTGCGCTTCAAACTGATCATGGATGATTGAGATACATTGAATCCCTCGCTTGCGTGCATCCGCTGCGCGTCAACGATGGCGCTGAAACAGCGTCTGCGACCAGCCCGAAACAGGCGTCCACGATCGCTGAATGCCCACCACGATCGCCGGAGCTGACGCCTGATCTCGCGTCAGCTTGGCAGCGACGTCGCCGTCACGAGGACAACGGCGCGATGCAAGACAGTCGACGCAAATGGACTACGACAGTGCCGAAGGAGGAGGACTCCCAGATTCGCGCAGGACCTGCCTCTCGGTTTTCGCTTTCTGAACAAGATCGAGTTGCCTGGAGTGCACCGGTGAGAGTGATTTCAAGAACTCCACATCCACGGCGTCCAAAATCTCCATCTGGCGCTCTGACAGGAGACGCCGCCCGACTCCGCTGCGCGCCAGCGCGTAGACCCGCCGGATCTTGCCTCCGAGCCTCTCGGTGGACTTCGGGTCCTGGGCAATGCGACGTAGAGCCTCGCTAGCCACTTGGATCGCCCACTGCGCCTGCGTGAGTACGTGTGGGCCTTTCTCTTTGAACAGGCCCACAGCGTTTTGCACGCGGGACTCAAGAACGTCGAGTGGGTCCATCATGCGAATGAAACGACCTGGGCGCCATTCAGCCTCGACGCTGTCCGCGATCACCCTTTTGGTGAAGAGCGTCGACTTTTTGAGGTTGGCGCCAGCATAGAGCTTGTGCAAAACGTCAATGTTGCGTTCCTTGCCTCCCGCCGTGGGGAGTCTCAGTTGCGCGACGATCGCCGTCATGCTGCTTTTCTTCGGCAGCACGACGCGGGCTTTGATCGTCTCGGCAAGCTCAATCGCTCGTGCCACCTTGCCGAGTGCGTCACCATCATTCGAAATCGCGGCACCTTCCGCCACGATGCCGAATCGATCCATCCAGAAAGCGAGTGCTTGCCCGCCAACAAGAACCATGTCGGTGCCCATGTTGGATAGGAAGAGATCGACCGTCTCTTTGTCTAGAGGACTTTCGCCGGCAGGAAGCACAGGCTCAGTGGCCACGAATTCATCCTCAGTACGGAGAGTCCGTGAGCTTGACGCGGCGTGCAACGCCGTCCGAAAACCAACTCAGTTGCGCTTGCGTGACGCGGCCGCTTCGCGCATTGGCCATGTCCGACGACTGGCGCTCACGTTTGAAGGCCCAGAGGTCGAAATCGCCGGGAGCCTTCGCTGCCTCCCCCTCGGCGTGACGTTGCAGGAGCCGAGCAACTTGAGCCACCGTCAGGCCGCACTCTTCAAGGGCTGATCCGATGCGAGCCCAATGCTCAATCTGCTGAGCAGCCGAACGCGACATCAAATTGCCCTGCTCGCGGGCGATCCGGAAAAGTTCGGCGTCAACACGGATGGAGTTCGAAGACATAGGAAGTCAGGAAGTCGCGTTTTGTGGCATTTTACCACGGCCCCTAGCCTGCGCCGACGCAGGGGCGTGGCTCGGACATTCGCTCCGATCGGCATCGAGTTGATGCACGTGCTGAGCAAATCTTCGCGATGAGGTGTGCGTAAGGGCCAGAGCAAAGCCGCCTTCACCCGGTTCGGTGCTGTGCTGCGGAAAGCGCGGGGTTCTTGGGTCCTTGACTTCGAAATGGCAGGACTGCGTCGCTTCTATCTTGGGCACCCGCTATGCCACGACGTCGGGGACCACGTGGACCGGTACAGCCGTTTGTGGAGCAAGGCGAACGCCGAGTGTTGATTGCCACCGCAAATTGAGGATCAGAGATCAGCGCAATACAACACTCTCCGGCTACGTTGCGTATCGGAAGCATCTGCAGCGGTCATCTTCACTGGCCCCCACTCACCAGAGACGCATCAAAAACGGATCGGTGAAGCAGCAGCAACCGCAACTTTGGAGGAGTGAAAATGCGCATCTACGCTGCCTACGCTGCCTACGCTGCCTACGCTGCCTACGCTGCTTCAGCTAGGTGCAGATGCTCTTCTGCATCCCGAGTGACAAGCCTGCGTGCTGTGGCAGCTTTCGCACGCGGGTCTCGGGCATCGACGGCGAAATGCAAAAAGCTTGGCGCCGGGCGGAAAAACCGGACGGGCTGCCCCTCAACCCGGTGCCTCGCGCGCGACGCCTTTCCGCTGCCGGCGCCGCTCCCAGCCAGCCCGTGAATTAGCGCTTCTCGCTTCGAAGCGCATCGGCCACGAAGTCGACAAAAGCGCGCACCTTCAGCGGCAGCACGCGGCTCTGCCGGAACACCGCGAAGACGCCGTTGGAAAAAGCCCGCACCGCAAAGCGGTAGTCGGGCAAGAGCCGCACCAGCGTGCCGGCCTGCAGGTCGCCGCGCACGGTGGCTTCCGACAGCAGCGCCACGCCCATGCCGCCGATCGCGGCCAGGCGCAGCAGCTCGCCGTTGTTGGCGCTCAGCACGCCCTGGATCACCAGCTCCTGCTGCTCGCCCGCCTCGTCGATGTACTTCCAGGTGATGATCTCGCGCTCGCGCCGGTAGGTGAGGCAGCGCACCTGGGGCAGGTCGCTCGGATGCCGGATGCGCGAGTAGGTCTTCACGAAGGCCGGGCTGGCCACCAGCACCTCGTCGCTCGACAGCAGCCGCTTGATGACGAAGCCCGAATCGGTGGATTCGCCGGTGCGGATGTCGACGTCGAAGTCGTGCTCCACCAGGTTGACCGGATGCTCGGAGAGCTCGAGCTCGACGCGGATGTCCGGATACAGCTCCGCGAAGCGCGGCAGCAGCGGCGCCAGCACGCGCAGGCCGATGTGGGTGCGCGAATGCACGCGCAGCCGGCCCTCGGGCCGCTGGCGCGCGTTGTGCACCACCTGCTCGGCCTCGCTCATGAGTTCCAGCACCGCCTCTGCCCGCTCCAGGAAGGCTTGGCCCGCCTCGGTCACCTTGAGGTTGCGGCTGGTGCGGTCCACCAGCTGCACGCCCAGTTCCTCTTCCAGCGCGCTGATGCGCCGCGAGATGGTGGCCGGCGACAGGCTGAGGCTGCGGGCCGCCGCCGAGAGGCTGCCCTTCTTCTGGGTGGCCACGAAGATGCGCAGCGAATCGAGCGCCTTCATTTCGAAAGACGCAAAGAAGGTGTGCGTTCGCTGGTGATCCGCAGGGCCCCCGAGTTCCTACGATGGACCTCAATCAAAACCAGCCAACCAGGAGTCACAGCGATGGATTTCGGAATCTTCATTCTGATGCAGCAGCGGAACAAGCACAAAACCTCCCACCAGATCCTGCGCGACGCCGTCGAGCAGACTCGCCTGGCGGACGAACTGGGTTTTGGTGCCGCATGGTACGCCGAGCACCACTTCAGCAACTACGGCCTGTGCTCCTCGCCGCTGACCATGATCGCGCACTGCGCCGCGGTTACCCGCAACATCCGGCTGGGCACCGGCATCGTGGTCGCGCCGCTGTACACGCCGGCGCGGCTGATCGCGGACGTGGCGATGGTCGACCAGCTGTCCGACGGCCGGCTGAACCTCGGCATCGGCTCGGGCTACCAGCACTTCGAATTCGAGCGCTTCGGCGTCTCGCTCGAATCCGCCAAAGGCCGCACCTTCGAGATGCTCGACATGCTGGAGGCCGGCCTCACGCAGCCCAAGTTCAGCTACGAGGGCGAGTACTACCGCCAGCCGATGAGCGCCATCAGCCAGCGCGCGGTGCAGCGACCCACGCCGCCGATGTGGATCACCAGCGTCGACCCGGCCTTCCTGTCGCGCGCCGTGAAGTCCGGCCACCATGTGTTCGTCTCGGGCGGCGACGGCGGGCTGGAGAAGCTGGCCGCCACCCGCGCGCTGATCGACCAGGTGGCCGCGGCCGAGGGCAAGGACCCGGCCGGCGTGCAGGTCGGCCTGCTGCGCGCGGCCTACGCCAGCAACGACAAGGACGAGGTGGAGCGCTACCTGGAGTGCGCGCGCTACCAGCGCCGCATTGCCGTGAGCCTGAAGCGCCGCACCGCGCAGATCGCCGACGACTACCAGGTCGAGGAAGGCATCGTCGAGGGCGAGCCGAGCCTGGACGAGATGCGCGCGCTGCTGCCCGTGGGCAGCGTCGACACGGTGATCGAGCGCGTGGTCAACGAGATCCGCACGCTCAAGCCGGTGCACTACTGCTTCCAGACGCAGATGGGCGACTTCGACCACAAGACGATGCTGCGCCAGCTCGAGACCTGGGGCAAGGTCATCATCCCGGCGGTGCAGCAGGAGATCGCCAACGATCCACCGCACCGTCCCGCGGCGCGGCCCGAACTCGCCGCGGCCTGAGCCCGGCCGCCAGGAGACCGACGCCATGTCCGAAGCCGCCGAAGGGATCCGCCCCGCCATCGAGCCCGCGCAGCTGCGCCAGCTGCTCGGATGCTTTCCGACCGGCGTGGCCGTCATCACCACCTGCACGCCGGACCGCCAGCCGGCGGGCCTCACCTGCAATTCGTTCAGCTCGGTGTCGCTCGACCCGCCACTCGTGCTGTTCAGCCTGCGCAATGCGAGCCGGCTGCTGCCGACCTTCCAGGCCGCCGACGGCTTCGTCATCAACATCCTCTCGCAGCAGCAGGACGCGCTGTCGGGCCGCTTTGCCTCCAGCAAGATCGAGGACAAGTTCGATGGCGTGGCCTGGCGCGCGGGCCGGCTCGGCATGCCGCTGATCGACGATTGCCTGGCCAGCTTCGAATGCCGCATGCATGCCGCCCACGAGGCCGGTGACCACACCATCTTCATCGGCGAGGTCCGGCACCTGGGCGCCGGCGTGCCCGACCAGGCGCTGGTGTTCTACAAGGGCGCCTACATGATGCTGGCCGAGTCGCTGCGCAAGCTCGTCGTGGAAGGGCGGCTCGGAGACGCCGACATCGACGAGGCCTACCGCACGCTCTACGGCACCCTGCTGCGGCTGGCGAGCGAGCGCGCCACCGAGACCGAGCTGGACGCGGTGCACCAAGCCGCCGACGCCATCGAGGGGCACCCCGACGACGCACCGCTGAAGGAGCGCATCGCCTCGGCGAGCGCCTTCTTCTCGTCGATCGCGGCCGCCGGCCACAACGAGGCGCTGACGCTGATGGCGCAGACCATGACCAGCGTGCTGCGCGAACGCATGACGCACGTGCTCTCGGTGCGTCCGCGGCCGGATCTCTTTCCGCTGCGCCGCAAGGTCGCGCACGCGCTGCGCCGGCGCGACCCCGAGGGCGCCGCCGCCGCGCTGGACGAACTGATCACGCAGCTGCGCAAGGGCTGAGCCCTTTTCCAATTTCCAACAGGAGACAAGATGTCCATCGACTACGCCGGCTTCCGGCGCGAACTCGAAGCGTTCGCGCGCGACGCCTGCCTGCCCGAGATCCGCGCCGTGGTCGCGGCCGGCCAGAAGATCACCAAGCGCGAATACCAGGCTTGGCAGCAGATCCTGAATGCCCGCGGCTGGGGCGCGCCGAGCTGGCCACGCGAAGCGGGCGGCACCGGGTGGGACATCCGCCAGCGCCTGATCTTCGAGGAGGTGATGGCCGAGAACGACTGTCCGCCGCTCTACCACCATGGGCTGGGCCACATCGGCCCGGTGATCATCCGCTTCGGCACGCCCGAGCAGAAGGCCCGCTTCCTGCCGCGCATCCTCGACGGCTCCGACTGGTGGTGCCAGGGCTATTCGGAGCCCGGCTCGGGCTCCGACCTGGCCTCGCTGTCCACCAGCGCACGGCTGGAGGGCGGCGAGTGGATCGTCAACGGCCAGAAGATCTGGACCTCGCATGCCCACGAGGCCAGCATGATCTACATGCTGGTGCGCACTTCGAAGGAAGCGAAGAAGCAGGAAGGCATCTCGCTGCTGCTGGTGCCCATGGACACGCCGGGCATCACCGTGCGCCCGATCAAGACCATCGACGGCTGGCACCACCTGAATGAGGTCTTCTTCGACGAGGTGCGCGTGCGCGCCGACAACCTCGTCGGCGAGGTCGGCAAGGGCTGGACCTGCGCCAAGTTCCTGCTCGAGCGCGAGCGCCTGCCACCGGCCAACGTCGCGCGGCTGGAGCTCATGCGCCGGCAGGTCACGCGGCTGGTCGAGGATGCGAGCCGGGCCGCCGCGGGCCGGCGCGACTTCAGCGGCCTGCACCACAAGCTGCTGCTGTGCGAGGCCGACGTGAAGGGAGCCCGCGTGATGATGGCCGAGGCCACCGACGACCTGATCCACCAGCGTCCGCTGGGCGTGCAGCCTTCGGTCATCAAGATGACCTGCGCCGACGTGGCGCAGCGCCTGACGACCATTGCCCTCGATGCGGTCGGCCCCGACGCGGCGCACCGCTTCCTCGCCGAGGCCGGGGAGGACGTGCCCGACGCCACCTGGATCCAGAACTACATGTTCACGCGCGCCCGCACCATCGCCGGCGGCACCTCCGAGGTGCAGCGCAACGTGGTCGCCAACGAATTGCTGGGAGCCTGAGCCATGTCCACTTCATTTCCATCGCTCTTTCCCGGCATGCTGCTGGACGCAGCCAGCCGCTATGCCGAGGACCACATCGCGCAGCAGATCCAGGGCGACCCCGTGCGCGAGCTGGGCTGGACCGCGACCCTCGTGTCCGAGGAGGCCGGCGGCGTCGGCGGCAGCCTGAGCGACCTCGCTTCCATCGTCGAGGGGCTGGCCACGCACGGCCTGCAGCTGCCGGTGGTCGAGACCTGTGCCGTCGTGCCGCTGCTGCTGCAGGCGGCCGGCGCCGAGACGGCCCGTCGCTGGCTGGAGGCGGTGGCCGAGGGCAGCGCGCGGATCGCGCCGATGACCGCGCTGTCCGCCACGCCCGAGGACCCCGCCATCACGGCCCGGCACCTGGACATCGGCTACGCGCTGAGCGGCGCGGTGCAGGGCGTCGACCTGACGCTGCCCGCCACGCACTACCTCGTGCCCGCGCAGCTGGACGATGGCGACGAGGCGCTCTTCCTGGTCGATGCCGAGCGCATCGGCCCGCCGAAGGTCCGCTACCGGACGATGGAAGGCCGCCTGGGCGCCGACTTCGCGCTGGAACGGCTCGCGGTGCCCGAGGGCGCCTGCATCGCACGCGGCGCTGCCGTGCGCGCGGCGCGCGCCAAGGCGACCGACGCCGCCTTGCTGTTGACCGCCGCCGACACGGTGGCCGCGCTGGCCACGCTGATCCGCCAGACCGTCATCCACCTGAAGGAGCGGCGCCAGTTCGGCGTGGCGCTTGCGAGCTTCCAGGTGCTGCGCCATCGCGTGGCCGACATGTACGTGAAGTACCTGGGCGCCAAGGGCCTGGTGATCCACTGCTTCCATGCCTGGGAGCAGAACGCGGCCGACCTGCGCCGCACGCTGCGCCTGGCCAAGGTGTCGCTGGCCGAGTCGGCGCGCGCCTGCGCCGAAGCGGCCATCCAGATGCACGGCGGCATGGGCGTGAGCGAGGAGGTGCTGGCCACCCGCACGGCGCAGCGCCTGATCGCCTCCGAGTTCCGCTACGGCGACCGGCTGCTGCACGCCGCGCTGCTGCTGGCGCCGCATGAGCCCGCGCCGCAAGTTTCTTTTTCCAACCAGACCGGGAGTGTGCGATGAGCATCGAACTGGAAGTTTCCGAATACATCGCCGTCGTCCGGCTCGACAAGCCGCCGGTCAATGCACTGGACCGCGCCACGCGCCGCCGCCTGATCGAGATCTTCGACGAGGTCTCCGAGCGCGCCGACGTGCGCGTCGCGATCCTCACGGGCACCGGCAAGTTCTTCTGTTCCGGCGCGGACCTCAAGGACCGGCCCGATGCGCAGAAGGCCGGCGACTTCCTCGACCACAACCGCTGGACGCGCGAAACGGGCAATGCGATCCGCGAATGCGCCAAGCCCGTGATCGCCGCCGTCAACGGCCCTGCGCTGGGCGCCGGCTTCGGGCTCATGGCGGCCTGCGACATCTTCCTGGCGAGCGAGGACGCCACCTTCGCCATGCCCGAGATCAACGTCGGCCTGGCCGGCGGCGTCTCGATGCTGCGCACCATGTTCGGCCGCTCGTTCACACGCCGCATGTTCTTCACCGGCATGAAGGTGCCCGCCGCCGAACTGTACCGCCGCGGCGTGCTCGACGAGGTGGTGCCCGGCGATCGGCTGATGCCGCTGGCCATGGAGATCGCGCAGGAGATCGCCTCCAAGGCGCCGCTCGCCGTCGCCTATGCGAAGCAGGCGGCCAACATGATGGACCTGATGCCGCAGCGCGACGGCTACCGCTTCGAGCAGAACATCACCATGGCGCTGGCCAGGACCGAGGATGCGCAGGAGGCCCGCAAGGCCTTCCTCGAAAAGCGCAAGCCTGTCTACAAAGGTCGTTGAGATGCAGGCAACGCAAGTGGGCCACGGCCTCGACGCGCTGTTCAAGCCGCGCTCGATCGCGATCTTCGGCGCCTCCGACGACGTCACCAAGATCGGCGGCCGGCCGCTGCAGTTCCTGCAGAAGTACGGCTATGCGGGCGGCATCTATCCGATCAACCGCAAGGGCGGCCTGGTGCAGTCGCTGCAGGCTTATGCGAGTGTGGCGGAACTGCCCGAGGTGCCCGAGCTCGCAGTGATTGCGGTGCCGCCCGCGGGCGTGCTCGACGCGGTGCAGGACTGCGCGCAGCGCGGCGTGAAGGCCGCGGTCATCCTGTCCGCAGGCTTCTCCGAAATGGGCGAGGAGGGCAGCCGCCTGCAGGCGCGCATCGGCGAGGTGGCGCGCGCCAGCGGCATGCGCATTGTCGGCCCCAACTGCCTGGGCGCGATCGGCGTGCCCGACAAGAGCATTGCCACCTTCTCGGTGGCGCTGGAATCGTCCTTTCCCGCGGCGGGCTCGGTGGGCATCGTCTCGCAGAGCGGCAACCTCGGCAGCTTCACCCTGCGGCTGGCCGGCGAACGCGGCCTGGGCGTGAGCCGCATGCTGACCACGGGCAACGAATGCGACGTGGACATTGCCGACGCCATCGCCTCGCTGGCGGCCGATCCCGGCACCTCGGTGATCCTGTGCTGCATGGAAACCTGCCGCGACGGCGCCAAGCTCATGCTGGCCATGGCGATGGCCCGCGAGGCCGGCAAGCCGCTGGTGGTGCTCAAGGTCGGCGTCTCCGAGGCGGGCAGCGCGGCCGCGGCCTCGCACACCGGCGCGCTGGCCGGGTCGGACGCGGTGTTCGATGCGGTGCTGCGCCAGGGCGGCGCACTGCGCGTGCCCAGCATCGAGCTGCTGCTCGAGGTTGGCCATGCGCTGTCGGTGGCCGGTCCGGCGCGCGTGCCCGGCGGCCACCGCGTGGCGGTGCTCACGGCCTCCGGCGGCTTCGGCGTGCTGCTGGCCGATGCGGCCAGCGCGCAGGGCCTGGCGCTGCCCAAGCTCGCGGCGCAGACGCAGGCGCGCATCGTCGCGGCCGTGCCCTTCGCCGCGCCGTCCAATCCCGTGGACATGACGGCGCAGGTGTCGAGCCGGCCCGAGGTGCTGGCCCAGATGCTCGATGCCGTGGCGCGCGACGACAGCTGCGACGCGCTGATCCTGCAGTCGGCCAACGCCTTCCATGTGCCGCGTCTGCGCGACGTGTTCCTGGAGGCGCTCGCGCAGGTGCGCAAGGACCATCCCGCGCGTCTGATCCTGCTTTGCGCGCGCGCTCCCGAGGACGTGCGCGCACGGCTCAACGCGATGGGCTTTCCGGTGGTCGAGGGCATCGATGCGGCCTGCGCGACGGTGGCGGCGTTGCTGCGCTTCGGCGCGCGCGATGCCGCACGGATTGCTGCGCCGGCCATCGCACGCGCGCCGCTGGGCGCCGCGGCCTTCGCCACCGAGGCCAGCGCCAAGGCGGTGCTGGCCGAGGCGGGACTGCCCGTGCCGCGGGAGGCGGTCGCGCGCAGCGTCGACGAGGCGCTCGCCGCCGCGCGCGAGATGGGTTTTCCGCTGGTGCTCAAGATCGTCTCGCCCGACATCGCGCACAAGACCGAGGTCGGCGGCGTGTTCGTCGGCGTGCGCTCCGAAGCGCAGCTGCGCGAGGAATACGGCCAACTGCTGGCGCGCGTGGCGTCGAAGGCGCCCGGCGCCCGCATCGCCGGCGTGCTGGTCGCGCAGATGGTGCAGGGCGGCGTCGAGCTGATCCTGGGCGCCAGGAAGGACCCGGTGTTCGGCCCGATGGTGATGGCCGGCCTGGGCGGCATCTTTGCCGAAATCTTCAAGGACGTGGCGCTGCAGCCGGCGCCCGTCGACGAGGCGCAGGCCACGGCGATGCTGCGCTCGCTCAAGGCCTTTCCCCTGCTCGACGGCGCGCGCGGCCGCCCCAAGGCCGACGTGCAGGCGGCCGCGAGGGCCATTGCGGCGCTGTCGCGCTTCGCGGTGCGGCATGCGGACAGCGTCCGCGAGATCGACATCAACCCCCTGGTGGTGCTGGAACAGGGCCGCGGCGCGCATGCGCTCGACGCGCTGCTGGTGCCAGAGGAACACGCCGTGAAAGGCAAGCAATGAACATGTCTTTGTCAGGCCGCACGGCCTTCATCAGCGGCGCGGGCCACGGCATCGGCCGTGCCACCGCCCGCGCCATGGCGCGCCTGGGCGCCACCGTCGGCATCAACGACCTGAAGCCGGAGTTCGTGGAGGAGGCCGTGGCCGAGATCCGCGCGCTCGGCGGCCAGGCCATCGGGCTGCCCTGCGACGTGTCGACGCGCGACGGCATGCGCGAGGCCGTGGCGCAGTTCGCGCGCGATGCGGGCCGGCTGGACGTCATGGTCAACAACGCCGCCTGGGTGCGCTACCAGCCGCTGGCCGAGATCACGCCGGAGGTCATGGACCGCATGGTGGAGATCGGCTTCAAGTCGGTGATCTGGGGCATCCAGGCCGCGGCCGAGGCGATGGATCCGGAGCGCGGCGGCTCGATCATCAACGTGGCCTCCATCGCGGCCTTCAAGTCGCCGATGCGCTCGGTGGTCTACAGCGGCATCAAGGCCGGCGTGCTGGGCATCACGCGCGCATCGGCCGCCGACCTGGGCGCGCGCAACATCCGCGTGAACGCGGTCGCGCCCGGCGCCGTGCCCACCGAAGGCACTGCCAAGCACCGCAATGCGGAACTCGATGCGCGGCGCATCGGCCGCACGCCGCTCGGGCGGCTGGGCACGGTCGAAGACATTGCCGACGCCATCTGCTTCCTGGCCGGCGACGCCTCGCGCTTCTTCAACGCGGACGTGCTGCGGCTGGACGGCGGTGCTTCGGAGACATCGCTGTGAGCGCCGCCGTTCAATCGCCCAAGCGGGTGCAGAACGTGTTCGTCGTGGCGAAGCAGCCGGCCAGCCTGCATGCCTTCTACGAAGGTGCGCTGGGCCTGCCGATGACGTTCCGCGATGGCGACCGCTGGATCCAGTACGGCGTGGGCGGCACCAACGTGGCGCTGGCCAGCGCCGAGGAGGCCGCGCCCGCCACCAGCGGGCTGGTGATGGTGCTGGAGGTGGACGACTTCGAGGGCGCGACGGAGCGCATCGGCGCGGCCGGCGGGCAGGTGCTGGGCCTGCGCGACATGGGCAGCCACGGCGCCGTGCTGTCGCTGCGCGATCCCGAGGGCAACCTGGTGCAGCTGTTCCGGCGCGCAGCGCCCGCATGAGCGCCGCGCCGGGCCGCCCCAAGCAAGCTCGCTCCCGCCTGGCGGGAAGGCGCGCAGCGCCAAGGGTGCACCAGTGAGTGCCGCTGCGCACGGGCCGGCAACGCTGCAGGAGTTGCTGGACCGCGAGGCGATCCGCGACTGCTTGCTGCGCTACTGCCGAGGCATCGACCGCTGCGACGAACAAGCCCTGCGTTCGGCCTACTGGGAGGACGCCACGGACTGCCACGGCGCCTGGAACGGCAGCGCCGCCGGCTTCATCGATCAGGCGCTGACCAAGCTGCGGCAGGGCGGACGCCGCGTCCACCAGATCGGCAATGTGCTGATCGAGCTGCACGGCGATGCCGCGGCGGTGGAAAGCAGCTTCTTCGCATTGCAGGCCACGGCCGCGCAGCCCGAGCGCGAGACCTTCCTGTGCGGCCGCTATGCGGACCGCTTCGAGCGCCGCGGCGGCGAGTGGCGCGTGGCCGCACGCACCGTGATCTACGACTGGATCGAGGAGCGCACGCGGCCCGAGCTGAAGCAGGACGACGCCGCCTTGTTCGGCGCGCGCCAGCCGGTGGGCACCGCGGCGCCGCACGACGCCGTCTATGCGCTGCTGCGCGCAGTGCGGGGCGGTGCCTGATGGCGACGGTACTGCTCACCGGCGCCGGCGGCGGCATCGGCCGTGCGGCGGCGCTGGGCCTCGCGCGCGCCGGCTGGCACTGCGTGCTGGTCGATGCCGATGCGCAGGCGCTGCAGCGCCTCGAAGCGCTCTGGCCCGCCGAGGCCGAGCGGCCGCTCGGCCTGGTGGCCGACCTGACCGATGCCGCGCGGATCGAGCGCCTGGGCCAGGAGATCCCGCCGCTCGATGCCCTCATCAACAACGCAGGCCTGTCGGCCGGCGGCACCGAGGCCACGTCCGCCCCCGACGACGGCACGGCCGCACGCCTGCTGGCGCTCAACCTGTCGGCCCCGGCCCGCATGGTGCAGGCCTGCGCGCCGCGGCTTCGGCCGGGCGCGCGCGTCGTCAACGTGGCGTCCGGCGCGGGGCTGCGCGCCATTCCGTGGCGCGGGCTCTACAGCCCGAGCAAGGCCGGACTGATCGCGCAGGGCAGGGCGCTCGCGCAGGCCCGGCCCGATTGGACGGTGACCACGCTCGCGCCGGGCTTCGTGCGAACCGAGCTCGTGCAGCGCCTGATCGATGGTGGCCGGCTGAACCTGGCGCAGGCGGTCTCGAAGATTCCGATGGGCCGGATGGCCGAGCCCGAGGACATGGCCGAGGCGCTGTGCTTCCTGGCCGGCGCGGATGCGCGCGTGCTCACCGGGCAGCTGCTGGTGCTGGATGGCGGCTCCTCCATCTGCGGCGGCAGCCAGCCCTTGCCGCCATGCGCGCATGCGCCGTTGCCGTTGGAGGCACCGCTGCAGCCGCATTGCGAGGCGGTGCGCGAGGCGCAGTGGCAAGCAGCGCTGGACGAGTGGGCGCGTTCGCATGCGGACCGCGCCGGCATCCAGAGCTACCCCGCCGTCATCGACGGCCGCGCTCTCGATGCGCCGCCGGGCGCGCAGCTCGATGCCGTGCTCGATGCGGCCCGCCGCTTCCGCGCGCGCCATGCGGCGCTGGCCAGCCTCACGCTGCTGTTGCCGCGGCCTGCTGCGCGGTTGCCCTGGGAGCTGGCCGGCGACGCCGAAGCCGCCCGCATGCTGGTCGCCACGCTGGCCGCCGAATGGGGCGCGCATGGACTGCGCATCAACGCACTCGAACTGCAGCCCGGCCTCGCACCGGACGGCTGCCTGCCGCTGCTCGGCTACATGGCCGGCGCGCGCGCGCAGTTCCTGACCGGGCAGGTGCTGCGGCCCGGCGCCGGCGCGGCCGAACGCTGAACCAAAGACAAGGAGACCTCCGCATGATCGACACCCTCGTTTCCCGCCGCCGCCTGCTGGCCGGCGCGGGCCTGCTCGCGCTGCAAGCGCGGCTGCACGCCAGCGAAGCCGGCGGCTGGCCGGCACGGCCCATCCGCATGGTCGTGTCCGGCCCCGCCGGTGCGGGCTCGGACATCTTCGCGCGCCTTCTGGCCGGGCCGCTGCAGCAGGCGCTCGGGCAGCCCGTGGTGGTGGACAACAAGCCCGGCGCCAACGGCCTGATCGGCAACGATGCGGTCGCCAAGGCACCGCACGACGGCTACACGATCCTGCTGTCGCCGTCCTCGGCCATCGCGATCAACCCGGTCATCCAGCCGAAGATGCCCTATGGCGCGCAGAAGGACCTGCTGCCCGTCGCCCAGGTCGGCGCCGCGGGCATCCTGCTGGTGGCGAACCCGGCCACGGGCCTCGCGTCGCTGGCGGACCTGGTGCGCCATGCCAAGGCCAACCCCGGCAAGCTGGCCTATGGCTCCTGGGGCAGCGGATCGACCGGCCACCTGGTGATGGAGGGCCTCAAGGCGCAGTACGGCATGGACCTGGTGCACGTGCCCTACAAGGGCGTCTCGCCGCTGCTGAGCGACCTGCTGGGCAACAGCATCGGCGTGGGCTTTGTCGACATCGCGTCGCCGGTGCCCCACATCCGCAGCGGCAAGCTGCGGGCACTGGGCTGCACCGGCTCCGCGCGCGGGCCGGCACTGCCCGACGTGCCCACGCTGACCGAGCAGGGCTACCGCTTCGATGCGGACGGCTGGTACGGCGTCTTCGCGCCGGCCGGCACGCCGCGCGAGGTGGTGCTGCGCCTGAACCAGGAGATCAACCGCATTCTCTCGGCCGACGAGATCGTCCAGAAGTTCGCCGCGCAGAACATGCCGCGCCCGCCCGTCAAGGATGCCGACCAGTTCGCGGCCACCGTGCGGCGCGATCTTGCGGCCTGGCAGTCGCTGGCCAAGGTTGCCAGGCTGCGGCTCGACTAGCGCTCGCCCGAACTATTTGGCCGTAGCCTCGTACCGGACACCCACGACGATTGATTGCCAGGAGTCACCTCTTGAACACCGTACAGATCGCAAGCAAGGCGAATGCGCCACGCATTTCCTCGTGCGGTTGATTTTGGTGCTGCACGGCGCTGCTGTTGCTTCTCTGCCCGGCTCCTGCCGTCGCCTCCCTCGCCAGGCGCTCGCCGATTCCGGCTACCCGGCGTTCTCGTGCCGATGCGTCGGCGAGGATAGGCCTCACGCTGCTGGTCGTTCCGTTCGCAACGCAGAACATCGCCCCGCGGCGGTACGTGCTGGCGACCCAGACGGCGGCGCGTGTCTGGCGAGGCCCCGAAGAAGTTTGAGGTCAGGGAGGCGGCAAGCCTTCGCCTGAGCCGCCCGAACCCGGCTCATAGCCTGCCTCCCGCTGGTGGCGCAAGGCCAGCACCGTGACCACATCCCCCTCGCCAGCGTAGCGGTACAGCGCCACGTAGCCACTTGCGCCAAAGTCGATCACCCACTCGCGGTATTCAGGCGGCAGATCCTCCAGCGGCCGGCCCACCATCGGCTGTTTGCGCAGGACCTGGACTGCCTTGATGATGGTTTCCCCCGCACGCGCGGCAACTGCCGGGCTCTTCGGTCGCAGAAACTCCCGCAAGCGCTCCAGATCGCGGAGTGCCGCCGGCGCGAACCTCACTTGTGGCATGCAGGCGCTGGCAACTCTTCGTCAGTACCCCAGGTTTCCAGCCAGGCAACCATCTCGTTATCCGAGACGTGCAGACCGGTCTCCTCGAACTCTGCCCATGCGGCCACCGCGTCCTGGTGCAGGGCTTGGCGCCTTTCTTCGCGATCGACGTACTGGGCAATGGCCTCGCGCATCAGCCAATGCGGCGCTCGGTGGCGCGCCGTGGCCAGGCGCTTCAGGCGCACTTTGAGTTCGGGGTCGAGCTTGACCGGCGTCGGGCTGATGGCGGTATTCATAGGTAATACTCTACCAATGATGCCTTGGCCAGCCAACAGGCGCGCCTCGATGGCCACACAACGTGCAGTGCATATGTTGCAACGCGATGGCTCAGGCTGCATGCGGTCCTGCCCGGATACGCTGCGATTCGGGACATGGGCGGCGGTCAGCCCAACCCGCGCCAAGCGCGATTCAGTATTTCATCCCGTTCGTCCCTGGCCCGGGCGCGACGGGACCTGCGTGAAGGAATGCGCGGGGCGTCGATTGCGTACTCCGCTGGATTTCTTGCCCGATCCAATGGCGGCAGCGCGCCTTGGCAGATGGAGACGGGCCGGCGGGTTAGAGTCTTTTGCAAAGGCTCCAAGCAGCATGGCCCCCAGACACCACGACACGGCCGCCGAGGGCAGGCCGCCACAGCACGCGATGGCGCAGGTCATCGGCGCGCGCACGCCGGGCGCGGGCGACTTCGAAACACCGATCGCGGGCCTGGCCTTCTTCAGGCGCGAATGCCCCGCGCCGCCCGCCGTCTGCATGATCGAGCCGAGCATCGTGCTCGTTGCCCAGGGCGCCAAGCAGATGTGGGTGGGCGGCGAGGCTTATGCCTACGACACCTCGCGGTTCCTCGTCACCTCGCTGAACGTGCCCGCCAATTCGGAGGTGATAGTGGCAAGCCCCGGGCAGCCCTGCCTGGGCCTGGTCCTGAAGCTCGACGTGCGCATACTGGCCGAGCTGATTGCGCAGGGCGGCCTGCCGCCGCCGCGCGATCGCCCGGTCGGCGTGGGGGTGGGCATCGGCGCGGCCACGCCTGCGATCCTGGGGCCGTTCGCGCGCCTGCTCGAACTGCTGGACGAGCCGCATGCCATTCCCGTTCTTGCCCCGCTGATCCAGCGCGAGATCCACTACCGGCTGCTGATGAGCGACCAGGCCGCCCGGCTGCGGCAGATCGCCTCGGTGGACGGACAGGGCTACCGGATCGCGCGGGCCATCGACTGGCTGAAGCTGAACTACGCCTTGCCGCTTCGCATCGACGAACTCGCGGCGCGCGTGCAGATGAGTGCGCCCACCTTCCACCACCACTTTCGCCAGCTCACCGCGATGAGCCCGCTGCAGTACCAGAAATGGCTGCGGCTGAACGAAGCGAAACGCTTGATGCTGAGCGAACACTTCGATGCAGCGGGCGCGGCGTTCAGGGTCGGCTATGAAAGTCCCTCGCAGTTCAGCCGCGAGTACAGCCGGCTGTTCGGTGCGCCGCCCAAGCGGGACATCGAGGTGCTGCGCGGGGCGGCCAGGGGCACCGATATGCCCAGGCACGCGCTGGCGAACCCGGCATAGGAACTTCCGTTCTCAGGAGCTTTCGAGCTCAGCGGATCGGGCAAGAAAACAAGCGGAATGCCCTACCAATCCCCGCGCGGCGCCAGAAAAATAAGGAGCCGAAGACACGATGAAACTGTTCGCAGGTGCATGGCATCCGTTCTCCTATTGCGACCGCCGATGGCGCGTGATATCAGAAAGGGAAACGATGGCCGATCGATGCACCCGAACCTCGAACAACAGGAGCCGACATGGACAGTCCCACGATTCCCTTGATCTCGCGGCGCGACGCGCTCATTGCCGGCGCCGCCACCGCCACTGCCGCGGCGGTTTCTTCTTCGGCACCTGCCGAAGCCGCGGCCCCCAAAGCAGCCGCAACGCCAGGACCCCGCGCGAAGCTCTCGCTGAACGTCAACGGGCAGGTCCACGCGCTCGATCTCGACACGCGCACCACCTTGCTCGATGCACTGCGCGAGCACCTGCACCTGGCCGGCACCAAGAAGGGCTGCGACCATGGCCAGTGCGGCGCCTGCACGGTCATCCTCGATGGCCGGCGCATCAATTCCTGCCTGACGCTCGCGGTCATGCATGACGGCGCGCAGGTCACCACCATCGAGGGCCTGGGCACGCCGCAGAACATGCACCCGCTGCAGGCCGCCTTCGTCAAGCACGACGGCTACCAGTGCGGCTACTGCACGCCCGGGCAGATCTGCTCGGCGGTGGCCGTGCTCGACGAGATCAAGCGCGGCGTGCCGAGCCACGTGAGCGCCGATCTCACCGCGCGTCCGCTGCTGTCGGCCGAGGAATTGCGCGAGCGCATGAGCGGCAACATCTGCCGCTGCGGCGCCTACTCCAACATCGTCGATGCCATCACCGAGGTGGCCGGGAGCCGCACATGAAGCCATTCACCTACGAGAAAGCGCAGTCGCCCGCGCAGGCCGCGGCGGCGGTCGCGCGCCACCCAGGCGCCAAGTTCATTGCGGGCGGCACCAACCTGCTGGACCTGATGAAGCTGCAGATCGAGGCGCCCACGCACCTGGTCGACGTGAACGGCCTGGCGCTGGACAAGATCGAGCCGACACCCGAGGGCGGCCTGCGCATCGGCGCGCTGGTGCGCAACACCGACCTGGCCGCCGACGAGCGCGTGCGCCGCGACTACGGCGTGCTGTCGCGCGCACTGCTGGCCGGCGCCTCCGGCCAGTTGCGCAACAAGGCCACGACGGCGGGCAACCTGCTGCAGCGCACGCGCTGCCCCTACTTCTACGACACCGACCAGCCCTGCAACAAGCGCCAGCCGGGCAGCGGCTGCAGTGCCATCGGCGGCATCACGCGACAGCATGCGGTGGTCGGTACGAGCACGGCCTGCATCGCGACGAATCCAAGCGACATGGCCGTGGCGATGCGCGTGCTCGACGCGGCGGTGGAGACGGTGCGCCCCGACGGCCGCACGCGCGTGATCCCGATCGCCGACTTTCACCGCCTGCCTGGCAACACGCCGCACATCGAGACGGCGTTGGAGCGGGACGAGCTGATCACCGGCGTGACGCTCCCCAAGCCGATCGGCGGCACGCAGATCTACCGCAAGGTGCGCGACCGCGCCTCCTACGCCTTCGCGCTGGTGTCGGTGGCAGCGGTCGTGCAGCGCGACGGCTCGGGGCGCGTGGCGCTGGGCGGGGTGGCGCACAAGCCGTGGCGCGTGGAGGCCGCGGAGGCCGCGATGCCGCAGGGCGCCAAGGCGGTGGCCGCGCGACTGCTGGCCGGCGCGCAGACTACGCACGAGAACGCATTCAAGTTGCCGTTGGCCGAGCGCGCGCTGGCCGCGGCACTGGCGCAAGCAAGGAGCTGAGCAGCATGAAATTCGACACGCCCGCCACGACCAATCCGATCGACCAGCTCAAGATCATCGGCAAGCCGACGGACCGCATCGACGGCCCGATGAAGACCACCGGCACCGCGCGCTACGCCTACGAACGCCACACCGAAGTACCCAACGCCGCCTACGGCTGGGTGGTGGGCGCCGGCATCGCGAAAGGCCGCATCGCCTCGATGGACCTGGACGCCGCGCGCGCCGCACCGGGCGTGCTGGCCATCGTCACGGCGCGCAATGCCGGCAAGCTCGGCAAGGGCGACTTCAACACGGCCAAGCTCCTGGGCGGCCCCGAGATCGACCACTACCACCAGGCGGTCGCACTGGTCGTGGCCAACACCTTCGAGCAGGCGCGCGCCGCGGCGCAGCTGGTGCGCATCGCCTACACGCGTGCGCCGGGCCGCTTCGACCTGGCCGCCGAAAAGGATGCGGCGCAGATGCCCAAGGCCGATCCGTTTTCCGGCGAGCCGCTGACAAAGGCGGGCGACTTCGCGGGCGCGTTCGCCGCGGCCCCCGTGCAGCTCGATGCCACCTACACCACGCCCGACGAATCGCACGCCATGATGGAGCCGCACGCCTCCATCGCGCAGTGGCAGGGCGACAAGCTCACCATCTGGACCTCGAACCAGATGATTGCCTGGGGCGCCGGCGATGTCGCCAAGACGCTCGGCATTCCGAAGGCGAACGTGCGCCTTGTTTCGCCTTTCATCGGCGGCGGCTTTGGCGGCAAGCTGTTCGTGCGCGCCGATGCATTGCTGGCCGCGCTGGGCGCCCGGGCGGCCAGGCGGCCCGTGAAGGTGGCCTTGCAGCGGCCCTTGATGATGAACAACACCACCCACCGGCCCGCCACCATCCAGCGCATCCGCATCGGCGCCGAGAGAGACGGCAAGATCACCGCCATTGCGCACGAAGGCTGGTCCGGCGACCTGCCGGGCGGACAGCCGGAAACCGCGGTCAACCAGAGCCGGCTGCTGTACGCCGGTGCCAACCGCCTGACGACCACGCGGCTGGCCGTGCTGGACCTGCCCGAGGGCAACGCCATGCGCGCGCCCGGCGAGGCGCCGGGCATGATGGCGCTGGAAATCGCGATGGACGAGATGGCGGAGAAGCTCGCGCTCGACCCGGTCGAATTCCGCGTGCGCAACGACACGCAGGTCGATCCGGAGAAGCCGCAGCGTCCGTTTTCGCAGCGCAGGCTGGTCGAATGCCTGCGCACGGGCGCCGAGCGCTTCGGCTGGAGCCGGCGCAATGCCACGCCGGGGCAGCAGCGCGACGGTCGCTGGCTCGTGGGAATGGGCATGGCCGCGGCGTTCCGCAACAACCTCCTGATGAAGTCGGCCGCGCGCGTGCGGCTGGACAACCGGGGCATGGTCACGGTGGAAACCGACATGACCGACATCGGCACCGGCACGTACACCATCATTGCGCAGACCGCCGCCGAGACGATGGGCGTGCCGCTGGACCGGGTGCTCGTGCGCCTGGGCGATTCGGCCTATCCCGTGTCGTCCGGCTCGGGCGGGCAGTGGGGCGCCAACAACTCGACCTCGGGTGTCTATGCAGCCTGCATGAAGCTGCGCGAAGCCGTGGCAAGCAAGCTGGGCTTCGGCGCGGCCGACGTGGAATTCGCGGACGGCATGGTGCGCGCCGGCGAACGTGCGGTGCCGCTCGCCGAAGCGGCGGGCGCCGAAGGTTTGATGGCCGAGGACGGCATCGAGTACGGCGACCTCGACAAGAAGTACCAGCAGTCCACCTTCGGCGCGCATTTCGTGGAGGTGGGCGTCGACGCCGCCACCGGCGAGATCCGCGTGCGGCGCATGCTCGCGGTGTGCGCGGCGGGGCGCATCCTGAACCCCAAATCGGCGCGCAGCCAGGTGATCGGTGCCATGACGATGGGCGTCGGCGGGGCGCTGATGGAAGAGCTGGCGCTCGACAAGCGGCATGGTTTCTTCGTCAACCACGACCTCGCGGGCTACGAGGTGCCGGTGCATGCCGACATTCCCCACCAGGAGGTGATCTTCCTCGACGAGACCGACCCGATCTCCTCGCCGATGAAGGCCAAGGGCGTCGGGGAACTGGGCATATGCGGCGTCGCGGCCGCAGTGGCCAACGCGGTCTACAACGCCACGGGCGTCCGGGTGCGCAACTATCCGATCACGCTCGACAAGCTGCTGGACCGGTTGCCGCCGGTGGTGTGAGGAGAGGAGCGCGGTCGCGAAGGCGATCGTGCGTGGCCGATATTCAACAGATTGGACCGCCCCGTGCGCCTGAGAAGACGACGGATCGATCTTGCTTGAGCTGCAAGGGCTGGGAAGGCTCTAAAATGAGCAAAATATTGAGCACTTCTCGGCTCTCGGAGATTCGCATGTCTATTTCCGTTCGCGACATTGTTCCGTTTTCAACAGCGCGCACCCACCTTTCGGACCTCGTACTCGAAGTGCAGAACGGCGCGGAAAAAATCATCACGAAGAACGGCGAACCGGCTGTGGCCGTGATCGATGCCAAACGGCTTGACCACTACCACCGGCTGGAGCGTGCACGCATCCACCTGCTGCTGCTCGACGAGGTCGAACGGGGGTTGGCGGATGTGCAGGCCGGCCGCACGGTCGATGCGCTGGAAGGCCTGGCGGAGCTGAAACTGAAGCGCAAGGCGCGTTCCGGCGGCACTGCCGGCTGAAATGGCTGGCCGCGAAGAAGAAGGGGCGGCACTGGCGCGCGTGCAGTACGCGCGCAACTTTGCATCGAACCTCGAAAGCATCGAAGCATTCTGGCTCGACAACGACTTTGCACAAGGCTATGAGCGCCTGCTCGATGCGCTGACCGATGTCGTTGTTCCGAACCTGCAGCGGCACCCTCGCATGGGTCGGCATTTTCTGAAACGGGCCGTCGAATCCGTCGAGGCGAAGCGGCTTCTCGAGCGCATTGGCTTGCAGCTGTCCGCTTTGGGCCCCAATGCCGAGCTGCGCGAATACGTGATGGATGAATACCTGGTCCTGTACCTTGTGTCCGATGGCGATCCAGGTGATGCGGGCATTGTTCAGTTGTTGGCGATCAAGCACCACAGGCAGCTCGGCTTCGATTGGCCAACCCGCTAACCCATCATCGCCGCAGCCGCCTTGATCGCTTCGCGCACGCGCCCATAGGTGCCGCAGCGGCACACGTTCTCGATCGCGTCGATGTCCGCGTCGGTGGGGTTGCGGGTGCGCCGCAGCAGGTCGACCGCCGCCATGATCTGGCCTGGCTGGCAGAAGCCGCATTGCGGCACGTCGAGGTTCATCCAGGCCTGCTGCACCGGATGCAGCGTGTTGCCGTTGGCCAGGCCCTCGATGGTCGTGACCTGCCGGCCGCGCACGTCGGCGACCCGCGTGGAGCAGGTGGTGACCGCCTTGCCGTCCACGTGGCAGGTGCAGGCCTTGCACACGTTGATGCCGCAGCCGTACTTCGGGCCGGTGATGCCGAGCTTGTCGCGCAGCACCCAGAGCAGGGCCATGTCGTCAGGCGCCTCGACGTCGACGTTGCCGCCGTTCACCTTGAAAGATTGCACAGGCATGGCGGGCTCCTCAGTGGGGTACCGGCACGACGACCGGCGTGGGCAGCTTGCCCGGGGGGATGGGGGTGAAATCGACGGGGAAGTTCAGCGGAAAACTCCGCGGCTTCTTGCCGGTGGCGCGCGCATAGGCGTTGGCGATCGCGCCCGAGCTGGCCGACAGGCCCACCTCGCCCAGGCCGCCGATCGCCTCGCCGCTCGTGGGGGGCATGATGATGACCTTCACGTCCTTCGGGTAGTTCTTCATGCGCGCGAAGTGGTACTGCGAGTAGCTGCCTTCCAGCGGCAGGCCGTTCTGGATGTGCAGGCCGGCCGTCAGCACGATGGAGATCGACTCGCACAGGCCGCCCTGCATCTGCGCCTCGATGCCCGAGGGGTTGATGGGGGTGCCGACGTCGATCGCGATGGTGGCGCGGGTCACCTTGAGGTCGGTGGGCACGCGCGCGTCGAGCTCGACGATGCAGGCGGTGAAGGACTTCGACTCCTGGTGCACGCCCACGCCCTGTGCGAAGCCCGCCGGCATGGCCTTGCCCCATTGCGCCGCCTCGGCCACGGCCTTGAGCACCGCGCGTGCGCGCGGCAGGCGCAGGTATTCGAGGCGGAAGGCGACGGGGTCCTTGTGCAGCGCCCTGGCCATCTCGTCGACCAGGATCTCCTCCACCATGCGCGAGGGCTGGATGTGCACCGAGCGGTAGGAGCAGGTGTTGATGTCCATCGCGACCGGCGTCAGCAGCTTGGTGGTGACGCCGAAGTTGTACGGCGAGCTGACCATGGTCTTGAACATGACCTGCTCGATGGCGAAGTTGCCCACCGTCTGCGGAAATCCGTTGGGCAGCGCGATGGCCGCGGCGCCCAGCATCTCGCCGAAACCGTGGCGCGTATCGAGCCGCACGCCCGCGATGCGCTGCTCGAAGGAGATGACCTGGCCCAGCAGCATCGTGGCGCGCGCCCGATGGAACATGGGCGGGCGCACGCGGCCGTGGCGCATGTCGTCGGTGCGGTGGTACATCAGGCGGCAGGGCCGGCCCAGCGCCTTGGAGATCTGTACTGCTTGCAGCGTCGCGTCCCAGAACAGCCGCCGCCCGAAGGAGCCGCCGGAGGGCACCGCATGCACCTTGACCTTGTCCAGCGGCAGGCCCAGGTCGGCGGCCACCGCCTGCTGCGTGACGATCGGGCTCTGCAGGCCGGACCAGATCTCGGCGCGGTCGGCGCGCACGTCGGCAATGGCGCATTCTGTTTCCATCGGGCAGTGCGAGACCGCCGCGAACTCGAACTCGCCCTCGACCGTCAACGCGCCCAGCGGCGGCAGCAGGAAGGGCAGCAGCGCGGATTTGAGCTTCTGCTGGATGCTGGCGTTGGACTCGCCGGCGACCGGGCCCGCGGTCCAGGTGACGTCGAGCGCGTTCACCGCGGCCCAGGCCTGCCCGAAGGTCTCGGCCATCACCGCCACGCCGGGCGGCGTGGGCACGATGCCGTTGGTGGCGGGAATCGGCGCGATGCCCAGCACGCCGGGCATGCCCATCACCGCGGTCGTGTTGTTGATGCGCACGAACTGGCCGTTGATGGTGGGCGGCCGGCACACCATGGTCGGCTTCGCGTCGGGCACGGCCTGGTCGAGCGTGAACTTCTTGCGTCCGGTCACGATGTCCAGCGCGTCCAGCCGCGTCACGCGCTGGCCGACCACCGCGCTGGCGGAGCCCGCGGCCAGCCCGCCGATCAGCGGCATGCCCGCATGCAGCGAGCGCACGCTCGAGGAGCCTCCGGTGAGCTGGTTGTACATCAGCTCCGGGCTGGCGTCGGCGGAGCCCACCTCGATCGCGTTCAGCGGCAGGCCCAGCTTGTCGGCCAGCATCATCGCGGCGGCGGTGGCGATGCCCTGGCCCGACTCGAAGCGCGGCAGCTCCAGCCGGACGCGGCCGTTCGCAAGCTTGCTCACCTTGACCAGCGGCATGGTCGGCAGCGCCGTCACCGTCACCGCATCGCCGATGTCGACCAGGTCGGTCGTGTCGGGCGGGGTCATCGGCAGTATCGCGGCCCGGGCCGACGAAGGGGCCGCGAGGCCGCCGAGCCCCGCGGCGGCCGAGATCAGCGGCGCGGAGGCCGCATATCCCAGCAGGTCGCGCCGGCGCATGCCGGGCGGTTCGTCATGAGAGGGCGCAGGCGTGGGGCCCGCGCCGGATTCGGGATGTTCCATCCTTGTCTCCAGTCTTATGGTTGTGTGGCGAACGGGAGTCAATATGTCATGATCGCCGCGACAAAAATGTCTTTTCAAAGACATTACTTACGGATGTGTTCGCCCGCCTTCCCACGCAGGCCCCGGTGTGCACGGAGGAGCGAGCAAGCAACAGGCGAGCGAGGCAAGCACGTATGTCGTCGAAGGCCATGGAGACCATGCTCCGCGAGAGCTTGTGGGCGCAGACCCTGGCGGCCGAGGAACTCGACCGCGTGGTGCGCGAGTCGTACGAGCGCGAGGTGCCGGCCGGCGGTTTCGTGATGCGCCGCGGCGAGCCCGCGGACCTCTGGCTCGGCGTCATCGAGGGCCTGGTGAAGATGTCGCTCTCGCTGGCCGATGGCCGCGTCTCCACATTCACCGGCGTGACCTCCGGCGGCTGGGCCGGCGAAGGCTCGCTGCTGAAACCCGGCCCCTGGCGCTACGACGGCGTGGCCATGCGTCCGACGCGCGTGGCCTGCGTGCCGCGCCATACCTTCGAACGCCTGGTGTCGACGAACCTCGAGTTCGACCGGTTCCTGCTGTCGCACATCAATGCGCGCCTGAGCCTGTTCATCGGACTCATGGAGTTCGACCGCCTGCTGGGCCCCGACGCGCGCATTGCACGCTGCCTGGCCAGCCTGTTCGACCCGATCCTCTATCCGCAGGCGAGCAGCTTCGTACGCCTGACCCAGGACGAGATCGGCCTCCTGTCCGCGGTCTCGCGCCAGCGCGCCAACCGGGCGCTGCATGCGCTCGAGCGCGCAGGCCTGCTGCGGGTGGAGCACGGCGGCGTGGAGGTGATCGATCTTGAAGGCCTGCGCAACTACCTTGGTGAAGGGAGCTCCTAGCGCAGCCGGCGGTATCCGGGTTTATCCTCGTTTTTTGGTTATGGATCAAAACTACATTGGTTATCTTCAATAACCTTTGTGGCCGACGGTGCCGCCGGCCGAGGAGACCAGCATGGATCACATCGTGTCATCGTCCTGGCGGTCGGCATGGGCCGCGGTGGGTGCGGCCGCATTGCTCGCGGCCTGCGGCGGAGGTGGCGGCGGCGGGAGCGGCGGCTTTGCATTCCTGCCGATCGTTCCGGCCGCGCCGGCGGCACCGCCGCCTGCGCCACCCGCACCGCCGCCCGCGGCCTCGCGGGAGGCGAGGCCCGGCACGCTGCAGTCGTGCAGCGACCTCGCGAGCAAGGCCGCCTTCAATGGCACGGCCTACACCAGCATCACTTCCGTGGCGGCCGGCACCCTCACGGTGGCGGGCGTGGGCACACCCACGCCGGCGCACTGCCTGGTGCAGGGAAAGATGAACGAGCGCAGCAGCAGCGTCGACGGCCGCACCTATGCGATCGGCTTCGAGATGCGCCTGCCGGTCGACTGGAACGGGCGCTTCTTCTACCAGGCCAACGGCGGGCTCGACGGAAGCGTGGTGCCGGCCACGGGCGGCGTCGGGGGCGGGTCGCCCACGACCACGGCGCTGCACATGGGCTTTGCCGTGATCAGCTCCGATGCGGGCCACTCGGGCGCGCAGAACCCGGTCTTCGGCATCGATCCGCAGGCGCGCCTGGACTACGGCTACAACGCCGTCGCGCAGCTCACGCCGATGGCCAAGAACCTGATCGCCAAGGCCTATGGCCGCGCGGCCGACCGCTCCTACTTCGGCGGCTGCTCGAACGGCGGCCGCCATGCGATGGTGGCGGCCGCGCGCTCCGCCAACGATTACGACGGCATCCTGGCCGGCAATCCCGGCTTCAACCTGCCGAAGGCCGCGGTCGCGCAGCTCTACGGCGTGCAGCAGTACGTGCAGGTGACGACCGCCAACACGCCGGCCGGCAAGCCGGACCTGCAGACGGCCTTCACGCAGGCGGAGATGGACACGGTCGCCGGCGCCGTGCGGGCCAAGTGCGACGCGCTCGACGGCGCAACCGATGGCATCGTCGCGAACGTGCAGGCCTGCAAGACGGCCTTCAAGCTGGCCACCGACGTGCCCACCTGCAGCGGCGCGCGCGACGGCAGCTGCCTCACGGCGGCGCAGAAGACCGTGCTCGACAACGTCTTCGGCGGTGCGCGCAACACCGCGGGCGCCGCGCTCTACAACGGCTTTCCGTATGACGCGGGCATCAACGGCGCCGATTGGCGGCAATGGAAGTTCTCCAACTCGCAGAACCTGGACACGGCCGCGGTCGGCTTCGTGTTCAGCTCGCCGCCGCTGGGCACGAGCCGCCCCTCGGGCATCGACTTTGCGCTGGGCTTCAGCATGGACGCCGATGCGCCGGGCATCTTCGCGACCACGGCGCTCTACACCGAGTCGGCCATGTCCTTCATGACGCCGCCGAACCCGGGCAACCTCGCGGTGCTGCGCGACCGCGGCAGCAAGCTCATGGTCTACCACGGCACCAGCGACGCGGTGTTCTCGTCGGACGACACGACGCGCTGGTACGACGAACTGCGCGCGGCCAATGGCGGCGATGCCTCCGGCTTTGCGCGCTTCTTCCCGGTGCCCGGCATGAACCACTGCGGGCGAGGCCCGGCCACGGACCAGTTCGACATGCTGACGCCGCTGGTGGCCTGGGTGGAGAAGGGCAAGGCGCCGGATGCCGTGGTCGCCGCCGCGCGCGGTGCGGGGGCCAACGTGGTCAACACGGAACTGCCCGCCGGCTGGTCGGCCACCCGCACGCGGCCCCTGTGCCCGTACCCGAAGGTGGCGACCTACGTGGGCGGCGATCTCGAATCGGCTGCCAGCTTCGCCTGCAAGTAGGCGGGCCTACACGCGAAGCAACCCGCGAAAGCCCCTGGCCGCGTAGTACGACTGCGCGCCGTTGTGATAGACGAACACCCGGCCATAGCGCCGGTCGCCGAAGAGGGCGCCGCCGAGCGCCCGGATCTCCGGCGGTGCCTGGATCCAGCTCGAGGTCTTGAGGTCGAACTCGCCGAGCGCCTGCAGGTCCCGGTACTGTTCTTCGGTGAGAAGCTCGATGCCCATCGCGGCGGCCATCTCGACCGCGCCGCTCTTTGGCTTGTGTTCCTTGCGGGCGTCGAGCGCTTCGCGGTCGTAGCAGAGGCTGCGGCGGCCGCCGGGGGTCTCCACGGAACAATCGCAGAAGCTGAGGCGGCCGGTCTTCCTGTCCTGGCCGATGAGGTCGGGTTCCCCGCCCGTGGCCTCCATCTCGCGCAGCGACTTCAGCGCGCCGGGATGGGCCTCGAGCCTGGCTTGCACGTCGGCCCAGGCGATGGCCTTGTGCCGGTGCATGTTCTTCTCGAAGCGGGTCTTCAGGGCCTGGAGCAGCGCTTCCCGTTCTTGCGCCTTCATGGTTCTTGAATGAGTGCGTTGGGGTTGGTTGCAGGTCTGCCTTGCGCGTGACAGTTTGCCAGATGACATGCGCGGCCCGCGGGATTAAGCTTTTGCCCCGCGCAGGAAATCGCTTGCGATGGAGGTCTCGCCATGACCAGTCCAGCCCGTTCGTTGCTCCGCACTCCGGCACCGGGGAAAGAGATCGATCTTCCGGCCAGGATGGTGGGCGAGGGGTTCCAGATTGCCGCCCGCTCGCAGAAGACCTACGTCGCCACGGGCGCGCCCGTGGTCTTCTTCGACGTCCTCTCCGACAACGGCGAGCGCATCGGCATGGCCAATGCGATCCTCGAGCCGCGTTCCGAGGCCGTGGCGGGCATCGGGCATGTCTGCGTGACGCTGAGCGAGGCGCACGCTTCCGTGGAGCTGCTGACGCAGGTCGCCGATGTCCTGGTCGACTACGCCCTCGATTCGGGCCTGCGCGAAGTCATGATCGTGGTGCCGCAATCGCATGCAGATTCGGTCGAGGCGTGCTGCAGGCTCGACCCGGTCTCGTCCGGCGCAACGCACCTCGGGCACGGCGTCGAGGGGCAGGTCTACATGTATCGACGGTAGCGGGGCACCTGCGGGATTTCACCAAGGCCCTGCGGCGGCTGGCGCGGCGCATACTTGCCGCAGCGCCGCTCGCCGGCCCCTCCGGGGCTCCGGGCGACTGTCAGGAGGCACGCCCTTGCAGCGAACCGACATTGCCAACCCGGCCTATTTCCACAAGGTCGTCGATTGCCAGTACGCCTGCCCGGCGCACACCCCCGTCCCCGAATACATCCGCATGATCGCGCAGCGCCGCTATGGCGACGCCTACATGGTCAACTGGGTGTCCAACGTCTTTCCCGGCATCCTGGGGCGCACCTGCGACCGGCCTTGCGAGCCGGCCTGCCGGCGCGGGCGGGTGGAGGAAAGTAACTCAAAGAATCCTGAGCCGGTGGCGATCTGCCGGCTCAAGCGCGTGGCGGCCGACATGAAGGAGGACGTGCGCGCGCGCATGCCCAAGCCCGCGCCCGGCAACGGCAAGCGCATCGCCTGCGTGGGCGCGGGGCCGGCCTCGCTCACCGTCGCGCGCGACCTGGCGCCGCTGGGCTACGAGGTGACGGTGTTCGACGAGGAGGCCAAGGCCGGCGGCTTCATCCGCACCCAGATCCCGCGCTTTCGGCTGCCGGAGTCGGTGATCGACGAGGAGACCGGCTACATCCTGGACCTGGGCGTCGAGTTCCGCGGCGGCGAGCGCATCGGCTCGATGAAGGCGCTGATGGCCGAGGGGTGGGACGCGATCTTCGTCGGCTGCGGTGCGCCGCGCGGGCGCGACCTGGACATTCCCGGGCGCCGGGAAGCGGCGGCCGCCATCCACATCGGCATCGACTGGCTCAATTCCGTGTCCTTCGGCCACGTGAGCCGCATCGGCCGGCGCGTGATCGTGCTGGGCGGCGGCAACACGGCGATGGACTGCTGCCGCTCGGCCCGGCGCCTGGGCGGCAGCGACGTGAAGGTGATCGTGCGCAGCGGCTTCGACGACATGAAGGCCTCGCCCTGGGAGAAGGAAGACGCGCAGCACGAAGGCATTCCGATCATCGACTTCCATGTGCCCAAGGCCTTTGTCCACGACGAGGGCCGGCTGCTGGGCATGACCTTCGAGCGGGTCCGCGCCGAGTACGACGCGCAGGGCCGCCGCACGCTGGTGCCCACCGGCGAGCCCGATGCCTGGTTCGAATGCGACGAGGTGCTGGTGGCGGTGGGTCAGGAGAACGCCTTTCCGTGGATCGAGCGCGACTGCGGCCTCGCCTTCGACACCTCGGGCCTGCCCGTGCTCGACAAGAACACCTTCCAGTCGACGGTGCCCCATGTGCTGTTCGGCGGCGATGCGGCCTTCGGCCCCAAGAACATCATCACGGCCGTGGCCCACGGCCACGAGGCGGCGGTGTCGATCGACCGGCTGCTGCGCGCCGAGCCGGTGTATGTGCGCCCGGCGCCCATGACCAACCTGGTGTCGCAGAAGATGGGCATCCACGAGTGGAGCTACGACAACGACACCTCCAACGACCTGCGCTACAAGGTGCCGTGGGCCAAGGCCGAGAAGGCGCTGGCCAGCATCGCGGTGGAGGTGGAACTGGGCTTCGACGCCGCCACCGCCTTCAAGGAGGCCGAGCGCTGCCTGAACTGCGATGTGCAGACGGTGTTCACCGAATCCGCCTGCATCGAATGCGATGCCTGCGTGGACATCTGCCCGATGGACTGCATCAGCTTCACCACCAACGGCGACGAGGCGGATCTGCGCCAGCGGCTCAAGGCGCCGGCGCTCAACCTGGCGCAGGACCTGTATGTTTCGGGCGGGCTCAAGACGGGCCGGGTGATGGTCAAGGACGAGGACGTCTGCCTGCACTGCGGCCTGTGCGCCGAGCGTTGCCCCACGGGCGCCTGGGACATGCAGAAGTTCCTGCTGAAGATGACACCTGCGGGGCAGGGGGCCACTGCATGAGCGCCATTCCACAAATTGAGGCGGTCAACGATTTCGTCATCAAGTTCGCCAACGTCAACGGCTCGGGATCGGCCTCGGCCAACGAGCTGTTCGCCAAGGCCATCCTGCGCATGGGCGTGCCGGTGAGCCCGCGCAACATCTTCCCGAGCAACATCCAGGGCCTGCCGACCTGGTACGAGGTGCGCGTGACCGAAGACGGCCACCTGGGCCGGCGCGGCGGCACCGACATGATGGTGGCGATGAACCCGCAGACCTGGGACGCCGACGTGGCCGAGCTGGAGCCCGGCGGCTACCTGTTCTACGACAGCACGCGGCCGCTGCCGCCCTCGAAGTTCCGCAGCGACGTCCGCGTGATCGGCATGCCGCTGACCGAGATCTGCAACGCCGTCTACCAGGACCCGCGGCAGCGCCAGCTGTTCAAGAACATCGTCTACGTGGGCGCGCTGGCCATCCTGCTGGGCATCGATCCGGAAGTGGTCGAGAAGCTGTTCGGCGAGCAGTACAAGGGCAAGGAAAAATTGCTCGCCTCCAACGTGCAGGCGCTGCACCTGGGCTGCGACTTCGCGCGCGAGAACCTCGAGCCGCTGGGCCTCAGGGTGCGGCGCGCCGACCGGGTGGGCGACCGCATCTTCGTGGACGGCAACAGCGCCGCGGCGCTGGGCTGCGTGTACGGCGGCGCCACGGTGGCGGCCTGGTATCCGATCACGCCGTCGTCCTCGGTGGCCGAGGCCTTCCAGAAGTACTGCGCCAAATTCCGCGTGGACCCGGCCACCGGGCAGCACCGCTTTGCCATCGTGCAGGCGGAGGACGAGCTGGCTTCCATCGGCATGGTGGTCGGCGCGGGCTGGAACGGCGCACGCGCCTTCACGGCGACCTCGGGGCCCGGCATCTCGCTGATGGCCGAGTTCATCGGCCTGGCCTACTTTGCCGAGATCCCGGTCACGCTCATCAACGTGCAGCGCGGCGGCCCATCGACGGGCATGCCCACGCGCACGCAGCAGGCCGACATCCTGGCCTGCGCCTATGCCTCGCACGGCGACACCAAGCACGTGCTGCTGTTTCCGGAAGACCCGCACGAGTGCTTCGAGCATGCGGCGGCGGCGCTGGACCTGGCCGACCGGCTGCAGACGCCGGTGTTCCTGATGACGGACCTGGACATCGGCATGAACCAGCGCCTGTGCGCGCCCTTTGCCTGGGACGACAGCCAGGCCTACGACCGCGGCAAGCTCATGAGCGCCGAGGAGCTCGAGGCCGGCCGCGACTTCGGCCGCTACAAGGACGTGGACGGCGACGGCATCCCCTGGCGTACGCTGCCGGGCACGCACCCGAGCAAGGGCAGCTACTTCACCCGCGGCACCACGCGCGATGCCTATGCCCGGTACTCGGAGCGCGGGCCGGACTACATCTACAACATGGAGCGGCTGCTGAAGAAGTTCGCGACCGCGGCCGCGCTGGTGCCGCAGCCGGTGCTGCGCCCGGCCGCCGAAAAGACCGACCTGGGCGTGATCTATTTCGGTTCGACCAGCCCGTCGATGCACGAGGCGCTGCAGGCACTGGAAGCACGCGGCATCCACCTCGATGCGCTGCGGCTGCGCGCCTTTCCGTTTCCAGAGAGCGTGGTGCAGTTCCTCGCGCAGCACCGGCAGGTGTTCGTGGTCGAGCAGAACCGCGATGCGCAGATGCGCAGCCTGCTGGTCAACGAGCTGGACATCGATCCCGCCCGGCTGGTGCGGGTGCTGCATTTCGACGGCACGCCCATCACGGCGCGCTTCATCGTCCAGGCCATCAGCACGCATGTGCAGGAGACGCAAGCCTCTGGCACGAAGGAATCGGCATGACCTACCTCGCCAAGCCCCGGCTGCACCATCCGACGCTGGCCACCAACAAGGTCGGCTACACGCGGCGCGACTACGAGGGCAAGATCTCCACGCTGTGCGCCGGCTGCGGACACGACTCCATCTCCGCCGCCATCATCGAGGCCTGCTGGGAGCTGGACATCGAGCCGCACCGCGTGGCCAAGCTCTCGGGCATCGGCTGCAGCTCCAAGACGCCGGACTACTTCCTGGGCGCCTCGCACGGCTTCAACACGGTGCACGGCCGCATGCCCAGCGTGCTGACCGGCGCCAACCTGGCCAACCGCGACCTGCTGTACCTGGGCGTCTCGGGCGACGGCGATTCGGCGTCCATCGGCCTGGGCCAGTTCGCCCACGCGATGCGGCGCGGCGTGCGCATGGCCTACATCGTGGAGAACAACGGCGTCTACGGCCTGACCAAGGGCCAGTTCTCGGCCACGGCCGACCAGGGCTCCAGGAGCAAGAAGGGCGTGGTCAACAGCGACAGCCCGGTGGACCTGGTGGCCATGGCGCTGCAGCTGGGCGCGAGCTACGTGGGGCGGGGCTTCTCGGGCAACAAGGCGCAGCTGGTGCCGCTCATCAAGGGGGCGATCAGCCACGGCGGCGCCGCCTTCATCGACGTGATCAGCCCCTGCGTCGCCTTCAACAACCACCCGGGCAGCACCAAGAGCTACGACTACGTGCGCGAGCACAACGAGGCGGTCAGCCGCATCGACTTCATCAGCGGGCGGGAAGAGATCACCGTCGACATGGCGCCGGGCGAAGTGATGGACGTGCGCCAGCACGACGGCACCCTGCTGCGCCTGCGCAGCCTGCATCCGGGCTACGACCCCGGCGACCGCCATGCCGCCATGGCCCACATGCAGCGGCACCAGGAGATGGGCGAGGTGGTGACCGGGCTGCTCTTCGTCGATCCGCTGGCCAGCGACCTGCACACGGCGCTCAACACCAGCGACCGGCCGCTCAATGCGCTGGGCCCGGCCGAGCTGTGCCCCGGCGCCGAGGCGCTCGCGCGGCTCAACGCGTCCTTGCGCTGAGCGGCGTCCGGCGGCACCATTGGGTTCCTTTCCGGAGGGCGCACCATGGCCGAGCGCACCGTTTTCCAATCCATCTCGCGCAAGCACGTGATCAGCCTGGGTCCGCAGGCCAGCGCGCGCGACGCCGCGTGCGTGATGACGCGCGCCAACTGCGGCAGCGTGCTCGTGCTGGAACTGCCCGACATCCTGCTGGGCATCCTGACCGAGCGCGACTTGATGACCCGCGTGCTGGCGCGGGGGCTCGACCCCGACCGAACGACGGTGCGCGAGGTCATGACGCCCAACCCGATCTGCGTGCCGCCCGAAACGCCGGTGTCCGACGCCGTGGTGCTGATGCTCGAACGGGGCTTTCGCCACCTGCCGCTGGTGGCGGGAACGAAGATCCTGGGCGTGTTCTCGGTGCGCGACGCGCTGCCGCGGGAGCTCGGCACGGCGGTCAGCCTGACGGAGTTCCGCGAGCAGGTGAACGACGCGCTGGGGTAAGGTGGAGGATGGCGTCCCGTCCGGATCAACCTCCTGCGGTGGTGTCGCCATCGAAAGCCTTCCCCACATGCTGAATCCCCTTCGTTCCGACTGCCAACTTGGACAACGGTTGGCGTCGCAGTACGGCATCGACGCCGTGCAGTCACTCGTGAGCAGGTCGCGCCGCGGCTGCGAGCTGGGCGTCGCCCGGATGCGCTATGAGTTGCCGCATCTGTTCGTGCTCGCGCCTCTCCCGCTCGAGAACGCATTCCTGCTCAGCGTGGAGATCAATCCGGGCGGCAGCCGGCGCATCGTCCGTGACGGCAAATCCCGGCAACTGGGCCTGCAGCAGGAGGGCGCCTTTCACATTGCCGATCTTTCGCAGCACGCCTCGGCCTACGTGAGCAGCCCGTTCCATTCGATGTTCTTCCACCTGCCGCGCGCAACCATCGATGCGTTCACCGAAGAAATGGAGATGCCGCGTGTCGATCGGCTGGACTGCGCCGCCGGCACGCTGGACCCGGTGGTCGCCCATCTGGGCCGGGCCATGCTGCCGGTGCTGATGCATCCGCAGGATGCGAGCCGGCTGTTCGTGGAACACCTGGCGCTGGCACTGAAGGCGCACGTGGTGCATGTCTACGGCGGCGCGGCCGGGCCGGCGCCCGTGCACACCCGAGGCCTCGCGCCGTGGCAAGAGCGCCGCGCCAAGGACTTTCTCGTGGCGCACCTCGCAGGGGACGTATCGCTGGGCGACGCGGCGCGCGAATGTGCGCTGTCGCGCAGCCACTTCAGCAAGGCGTTCAAGCAGACGACGGGGCAGACGCCGCATGCATGGCTTGTAGCGCAGCGCGTGCAAGCGGCGCGTCGGCTGCTGGGGCAGCCGCATCTTCCGATTGCCGAGATTGCCACGGCCTGCGGTTTTTCCGATCAGAGCCACCTGACGCGGGTTTTCACCGCGCACACAGGCACATCTCCGGCGCGGTGGCGGCGCCTGAACGCGGGCTGATTCGCGCGCCGGCCAAGGCCGGTCAGGCCGACCTTGGCAGCAGCGCCGGAACCAGCTGCCGGTTCAGCTGCTTCACCCACCACTGGAGCGCCTTTCCCTTGGCGCCGGTCTTCCATGCGAGCCAGAAGGCCTCGGGTGCGCGCGGCTCTTCGGTCTGCAGCTCGACGAGCGTGCCGCGCTTCAGGTCGCCCTCGATGCAGGCGCGCGGTAAGAATCCGTGTCCCAGGCCCGCGGCCTGGCAGGCGATCTTCGCGGCCATGCTGGGTACGGCGACGTGGTGCTGGCCGGCAAGCAGCCCCACGGTGCGGTCGGAAAGGGTGCGCGCGCTGTCGCTCACCACGATGGCGTTGCACTCCAGCAGGTCGCCGCGCTGCAGCGGCCGGCCCAGGCGCGTGAGCGGATGCGTGGGCGCCACGCAGAAAGCGAAGTCGAGGCTTCCCACCATCACCGCCTGGTAACCCCCGCCGGCCGGCCCTTCGCCCGCGGCCACGACGATGTCGGCGCGTCCTTCGCGCAATGCCTCCCAGCTGCCGGTGAGCGCCTCGCACCCGATGCGCAGCCGCGTGCCGCAGCGCAGCGCCTCGAACGCGCGAATGTCGTCGATCAGCGCCTGTGTGGGAATCAGCGAGTCGTGCACCAGCCGCAGCTCCGATTCGAACCCGGTGGCGATCTGCCGCATGCGCGACTCGAGGTCGCCGGCGGCGCCAAGCAGCCAGCGGCCTTCCTTGAGCATTTCTTCGCCGGCCGCGGTGAGCGTCACGCGCGGGCCGTTGCGCACGAACAGCAGCATGCCCAACTGCTCCTCGAGCTTGCCCACCGCGTACGAGATGGTGGAGGGCACCTTGTTCAGGCGCGCGGCGGCGCCTGCGAATGAGCCGTGGCGAGCGATGGCGTCCACGAGTTCGATGGCTTCGAGACTGAGCTTGAGCACGGCTGGTCCTTGGAAATGAATCATCGAAAAATTCGATGATTGACGGCTAAAAGTTTCGTCAACAGGCCTCGATGAAAGAAAGATGATTCAGCCATGCATCGGGGATTCTTCTCCGAAGCGATTGTGAATCACATCGAACCAAACGACCATCAAGGACCCCAATCATGTTGGAAATTCGCAGCGCCAATGACCGCGGACTTGCAGACTTCGGCTGGCTCAAGTCCCGCCACACCTTCTCTTTCGGCCACTACCACGACCCGGAGCAGGAAGGCTTCTCCGACCTGCTGGTGATCAACGACGACCGCGTGCATCCGGGCCGCGGCTTCGGCACCCATCCACACCGCGACATGGAAATCTTCTCGTACGTGCTCGACGGCGCGCTCGAGCACAAGGACTCGATGGGCACCGGCTCGGTCATCCGCCCGGGCGACGTTCAGATGATGAGCGCCGGTACCGGCGTGCGCCACAGCGAGTTCAATTCCTCCTCCACCGATCCGCTGCACTTCCTGCAGATCTGGATCGTGCCCAACGCCAAGGGCGTAGCGCCCCGCTACCAGCAAGTGCACTTCGCACCCGAGGAAAAGCGCGGCCGGCTGCGGCTGATCGTCTCGCCGGAGGGCGCCGGCGGCTCGCTTGCCGTGCACCAGGACGCCCGCGTCTACGCCGGCCTGTTCGACGGCGATGAAGCCGCCTCGCTCGCGCTCGGCCCCGATCGCCATGCCTATGTGCATGTGGCACGTGGCAGCGTGGAAGTGAACGGCCAGCGGCTGGGCGAGGGCGACGGCGCGCGGGCGCGCGGCGAGCAGCGGCTCGAGCTGGCGCGCGGCGAGGGCGCCGAGGTGCTGGTGTTCGACCTGCGCCCGAAAGAGTTGCCTTCCTTCTGACATTGCGCGTGCGCCCCTTGGCGGCGCGGACGCAAATGTCCAAACGGCCTCACTAATCGACAAGACATGCATCGGCGCTGAAACGACGATGCATGGCAACGCAAGACCCAATTTCTTTCACCAACTCACGGAGAGTCCCATGTCCATCAAAGCCACCCCCACCGCCGGCGCCAAGCTGCTCACCCCCACCGACCACACGCTGGTGATGATCGACTTCCAGTCGCAGATGGCCTTTGCCACGCACTCGATCGACGCGGTGAACCTGCGCAACAACGCGGCCCTCGTGGCCCATGCGGCGGCCGGCTTCAAGGTGTCGACCATCCTCACGACCGTGGCCGAGAAGAGTTTTTCGGGCCCGATGTTCAGCGAGATCACCGACGCCTTCCCGGGCCAGAAGATGCTCGACCGCACCTCGATGAACACCTGGGAAGACGCGGCCGTGATCGAGCGCATCAACGAGATCGGCAAGAAGCGCATCGTGCTCTCGGGCCTGTGGACCGGCGTGTGCATCGTCGGGCCGGCGCTGTCGGCCATCGACCAGGGCTTCGAGGTGTTCGTGATCGCCGACGCCTGCGGCGACGTCTCGGCCGAGGCGCACAACCGCGCGATGGACCGCATGGTGCAGGCCGGCGCGCAGCCGATGACCTCGCTGCAATACCTGCTCGAGCTGCAGCGCGACTGGGCCCGCACGGACACCTATGAAATGACCACCGGCATCGCAAAGAAGTTCGGCGGCGCCTACGGCCTGGGCGTAACCTACGCCAAGACCATGTTCGGCGCGCACGAAGGCTGATCGCCGCGGTGACCAAGATGAAGCCCTATGTCCTGTCGCTCGCGCTCGGCCTGCTGGTCGGCGTGATCTACGCACTGTTCCAGGTGCGTTCGCCGGCGCCGCCGGTCATCGCCCTGGTCGGGCTTCTCGGGATCCTGCTCGGCGAGCAGATCCCGCCGCTCATCAAGAGCGTGATCAAGCCCGAGGCGGCCGCCACCTCGTGGCTGCAGCACCAGGTCAAGCCGCATGTGTTCGGCGAACTGCCGCAGTGCGCCAAGGGCGAGGCCGGCGCCGCGGCCGGAAGGAAGGCATGAGCGATTCATTCGACGAACAGCGCCGGCGCCTTTGCCTCGGTACGCTTGGCGCCGCTCTTGCCGGTACGGCAATGGCCCAATCCAACCCCTCAAGGACACCCGACATGGCAGGCACCACCGCCCCCCACCTGATCCTGCACAACGGCCGCTTCACCACGCTGGACCGCGCCAACCCCGTGGCCGACGCCGTGGCCATCAAGGACGGCCGCTTCACCCGCGTGGGCCGCGCGCAGGACATCCTGCCGCTCGCGGACGGCGGCACCCGCGTGATCGACCTGCAAGGCAGGCGCGTGCTGCCGGGCCTCATCGACAACCACCTGCACATCATCCGCGGCGGCCTCAATTTCAACCTCGAACTGCGCTGGGACGGCGTGCGCAGCCTGGCCGATGCCATGGGCATGCTCAAGCGCCAGGTCGCGATCACGCCCGCGCCGCAGTGGGTGCGCGTGGTGGGCGGCTTCACGGAGCACCAGTTCGCCGAAAAGCGCCTGCCGACCATCGAGGAGCTCAACGCCGTGGCGCCCGACACGCCGGTGTTCCTGCTACACCTGTACGACCGCGCGCTGCTCAACGGCGCCGCGCTGCGCGCCGTCGGCTACACCAAGGACACGCCCGCGCCGCCCGGCGGCGAGATCGTGCGCGACGCAGCCGGCAACCCCACGGGCCTGCTGCTGGCCAAACCCAATGCGTCGATCCTCTATGCGACCCTGGCCAAGGGCCCGAAGCTGCCCTTCGAATACCAGCTCAATTCCACGCGCCACTTCATGCGCGAGCTCAACCGGCTGGGCGTGACCGGTGCCATCGACGCGGGCGGCGGCTTCCAGAATTTTCCCGAGGACTACCAGGTGATCCAGCAGCTGGCCGATGCCGGCCAGCTCACCATCCGCCTGGCCTACAACCTGTTCACGCAGAAGCCCAAGCAGGAGAAGGAAGACTTCCTCCACTGGACCGCCACCTCGAAGTACAAGCAGGGCGACGACTACTTCCGCCACAACGGCGCGGGCGAGATGCTGGTGTTCTCGGCCGCCGACTTCGAGGACTTCCGCCAGCCGCGCCCCGACATGGCGCCCGAGATGGAGGGCGATCTCGAAGAGGTGGTGCGCGTGCTGGTGCAGAACAAGTGGCCGTGGCGCCTGCATGCCACCTACGACGAGACCATCGACCGCGCGCTCGACGTGTTCGAGAAGGTGAACCGCGACACGCCGCTCGCCGGCCTGAACTGGTTCTTCGACCATTGCGAAACCATTTCGGAAAAATCGATCGACCGCATCGCCGCGCTGGGCGGCGGCATCGCGGTGCAGCACCGCATGGCCTACCAGGGCGAATACTTCGTCGAGCGCTACGGCGCCGGCGCGGCCGAGGCCACGCCGCCGGTCAAGCGCATGCTCGAGAAGGGCGTGAAGGTGTCGGCCGGCACCGATGCGACGCGCGTCGCCTCGTACAACCCGTGGGTGTCGCTGTCGTGGCTGGTCACGGGCAAGACGGTGGGCGGCATGCAGCTCTACCCGCAGCGCAACTGCCTGGACCGCGAGGCCGCGCTGCGCATGTGGACCGAGAACGTGACCTGGTTCTCCAACGAGGTCGGCAAGAAGGGCCGCATCGAAGCCGGCATGCTCGCCGACCTCGTGGTGCCCGACCGCGACTTCTTCGCCTGCCCGGAATCGGAGATTGCCGACACCACCGCGCTCCTGACCATGGTCGGCGGCAAGGTGGTCTATGGCGCCGGCCCGTTCGCAGCGCACGACGAAGGCGCGCCGCCGCCGGCCATGCCCGACTGGTCGCCGGTGCGCCGCTTCGGCGGCTACGCCGGCTGGGGCGATGCCGAGGGCGCGCCGCTGCAGAAGGCCATGCGCCACGCGGCCATGTCCTGCGCCTGCGCCAACGACTGCAACGTGCACGGCCACCAGCATGCGACGGCCTGGAGCAGCAAGCTGCCGATCGCCGACCTCAAGAGCTTCTGGGGCGCGCTCGGCTGCGCCTGCTGGGCGGTGTGATGCGCTGGACCATTTCACCCGCCGTGCGCTGGCTCGCCTTGCTGCTGCTGTGCGCGGCCTATCTTCAGGGCGGGCTCAACAAGGCCATGGACTTCAACGCGGCCATCGCCGAGATGAACCACTTCGGCCTCTCGCCCGCAGGGCCCCTGGCCGCCGCGGTGATCGTGCTGGAGCTCGGCGCGGCCGCGTTCATCCTCACGGGCTTTCATCGCTGGCTCGGCGCGCTGGCGCTCGCGGGCTTCACCTTGATGGCGACCTTCGTCGCGCTGCGCTTCTGGGAGATGCCGCAGCCCGAGCGCTTCATGGCGGCCAATTCCTTCTTCGAGCACCTGGGGCTGGTCGGCGGCTTCGTGCTGGTGGCCTGGCACGACCTGAAGGAGCGAGCGAATGGCTGATCTCGCAGGTGCCGCCGATGCCGCGAAGCCGAGCAGCAGCTTCGCACCGCTGCGCCAGCCGGTCTTTGCCGTGCTGTGGGCGGCCACCGTGCTCGGCAACATCGGCAGCTTCATGCGCGACGTGGCGAGCTCCTGGCTCGTGACCGACCTGTCGGCCAGCCCCACGGCGGTGGCGCTGATCCAGACCGCGGCCACGCTGCCGATCTTCCTGCTCGCGATTCCAGCCGGGGTGCTGTCCGACATCCTCGACCGCCGGCGTTTCCTGATCTTCGTGCAGCTAGTGCTGGCGGGCGTGAGCGGCACGCTGCTGGTGCTCTCGCACACCGGCGCGCTCACCGTCGAGTACCTGATCGCGCTGACCTTCGTCGGCGGCATCGGCGCCGCGCTCATGGGGCCGACCTGGCAGTCGATCGTGCCCGAGCTGGTGCCGCGCGCCGACCTCAAGAACGCGGTGGCGCTGAACTCGCTGGGCATCAATATTGCGCGCTCCATCGGGCCGGCCGCGGGCGGCCTGATCCTCGCGAGCTTCGGCGCCGCCCTGACCTATGGCGCCGACGTGCTCAGCTATGTGTTCGTGATCGCGGCGCTGCTGTGGTGGAAGCGTCCGGCGGCCGCCGACAGCGGGCTGTCGGAGAACTTCCTGGGCGCCTTCCGCGCCGGCCTGCGCTACACGCGCGCCAGCCGCGAGCTGCACCGCGTGCTGCTGCGCGCGGCGGTGTTCTTCCTGTTCGCCAGTTCGGTGTGGGCGCTGCTGCCGCTGGTGGCGCGACAGATGCTGGGCGGCAGTGCCGGCTTCTACGGCATCCTGCTGGGCGCCGTGGGTGCGGGCGCCATCGGCGGCGCGCTGGTGATGCCGCGGCTGCGCGCGGGCTTCAATGCCGACGGCATGCTGCTGCTGGCCTCGCTGCTGACCGCCGGCGTGATGGGCAGCCTGGTGTTCGCGCCGCCGCAGTGGCTCGCAGTGTTGTTGCTGCTGGTGCTGGGCCTGGGCTGGATCATCGCGCTCACCACGCTCAATGGCGTGGCGCAGTCGATCCTGCCGAACTGGGTGCGCGGGCGCGGCCTGGCCGTGTACCTCACGGTGTTCAACGGCGCAATGGCGGCCGGCAGCCTGGGCTGGGGCCTGGTGGCGCAGGAGATCGGCGTGCCGTACACGCTGGTGGCGGGCGCTGCCGGGCTGGTGGTCGTGGCCCTGCTGTTCCACCGTGCACGCCTGCCCACCGGCGATTCGGACCTGCAGGCCTCGAACCACTGGCCCGAGCCACTGGTGGCCGAGCCTGTCGCGCACGACCGCGGTCCCGTGATGGTGCAGGTCGAGTACCGCATCCGCAAGGAAGACCGCCCGGCGTTCCTGGACGCGATGAAGCGGCTGTCGCTCGAGCGCCGCCGCGACGGCGCCTACGCATGGGGCGTGACCGAGCACACCAGCGACCCCGAGCGCGTGATGGAGTGGTTCCTGGTCGAGTCCTGGGCCGAGCACCTGCGCCAGCACCACCGCGTGTCGCATGCCGACGCCGACCTGCAGAACGAAGCCGTGCGCTTTCACATCGGGCCCGGCAGGCCCGAGGTCCACCACTTCCTGTCTCTCTGATTTCCTTCTTCTCCCTTTCTTTTCATCAAACTGGAAAAACCATGACCACACTCACCCTGCGCGACGGCACCGAGCTCTACTACAAGGACTGGGGCTCGGGCCAGCCCATCCTCTTCAGCCACGGCTGGCCGCTGAGCGCCGACATGTGGGACGCCCAGATGCTGTTCTTCGCCGAACGCGGCTACCGCGCGATCGCCTTCGACCGGCGCGGCTTCGGCCGCTCCAGCCAGCCGTGGACCGGCTACGACTACGACACCTTCGCCGACGACATCGCGGAGCTGGTCGAGACGCTCGACCTCAAGGACGTGGTGCTCGTGGGCTTCTCGATGGGCGGCGGCGACGTGGCGCGCTACATCGCGCGCAAGGGCAGCGCACGCGTGGCGAAGCTCGCGCTCATCAGCGCCGTGACGCCGCTGTTCATGAAGACGCCCGACCATCCGGTGGGCCCGGATGCCTCGCTCTTCGCCGGCATCCGCGCCGGGCTGGCCGCGGACCGTCCGCAGTTCCTCGACGACTTCAGCACGCTCTTCTACGGCACCAACCGCCCCGGTGCGAAGGTCTCGCAAGGCATCTTCAAGCAGACGCTGCAGATCGCGCTGCAGGCCTCGGCCAAGGCCACCATCGACTGCGTGACCGCGTTCTCCGAAACCGACTTCCGCCCCGACATGGCGAAGATCGACGTGCCCACGCTCGTGATTCACGGCGGCGACGACCAGGTCGTGCCCCTGGAGGCCACGGGCAAGCTCGCGGCCGAGATGATCAAGGGCAGCCAGCTCAAGGTCTATGCCGGTGCGCCGCACGCCACCTGCACCACGCACAAGGACCAGGTGAACGCCGACCTGCTGGCGTTCATCCAGGCCTGAGCGTTCGGCGGACGCGGGCATGCAAGGCGCCTACGGCGATCTCCTGGGGCGGTACTTCGAGCTGCCTTGCGCGCCCGCCCTCGTCATGCTGCCGGCGCCGACGACGCCCTTCGTCGCCACGCGCATCACCTGCCTGCCCGACCAGCTGGGCATGAAGCAGGAGATCCCGCCGCAGGACGCCTTTGCCGTGACCCTGCACCTTGCCGGTGTGAGCCACCACGAGCTCTGGGTGCGGGGCCGGCCTTCGGTGGTGCGCGGCTATGCGCCCGGGGCGATCAGCATCGTCGACCTGCGCGACGAGGTGGCGAGCTACCTGGGCAGTCCGCTGGATGCCCTTCACTTCTACGTGCCGCGCGCGCTGGTGGATGCCGTGACCGATGCGGCGGGCCTGGCGCGCGTGAGCGGCATTGCCTGCATGCCGGGGCTGGTCGATCCAGTGATGGAAAACCTGGGTGCGGCGGTGCTGGCCTTGCTCGAGCGGCCGCAGCGCGCAAGCTCGGCGACGAGCGAGCACCTGGCGATCGCGATCTGTGCGCACCTGGTCCATCGCTTCGGAAGCACGGCCGACGGCGATGCGGCCGCGTCCTTGGCGCCGCGGCATTCGCGGTGCATGCACTGAACGCCACCCCTTTCCATTCGAGACCCTTCTCATGACCACGCCTTCTTCACCCTCCGTCCAAGACAACCCGTCCAAGCACCGTTTCGAATTCGAATCGCAAGGCGAGCGCGCGGTCGCGATCTACAGCCTGGCGGGCGACGTCATCACCTTCATCCACACGCTGGTGCCCGAGGCGCTGCAAGGCCAGGGCGTGGCCCGGCAGCTGGTACTCGCGGGCCTGGCTTCCGCGCGCGAACGGGGCCTGCGCGTCATTCCACAATGCCCGGTGTTCGCGGCCTACATGCGCTCGCATCCCGAGACGCACGACCTGCTGGCCGACGAAGGCCGCGCGCTGCTGGGCCTCTGAGCCGCCGGGCCGGAGCTTCTTCAGTGGTGGGGGCCGGGCGCTTCGGCGGCCTCGCCCTCGTGCGTGGCGCGCTGGAGCAGCACGGCGCAGGCCGCCAGCACCGGCGGAACCACGAAGCACCAGACATTCAGCTGGCTGTAGATGAGCGCGGCGGCGGCGCAGCCCGCGGCGAACACCGCGACGCTGGCGGCCATGCGCCGCAGCCGGGCGCGCGCCACGGCGGCTTCTTCCGGCGCCAGGCCGCGCAGCAGGTCGGCGATGTCGATCATCACCTGCGTGGTCGTGCCGGTCATGAGCGTGGTCGGCGGGGCGCTGCCCAGATGCAGCCGGTGCACGGCGTTCTGGATCGCCATGGCCGACACCAGCGACATGCCGGTGAGCATCGCGAGGCCGCTGTCGCTGTCCTTGAACGGGCCGTAGCAGATGGCAAAGGCCGCGCCCGCCGCCAGCAGCAGCGTCTTGAGCACCAGCATCGTGCGCAGCACCGGCAAGCCCAGGGCGGGCAGCCCGTGGCCGAGCCATCGCGCGAGCACCACCACGGCGCAGAACACCGGCAGCGCCACCAGCTTGGTCAGCGCGCCCGAGGTGCCATGCACCAGCGCCGCGCCGATGGTCACGAAGTTGCCCGTGACATGGGCCGTGAACAGGCCCTGCAGCGCCAGGAAGCCGGCAGTGTCCACGAAGCCGCCGTTGAGGCTCATGAGCAGGGGGAGGGAGGGTTTCATGAAGTGACCTTCGCGTGAGGAGGAGGAAAGAGGCGGGAATGCGCGGCCCATGGTGCGTCATTTCGCACGCACCGTCTTGTCGGCTTGGCGGCTGCTTTGCACATTCGTGCGCACCCGGTGCATTCAAGGCGGGCGACTCTTGTTCAAGACACGGGCGAGCCGGCGCGGTACACATCCCGTCGAGACATCCCGCAGCAAGAATTCCAATGACCCACCCCCACAGCCGACCCCCGACCCTGACCACCGCGGGCGGCGCGCCCGTCGCGGACAGCCAGCACTCGATCACCGCGGGCCCGCGCGGGCCGATCCTGCGGCAGGACTACCAGATGAGCGAGAAGCTGGCCTACCTGGCGCGCGAACGCATTCCGGAACGGGTGCTGCATGCCAAGGGCGCGGCCGCCTTCGGCACGCTGCGCATCACGGGCGACGTCTCGCGCCACACGCGCGCACGGGTGCTGCAGCCGGGGCAGTGCACGCCCGTGCTGGTCCGCTTCTCTGGGCTGACGGGCGAGCAGGGCTGCGCGGACGCCGAGCGCGACCTGCGCGGCTTCGCCATCAAGGCGTACACCGAGGAAGGCAACTGGGACCTGGTCGGCAGCCACCTGCCGGTCGCCTGCATCCGCGATCCGCAGAAATTTCCCGACCTGGTGCGGGCGCTGAAGCGGCATCCGGTGCGGCATGTGCGCTCGCCCACGGCGATCTGGGATTTCTGGTCGCTGTCGCCCGAGAGCCTGCACCAGATCGTGATGCTGTTCTCCGACCGCGGCCTGCCGGCGGGCTTTCGCCACATGCACGGCTATGGCGCGCATGCCTTCGGGCTGGTCAACGCGGCCGGCGAGCGGGTCTGGATCAAGTTCCATCTGCGCACGCTGCAGGGCATCCGGTGCCTGACCAACGGGGAAGCCCGCGAGCTGATCGCCGACGACCGCGAAAGCGCGCAGCGCGATCTGTTCGACGCCATTGAACGAGGCGAGCTCCCGCGCTGGTTGCTGCAGGTCCAGCTGATGAGCGAGGCAGAGGCAGCGCAGCTGCCGTTCAACCCGTTCGACGCGACCAAGGTCTGGCCGCAGCGGGAGTTTCCACTCGTCGACGTCGGCGTCCTCGAGCTCGACACGAACCCCGACAACTACTTCGCACAGGTCGAGCAAGCCACCTTCAATCCCGCCAACATCGTGCCCGGCATCTGCTTCTCGCCCGACAAGCTGCTGCAGGGGCGGCTGCTGGCCTATGCCGACGCGCAGCGCTACCGCGTGGGGACGCACCACGAGGCCCTGCCGGTGAACCGGCCCCGGTCGCCGGTGCACACCTATCACGCCGACGGCGCGATGCGCCTGGACGTTCCCGCCCGCACCGATGCCTACTACGAGCCGAACTCGTTCGGAGGACCACGCCCTGACCGCACGCTGGCCGAGCCGCCGCTGCCCCTGGAAGGCGATGCCACGCGCTTCGATGACCGCCAAGGGCTTGGAGACCATGCACAGGCGGCGGCCCTGTACCGCAGCATGGACGAGGGCCAGAGACAGCGGCTGTTCGAGAACATCGCCAGCTCGATGGCGGGTGTGCCCGAGCTGATCCAGCGGCGCCAGGTCGCGCACTTCCGGCTCGTCGACGCCTCGCTGGGCGAGGGCGTGGCCGGCCGGCTCGGTCTCTAGCGCGGCTGAGGGCGATCCCTAGTTTTCAACCCGCATCCTGCGCCGCCAGATGCCTGGCGGGACCCCGGAATGCCGGGAGAAAACGCGGGTGAAGTGGCTTTGATCGGCAAAGCCGCAGGCCGCGGCAATCTCGGCGAGCGAGGTATCGACGTCCATGAGAAGTGCGCGCGCGTGCTCCAGCCGCTGCGCAATCAGCCATTGATGGGGGGTGTGGCCGGTGGTCTCGCGAAAGGCATGAATGAAATAGCTGCGTGAAAGCCCGCACGCGTCGGCGATCTCGGTGATGGAAATGCGGCCGTCGATCCTGTTGCGCAGCATCTCCTTGGCGCGTGCCTCGTGCGAGCGCGAGAGGATCCGATTCGTTCTCGGCTCGGTCGTGGCTGCGCCGCCGTAGGTTTCGACGAGATAGCTCGTCATGGCAACGCTCAGCTGTTCGACGAACAGCATGCTTGCGCGTGCGGGGTCCTCGAGTGCCGGCGCCAGGGCCTCTGCGAGATTGAGCAGCACCTCGTCCCGCACGCCGGCCACATGGGCGAGGCTGCCGACGCGCTTGCCCGGTTTTTCCTCGATGGCCCGTTCGAGGCTGGCCTGCGATATCTCGAGCAGCACGAAGTCGAAAGGACGCTGGATGTCGGCACGATAACGTTCGGCGAAACCGCGAATGTAGATCGATCCCCTGTCGAAATCGTGGCACGAGGCATGCCGCCCGGCCACGATGCGCCGGCTGTGGCCATCGCGCATCGAGATGCCGAGCAGCACGCCGCGAGCGCTGGGCTCCGTCTCCACCTGGTGAAGTTGATGCGTATCCATCGTCTTGCGAAGGATTGCGACGCCGTTCGCACAGAGGCCCTGATCCCGTTGAAGGTGGCCGGACATGCACCCCAGCGTGTCTTTGGGGACACGACCGAGGCGCTGTGACGGAGAAGCTTCCTGTACCGACGGGGACATATGCCTGCTTTGTGCGAAATTATTCATGCCGTGCGGCAGGCCCGGGTGGGCCTTCAGGGTCGCGTTCTTGAATGGGGAAACCGCTGCGAGGACGCCGCAAAGCGGCCGATGCTACTCCTCGATTGTCCCGCCCGCAGATGGACCGCTCGCCGATCCCGGGGCCGCCTGCGCCAGGTGGCCGCCCACCGTCGAGAGCAGGCTGCGCAGCCAGCGATGCGCGCCCTGGTGCTGTGAGCGCTCGTGCCACAGCTGGTAGAAGCGCATGCGCGGAAATCCTTCGGGGGCCGCCACGCTCACCACCGGCAGGCTGCGCGTGAACTGCTCGGCAAAGTGGCGCGCGGTGGTGAACACGAGGTCGCTCTCGGCCACCAGGTAGGGCGCCATGGCGTAGTAGGGCACGAAGACGCGCGCATCGCGGGTTTGCCGCAGCCCGGCCAGGTGGCTGTCGACCACCGCGCGATGCGACTTGGCAAACGGCGTGGGCACCACGTGGGCGGCTGCCAGGTAGCGCTGCAGCGTCATCGCGCCTGGTGCGGCCAGCGGGTTGCCCGGACTCATCATGCAGACCAGCTCGTCCTCGATCAGCAGCGACAGGTGCATGCGCTCGGGCGGCAGCGGCCAGTTGCCGATCACGATGTCGAGCTCGCCCTGCGCCAGTGCGCGCTCGTAGTCGTAGCCGGGCGTCAGCGGATGGATCAGCAGGCGCGCCTGCGGCGCCTCGGCGCGAAAGCGCGCCACCACCTCGGCCATGAAGCTGGCGGCCAGGTAGTCCGGCGTGGCGATGGTGAAGGTCATGGTGCTGGCACCGGGCTCGAAGCGCTCCGGCCCGGCCAGCATGCGATCGATCTCGCCCAGCACCTCGCGTGCGCTCTCGCGCAACTGCAGCGCCCGCGCGGTGGGCACCATGCCGCCGCGCTCGCGCACCAGGATCGGATCGCCGAAGGCGTCGCGCAGGCGCCGCAGCGCTGCGCTGATGGCCGGCTGCGTCTGGTTCATGCGTACCGCGGCGCGCGAGACGCTGCGCTCAGCCACCAGTGCCGCCAGCACGCGCAGCAGGTGGATGTCGACAAGGTCCTGGCTTCTCGTCATTTGTCTTCTAGGGGTTCGACCGGATGGCGCGCCTTGCTGGGGCACGACCTATCGCGCTGGTTTATGCCGCACATTCCGCGCACCGTGCGCGCGCCGGGGCCATTCTGCCTACAGTGGCCCCGCAGGCGGCGTTCCCTTTTGGCGGAGCGGTCCGCAACGCCCCACATCCAGGACCGAGGAGATACGCATGACATCCACCGCAGCGGCAGCACCCGTTCGGCTTTCCGCCGCCCCGTCCGAACTGGACGGGGTCTACCGCAAGATCATCTGGCGGCTCATCCCCTTCCTGATGCTGCTGTGGGTGCTGGCCTGGATCGACCGGGTCAACATCGGGTTCATCAAGCTGACCATGCTCGACGAGCTCCAATGGAACGAGGCGATGTACGGCCTGGGCGCGGGCATCTTCTTCCTGGGCTACTTCTTCTTCGAGGTGCCCAGCAACCTGCTCCTGCAGCGCATCGGGGCCAAGAAGACCATCATGCGCATCACGATCGGCTGGGGCCTGACCTCGATCGCCACGATGTTCGTGAAGACGCCGGAGATGTTCTATTTCCTGCGCTTCGTGCTGGGGGTGTTCGAGGCCGGCTTCTACCCCGGCATCATCCTCTACCTGACCTACTGGTTCCCCAATGACCGGCGCGCCAAGGCCTTCGGCATGTTCATGTCGGCCTCGGCCTTCGCTGGCGTGATCGGCGGCCCGATGGCCGGCACCATCATGACCGGCATGCATGGCCTGAACGGCTGGTCGGGCTGGCAGTGGGTGCTGCTGCTGGAGGGCATTCCCTCGGTCGTCGCGGGCTTCGTCACCTATTTCTACCTGACCGACCGGCCCGAGCAGGCCCATTGGCTCACGGCACGCGAGCGCCAGCTGGTGCATGAAGACCTGGAGCGCGACGGCCGCTCGCTGGGCCAGCGCGAACACGGCATGCTGGCCTCGCTCAGGAGCGGGCGCATCTGGCTCCTGATCCTGATCTTCTTCTGCATCATCGCCGCCAATTCCTCGCTGACCTTCTACGGCCCCACGCTGGTCAAGGAAGTGGGTTTCACCAGCCCGGTGGCGGTGGGCTGGATCATGGCCGTGGCCTACCTGTGCGGCGCCGCCGGCATGATCTGGAACGGCTTCCACTCCGACAAGCAGCAGGAATCGCGCTGGCACTGCGGCCTGGCCGCTGCACTGGGCGCGGTGTCGCTGCTGGGTGTCGCGCTCTTCCTGGGGCACAGCGCGCTGGCGGTGCTGGTGGGCCTCACCTTGGCCATTGTCGGCACCATGAGCGCCATCCCGGTGTTCTGGCAGATGCCCAACCGCTTCCTGGCCGGCACCGCGGCGGCCGGCGGCGTGGCGCTGATCAACTCCATCGCCAACCTGGCCGGCTTCGGCGCACCCTGGATGCTGGGCCTGATCAAGACCTCCACGGGCAGCCTCTCGTCAGGCCTCTACGTGGTGGCGGCAATCGAGATCTGCGCCACCTTGCTGATCCTGGCCTGCGTGCCCGCCTACCGCAAGCAGCCGGCCGCCGCAGCAGCCGCCCCCGCACGTTGAGAACCAACCGATGACCCTCACCGCCACCCGCCTGAACCTGGCCGCGCTCAACGACATGGACCGCGACGCTTTCGTCGCGGCCGTCGGCCCGGCCTTCGAGAACGCCCCCTGGATCGCGCAGGCCGCCTGGACGCGCAGGCCCTTCGCCAGCATCGATGCGCTGCATGGCGCCATGCTCGACGTGGTTCGCCAAGCGCCCCAGGAGCACCGCCTCGCCTTCCTGCGCGGCCACCCGGAACTGGCCGGCCGCGAGGCCCGGGCCGGCACCATGACGGCCGAGTCCGTCGGCGAGCAGCGCAGCGCAGGCCTCGACGCGCTCAGCCGCGAAGAGCTGGGCGAGATGCAGCGCCTGAACCGCAGCTACCGCGAGCGCCATGGCTTTCCTTTCATCATCGCCGTGCGCCGCAATACCAAGGATCAGATATTCGAGGCGCTGCGCATGCGTGCGGCGGCGAGCACAGAGGCCGAGCACCGTGCCGCGCTCGAGCAGATCGGCTTCATCACCCGCGGGCGCATCGACGCCCTGGTGGACGGCTGAGGCCTTGTCGCCAGCCCCCCTTCACAACGACAGGAGACAACCATGGCGAATCAAGTCGTATCCCATCCCGCGCGCAGGCAGTTCGCGCTCTCGGGCCTGGCCCTGGGCGCGGCGGCGATCGCGTCGCGCGGGGCGCTGGCGCAACAGCCGAATGCCGCGCCGGCCGGCCCTGCCCGGGCCAGCGGTCCCATCGTGCTGCACGGCGTGAGCCCGCGCCTGACGGTGCACGCGCTGGACACCTTCCACGGCGCGGCCGCCACCGGCCTGCGCATCGACTTCTCCCGCCTGGAAGGTGGCAGCTACAAGCTGCTGCGCAGTACCGTCATGAACGCCAACGGCCGCTCCGACGATCCGCTGCTGGTCGGCGAGAGCTACCAGGCGGGCGACTACGAGCTGCTGCTGCACGTGGACGACTACTTTGCCGGCAGGAAGGCCGTGCTGCCCGTGCCGCCTTTCCTGACGAAGCTGCCGGTGCGCATCCGCGTCGCCAACGTTGCCGAGCGCATCCACCTGCCGATCCAGTTCGGCCCCTGGAGCTACACCTATTCGCGCGGAAGCTGAGCGCATCGCATTCACGACAGAGGACACGACATGACCGGCATCTCGACGCATGTGCTCGACATCACCAACGGCCGGCCCCTGGCGGGCCTGCAGGTGGAGCTCTACGACATGGCGACCCATCCGCCCACGCGGCTGAACAACACCCGCACCAACGCCGACGGCCGCACCGATGCGCCCGTGCTCGCCGCCAAGGATGCGCGCACCGGCCACTTCGAACTGCGCTTCCACGTCGGCGATCACTTCAAGGCCGCCGACGGGCTCTCGGACGTGGTGCCCGTGCGCTTTTCCATCTTCGACGCCGCGCAGCACTACCACGTGCCGATGCTGTGCGCACCCTGGTTCTTTTCAATGTATCGCGGCAGCTGATCGCCGCAGGAGTTCCGACCGATGTCTCAGCCCGATCCCAACGCAGAAAAATACATGCTTGACGCCATCCGCCTGGCCATGCGGAACGTGCGCGAGCGCAGGACCTGGCCCTTCGGTGCCGTGCTGGTGCGCGAAGGCAAGGTGCTGGCCCGGGCCGTCAACGAGGTCGACGCCCTGTGCGACCCCACGGCCCACGCCGAGATGCAGGCCGTGCGCATGGCGGCCAAGGCGCAGGGCGGCACGGACCTGTCGGGCAGCGTCGTGTACGCCAGCGGCTACCCGTGTCCCATGTGCCTGACGGCCATGTTCCTGGCCGGCGTGAAGGAGGTCTGCTACGCCTACTCCAACGAGGACGGCGAACCGCACGACCTCTCGGCCGAACGCGGCTACCTGGAGATCGCGCGGCCGATCGAGCTGCGCGAGATGCCCGTGCGATCGCTGCCCGTGCGCGACGAAGGCGAGGACCTGTACGACGCCTGGTCACGCGCGACGCGCTGACATGCTCGCGGCCGCCAAGGCCGAGGCGTTCCCGGGCTCGAGACTCGAGGCCGTGGGAGCTACCATCGCGTCGTCGTTCAAACGGCCGCTTCAAGGAGAGGTCCATGCGTTCCATCGCGAAAGTCACGAGCCAGCTCTTCAAGGTTCCCCTCGCTGAAGTCCTGACGGACGCCAAGCACGGCGCGCACACCCATTTCGAACTGGTGACTGCAACGGTGGTGCTTTCGGATGGCAGCCGGGGCACGGGCTACACCTACACCGGCGGCAAGGGAGGACATGCGATCAAAGCCATGATCGACCACGACCTGGCGCCCGCGATGATCGGCATGGACGCGGCGGATGTCGAAGGCATCCACGATTTCAGCGAATGGCATGTGCACTATGTCGGCCGCGGCGGCATCGCGTCGTTTGCGATCTCCGCGATCGACATCGCGCTCTGGGACCTCCGCGGCAAGGCCGCAGGCCAGCCGCTCTGGCAACTGGCGGGCGGCGCTGCGGACACCTGCAATGCCTACTGCGGGGGCATCGACCTGGCGTTTCCGCTCGAGAAGCTGCTGGACAACGTGCGCGGCTATCTCGCCAAGGGTGCCGGCGGCGTCAAGATCAAGATCGGCCGCCCGAACCTCGACGAAGACATCGAGCGCATCCGGGCGGTGCGGCAACTGATCGGCGACGGCATGGCCTTGATGGTGGATGCCAACTACGCGATGAACGTGGACCAGGCCATCGCTGCGGCCGAGCGCATCAAGCCCTTCGGTGTCCTGTGGTTCGAGGAGCCGACCATTCCGGACGACTACCGGGGCTATGCGCGCATCGCGGCCGCGACCGGCGTTCCGTTGGCAATGGGCGAGAACCTGCACACGATCCATGAATTCGATCATGCGTTCGAGCAGGCGCGGCTCTCCTTCATCCAGCCGGACGCCTCGAACTGCGGCGGCATCACGGGTTGGCTGAAGGTGGCCGAGCGCTCGCGCCGCCACGGGATCCCGGTGTGCTCGCATGGCATGCAGGAGTTGCATGTGAGCTTGCTGGCGGCGCAGCCGAACGCAGGCTGGCTGGAGATCCACAGTTTTCCGATCGACGAGTACACGATGCGGCCGCTGGTCCTTGAAAACCATCGCGCCGTGGCACCGGACGAGCCGGGCGTCGGGGTGGACTTCGACTGGGCGAAACTTGCGCCGTACCTGGTTGATCCGTCCCGGGGCTCTTCGTGAAAACTGCGGCGAGGCCGCGTACCAGCGCCACCCTCAGCTGCGGTACGGACGAATGTGATCCAGTTCGGATTCGATGACCCCGCGCACGACTTCCTTGAAGGCTGACACAAGCCGGGAATGAGGCGCATCGGGCGCGAGCAGGAGCGCAAGGCGCACGGTGATGGCAGGCTTGAAGGGCCGCACCTCGAAATCGAGATTGCGCTGCTCATCGAGCGCCGCCAGCGGATTGATCACGCTCACGCCCAGGCCCGCAGCGACCAGCGAGCAGACGGAGGCGCCCAGGTCGGACTCCAGCACCGTCCGGGTCTTGACGCCTGCGGCGGCCAATACCTGGTCGATGCGTTCCCTCGGGCCGCTGCCCAGCGGGAACGAGATGAAGGCTTCGCCGTCCAGGTCCGAGGCACGAACCTGCCTGGCCCGCGCCAGGCGATGTTCCCTGGGAAGCAGCGCGACGCAATCCATGCCCAGCAGCGTTTCGACACACATGCCGGGCGGATCATCGCCATACAGGATGGCGAGGCCCAGGTCGCACAGGCCCGAGCTCACCCAGGTGTCGACGGTCGCGGCCGCGCCGGAGTGGATCGTGACGAGCGTCTCGGTGTGCTCGCGCTTGAACCGGACGACCGCCTGGCTGAGGACGCCTCCGGCAATTCGCGCCATGGCGGCCACCGCCAGGCGGTCGCCGCCGAACGTCCGGATGTTCGATGCCGCGGACTCCAGGCCCTGCAGTCCGGCGAATGCCTTCTCGACTTCCTGGAAGAAGCGTTTGCCTTCGAGCGAAGGCGCCAGGCGCGTGCCGCTGCGTTCGAAAAGCGCAAACCCGATGATCGCTTCCAGCTGCGAAACAAGGCGGCTCACCTGGGGCTGCGAGGTGTGAAGCCGCCGCGAGGCTTCGGTCATCGACCCCGTCTGCACGACCACCCGGAAGGCCTCGATGTGCTTCAAGGTCATGCGTCGGCTGCTCATATCAATATTGTATGGTGCGCTGTTGAGTACGCATTTGCAGTATTGGTCGCCCAAAAGAATACTTGCGTCCATGCCTGACAGAACCCTGCACTTTGCCGACGCCGGACTGCCGCGCAGTCCATGCGCGGCTGGCGCCGTGGTGGACCTGCGCAGCGACACCGTGACGCTGCCGACCCCGTCGATGTACGCCCGCATGCAAACAGCCGCGCTGGGAGACGACGGCCTGGACGGCGACCCGACCGTGCGCGCGCTCGAGGCACTGGCGGCCAGCATGCTGGGCAAGGAATCTGCTCTGTATGTACCGACCGCCACGATGGGCAACCTCCTGGCCGTGCTGTCGCAGGCGGAGCGCCGGTCGCAGGTCGTGCTCGAGGAGTTCGCACACATGTTCGTTTCCGAGCGCGGCGGCGCCGTGTTCAGCGGCGTGACCTATACCGGCATTCCGGGCGTGGCTGGCGCAATGGACCTGGAGAGCCTGGCGCTGGTGCTGAAGTCGTCCGGCGAATTGCGCACGGATCTGGTCTGCATGGAAACGACGCACGGCAACGCGGGAGGAGCGGTGCTGCCGCTGGACCACATGCAGGCGGTCTGGAAGGCATCCAGCGAGGCCGGAGTGCGCGTCCACCTCGATGGCGCCCGGCTCTTCAATGCCGCCGTGGCGCTGAACGTCGATCCAGCCGCGATCGCGTGCTGCGCCGACACGGTGACCCTCTGCCTTTCCAAGGGCCTGAGCGCGCCTGCAGGTGCGGTGCTCGCCGGCCCGTCCGCCACCATGGCCAGCGCCAGACGGCTGCGCAAGATGCTCGGGGGCACGCAGCGCCAGATCGGCGTGGTTGCCGCCGCGGGACTGGACGCCCTGGAAACCATGCCCGGCCGGCTCGCGCAAGACCATGCTTTGGCGTCGTGCCTGAGCGAGGCATTGCGCGCCGTGTTGCCCGGCTCCGTCGGTATCAGCACGCCGCCCACCAACATCGTCTTCGTCGACGTGCCCGAGGCCGCAGCCGACAGTCTCGCCTGGGCGGAGGCACTCAAGGAATGCGATGTCCTGGTCCGCCCGTGGGGTCCGCGCCGGATCCGGCTCGTGACGCACCGCCATATCGACGCGGCCTGCGTGGATGCCGCCGCCACCGGATTCCGGCGTGCCGCGCAATCGCTGCTTGCCTGAATGCGTTCTCGCAAGGACGCGCCTCCCTTCGAACACATCGCGTACTACCAGGAGCCTTGACCATGCCTTCCATCGGCCGCCGGGACTTTGTCGCCTCTGCCTTCCTGATGGCCGCCGGCCTGGGGAGCGGCCGCGCATTTGCCAGCGGCTTTCCCAGCCGGCCCATCCGCCTGATCGTGCCGTACGGGCCCGGAGGCGGTTCCGATTTTGTCGCGCGCCTGATTGCCCAGAAACTGACCGAAACGGCGGGGTGGAATGTCGTCGTGGACAACAAGGCCGGGGCCTCGGGGCTGATCGGCACCGATGCCGCGGCCAAGAGCGCCGCGGACGGCTACACCTTGTTCCTTGCGGACGCCGCGCACGCCACCAATGCCGCGGTACAGCCCAAATTGCCCTTTGATCCGATCAAGGATTTCTCGCCGCTCACGCTCGTGGGCTCTTCGCCGCAACTGCTGGTGGCGCATCCGTCGCTTCCGGCCAACTCCCTGCGCGAACTGATCGCGCTGCCGCGTGCCCGAGTGCGCGAATACGGCGTCGGAACACCAGGGCAGGGGTCCGCGCCCCACCTGCTGTGCGAGACGCTCAAGCGCAAGACGGGCATGGAGCTGGTGCACGTGCCCTACAAGGGCGGCAGCGCCGCCTTGACCGATGCCGTCGGCGGGCAGGTTGCCATGGTGATCAATTCCGTGCCGGCTTGCATGCCGCACATCGAAGCGAAGAGGCTCAAGGTTCTTGCCATTGCCAGCGCGACGCGGCATCCGAAATTGCCGGACGTGCAGACCTTCTCCGAAAGCGTGCCGGGCATGGTGGGAGGCGCCTGGTATGGCGTGATGGCACCTGCCGGGGTGCCCGCGGATCTGCTGCAGCAGCTGAACGCGGCCGTCGACAAGGTGCTGGAACTGCCGGAAGTCAAGGCCCGGCTGGAAAGCTCGTTCGTGGATTCCATGCCCCGCGGGCCGCAGGCGTTCTCCAAGTACCTGAGCGAAGAAATCGCGCGCTGGAAATCGGTCGTGAAAGAGACGGGGGTCACGGTCAACAGCTGAGGCTCTTCGGGTGTTGCTTTGCTGCCCAAGGCGGCGGCAAGTGCATGGTGCTGTCAGCTTGCTGACATGCCAGCCTGCAGGTTCGGAGCCTGTGTTAGCACTTGACCTTAACTAAATTCGGTATATATCTACTCTTCAGGCACTCGAAGATCGCCATGCCGACCATCTCCAACATCAAGTCAATCTCATACCTGAAAAGCCATGCCGCTCAAATCTCCGAGGATCTGGAGATGAACGGCACGCCCTTCTTCATCACCCAGAATGGCGAGGCCTGCATGGTGATTGAAAGCGTCAAGCAGTTTCAGGAAAAAGAATCGCTGATCGCCGCCTTGAAGATCATTGCCTTGGGTGAGAAAGAGCGCATGAAGGGCAAAGGTATTTCCGCTGCCGAATCCCGTGCGCAACTGGCCGCAGCTCGCCAACGCCGCAAGTAGTGGCTATCTTCATTCTTCGCGATACCCAGGAGGACACTTTCGTCTATGCCGTTGCGGGACATCGGCAAGACTATCCAACGCTCTTGATGAAGCGCCTTCTGAGGATTTGAAGGGAATGGATTCGAGCTGCCTCCCGCGCAGCGATCATCAACAAGCCATGGCGATCACTGGCCTCTCGACTCCGAACTGGTCGCCGATAAAGAACCAGCTGGTCACCGGCCCTCTGCATGCGCATCACGACAAGGCCAAGCGCGACTTGCTGGAGCGCAGGGCAAATCGAGGCCTGTAGACTTCGCCGCCATGTTTCGTCTACGGTTGTCGTTCGCCTTTGCGGTTCTTGTTGCACTGGTGTGCTGCCAGGCCGCCTTTGTCTACTGGGGCTCCAATCGCGTCAACGAATACGCCGCACACAGCCGGCTGACGAGCGACATTCTTTCCGAGCTCCTCGAGATTTCAGCCAACAAGCAAAGGCTGCGCGTGTGGGCCTCGCAGCGGCTCATGAATGCGGAGGCGACCTCGGCGGTGCGGGACCAGCTGCTCGAGCGGATGCGGACCGGCGCTGCGCGGCTGGACGCCATGTCCCGCCTGCACCTGGACTCGTGGCGGAAGCTGTCCTCGCGGGAGGACATCGCCGTGCCGCAAGAGGTTCTCCAGCTGGTCGAGATCAGCAAGCTGCTGGACGGCAACATCCTCGAGGTGCAGGCGCAGCTTCAGGACTTGCAGCCGCTGTCGCCCGGCGCGGAATTCCCGAATGTCTGGCGGCAGGTGGCGCAGGTCTTCGACATGACCCAGGGCCGCGACCTTCGCGAGCTGCTCAACGGTGCCATCGAAGGACAGCGCAAGGCGGTTCCCATTGCCCGTGCCGCAACCGAGCGGGGCCTGGACCGGCTGCGGCAGCAGGCGATTGCGATGGCGATCATCGCCCTTGTCGCAGCGGTGCTGTGGGCGCTGCATCTGCGCGGTCGCCTCAAGCGCCCCCTGGAGCTGCTGCTGCAAGGCACGCGGGCCCTGCAGTCCGGTTCGCTCGAGCACCGCATCGACCTTGCATCGGGCGACGAATTCGAAGTGGTGGCGCGCCATTTCAACCAGATGGCCGCGGAACTTCAGCAGCATCGCCAGCAGGCCGACGAAGCCCGCCGGCGCCTGGAAGACGCGGTCCAGGACCGGACGCGGGAATTGCAGTCGGCGCACGACACGCTCCAGCTCCTGGACCATCGGCGGCGGCAGCTCTTCGTCGACCTCAGCCATGAGCTGCGGACACCGGCGACGGCGATTCGCGGAGAGGCGGAGATCACGCTTCGCGGCGGCGACAAGCCGGCCGAGGAGTACCGCCATGCCCTGAAACGCATCGTCGGCACCGTTCAGCAGTTGACCAAGGTGATTGGCGATCTGCTCCTGATCGCGCGGGCCGAAGCCGACCAGCTGGTGATCCAGCCGTCCCCCTTGGATCTCTCGATGCTGCTGAGCGAGGTCGTGGAACAGGGCGAGGCCCTGGCGGCGCTGCATGGGGCCGCGCTGACCTGCGAGCCCGTGGTGGAAACGGTCATGGTTCGCGCAGACGGCGACCGGCTGCGCCAGGCGGTGATGATCGTCTTGGACAACGCCATCCGCTATTCCCGTCCAGACGGCAAGGTGCGTCTGGGCTGCCACGTTGCCGCAGACGAAGTCGCCATCGTGGTCCGCGACCACGGCATCGGCATCGGCGAAGACGAGTTGCCCCGGGTGTTCGAGCGCTTCGTCCGCGGCCAGCGGGCACGCGCGCACCGGGCGGATGGCAGCGGCATCGGCCTTTCCATCGCGCAGGCCATCGTCAAGGCTCATCGCGGGCACATCGAGATCCAGAGCTGGCCCGAGGAAGGGACTGAAGTTCGCATCGTTCTTGCACGCCTGCCGATCCACGAATTCGAGGCCAGTGCCCTGCAGCCATGAACAGAAGCATCCTGATTGTCGAAGACGATCCCCGTGTCGCCGATTTCCTGGTCCGCGGGCTGAAGGCGGAAGGCTTTGCGGTGACGCATGCCCGCACCGGTCCGCAGGGGCTGGAGCTGGCGCGCCGCGGAGACCTCGCGCTTTTGATCCTCGATCTGATGCTGCCGGGCATCAACGGCCTGGAGCTGTGCCAGACCTTCCGCGCCGAGGGCGGCCAGACGCCGGTGCTGATGCTGACCGCCATGAGCACGACCGAAGACAAGGTGAACGGCCTGCGCCTCGGCGCCGACGACTACCTGACCAAGCCCTTCGACTTCGAGGAACTGCTCGCGCGCATCGAGGCGCTGCTGCGCCGCGGCCGGGACCTCAGGCCGCGGGTCACGACCTTGCGGGTGGCCAACCTGGTGCTGGACCGCGAACGCATGCGCGTGGAGCGCGCGGGGCAGCCGATCACGCTGACGGCCAAGGAACTGGCATTTCTCGAGCTGCTCATGAGCGCACCCGGGCGGGTGTACAGCCGCGAACGCATCCTGGCCAATGTCTGGGGCACGCACGAGGATCCGCTCACCAATATCGTGGATGTCTACGTGCGGCGACTTCGCATGAAGATCGACGGCGACCACGCGGTGCAGCTGCTGCAGACCGTGCGCGGCCTCGGATACCGCATCAGCGAGACGGCGGGCTAGCCAGGCCGTTCATTCGGCGTTCATCTTGTGTTCGACACACGTTCATCGCCGCCGCGATGGATGTTCATTCGCCCCTCGAACAATGAGTCCTGTGTTTAACCACTTGCATGAATGGACTCTTCGATGATCCCGCGTTTTTCCAAGCTTCTTCCCGCTGCCGCTGTGTTGGCGCTTTGCATGTCGACCTCCGTGTTGGCACAGACGGCCGCGAGCGCAAGTTGTGTTCCCGCCAGCGAACGCCAGATCGAGGCACTGTTCGATCGCTGGAATGCCTCCCTCGCCACGCAGGATCCCGACAAGGTGGTGGCCAACTACGCTCCTGACGGCGTGCTGCTGGCCACGGTGTCGAACCAGCCGCGCACCAGTCCGGCCGAAATCCGCGACTACTTCGTCAAGTTCCTCAAGGGGGCGCCGCAAGGCAAGATCGATTCGCGCACGATCCGGGTCGGCTGCAATGTCGCGCAGGACATCGGCACCTACACCTTCAAGTTCAAGGACGGCAAGGCGGTGCACGCCCGCTACACCTATGTGTACGAATGGCTCAACGGCCAGTGGCTGATTGCGCACCATCACTCGTCGGCAATGCCCGAGAGCATTGCGGCGAAGTAAAAAGGGGGGCGCCCACGGTGGGGCGCGCGTCGTCGCTGCCGTGCTAAGCAGGCGCCGCGCCCTGGGTCGCCGTATAGACGGCATACAACGACTGGCTGGCCGCCATGAACAGGCGGTTGCGCTTGGGACCACCGAAGCAGATGTTGCCGCAGACCTCCGGCAGCCGGATGCGACCGATCAGCCGGCCTTGCGGCGTCCATACCGTGACGCCGTTGTAGCCCACGCTGCGGCCGGCGTTGCTGGAGCACCAGAGGTTGCCGTCGACGTCGGCACGCACGCCGTCGGGGCCGCACTTCACGCCATCGATCGTGAAGTTGCCAAAGAGCTTGCCGTTGTGGAGCTTGTTGTCGGTACCGACGTCGAACACGTACATGTCGCCCTTGCCGCCGGCGACGGTGTCGCCCGGCCCCTGCCCGGTGCTGACGACATAGAGCTTCTTGAAGTCGGGCGAGAAGCACAGGCCGTTCGGGTCCGGCACCAGGTCTTCGCCGGCGACCTGCGTGAGCGTTCCGCTCTTGTCGAGGCGGTAGACCGCAGTCGGCAGTTCGCGCTTGTAGAAGCCGATCTCCGGCGGCTGCCCGAGCCTGGGGTTCAGCCGGCCGGCCTTGTTCGCGGGTCCGCCCGCGGCATCGACCGTGCCCTCGTAGAGCTGGGCGCCGTAGGGCGGGTCGGTGAACCAGTAGCTGCCGTCGGGATGCGGGACGACGTCGTTGGGCGAATTGAGCCGCTTGCCGTTGAAGCTCGACGCGAGGACGGTCACCGAGCCGTCGAGCTCGTAGCGCACCACGCGCCGCGTCAGATGCTCGCAGGACAGCTGCCTTCCCTGGTGGTCGAAGGAGTTGCCGTTGCTGTTGTTGGACGGCGAGCGGAAAACGCTGACGTGGCCGTCGTCCTCGCTCCATCGCAGTTGGCAATTGTTCGGGATGTCGCTCCAGACCAGAAAGCGGCCGACCGAATTCCATGCCGGTCCTTCGGACCACAACGCGCCGGTCCACAGCCGCTGGATCGAGGCGTTGGGCTGGCGCAGGCCATCGAACACCGGATCGACGGTGAGCACGTCGGGATCGGTGAAGTAGGTGGTGGGAGCCCCGCGCGCACTGAAGTCGCGCGGCGGCTGGGTGATGGTGCTCGGCGGCGCCGCCGGTCCGCCCGCGGCGGCCTGTGCATGCGCCCATCGTGGCAGGACGATGGAGGCGCCTACCGCGGCGCCCACGCCGCGAAGAAGCCGGCGGCGTAGTACCGAACTATTCACTACGAAATCGATTTTTTCCTGTGCCACAACCCACTCCATGAAACCGATGGAAGAAGCGTTGGAGAACGCGAGTTCGCAAAGCCGGTCGCATGCTACGCGCTTCTCTGGCGCCGTACTAGATTGCGTCACTGCAGGCGGTGCTGGTCGTCCGAACTGCGCGTTGAGCAGCGTCTTGAATCGACTAGCGGAGCAATTTCCGTCCAGGACTTGACCCACATGCAGGTCCTTGTCGACTTGCCAGAGTTGAGGCCCAGAGGCACTTTCAGAGGCGGGCGAGTTCCGCCACGGCGGCGGCGAAAGCCTGGGGCGCCTCCTGGGGCAGGTTGTGCCCGATCCCGCCGCTGACCACGCGATGTTCGTACCTGCCCGAGAACTTCCCGGCGTAGGCGCTCGCCTCAGGATGCGGTGCACCGTTGGCATCGCCTTCGAAAGTGATCGTGGGGACGGTGATGACCGGAGCCTTGGCGAGCCGGTTCTCCAGGTCGTCGTACTTCGATTCGCCTTCGGCCAGGCCGAGCCGCCAGCGGTAGTTGTGGATCACGACGGCGACATGGTCCGGGTTCTCCAGGGCGGCAGCGCTGCGGTCGAAGGTGGCATCGTCGAAGGCCCATTTGGGAGAAGCGATCTGCCAGATCAGTTTCGAGAAGTCGTGCCGGTTCTTCTCGTAGCCGGCACGGCCGCGCTCGGTGGCGAAGTAGTACTGGTACCACCACTGCAGTTCGGCTTTCGGTGGCAAAGGAGCCTTGCCCGACTCCCTGTTGCCGATCAGATAACCGCTGACGGAGACAAGGGCCTTGACGCGCTCCGGCCACAAGGCTGCGAGGATGCAGGCCGTCCGAGCGCCCCAATCGCAGCCGCCGACAGTGGCCTGCTGGATCTTCAGCGCATCCATCAACGCAATGATGTCAACGGCCAGCACCGCCTGTTGACCGTTGCGAGGCGTCTCGCTGGAAATGAATTGCGTCGTGCCATAGCCGCGCACATACGGGACGATGACTCTGTACCCCTGCGAGGCCAGGATCGGCGCAACCTCGGCATAGGTATGGATGTCGTAGGGCCAGCCATGCAAAAGCAGGATCGGTGCGCCGTTCGCAGGCCCCAGTTCCGCATAGCCGATGTTCAGCACGCCGGCCTCGATGCTCTTGAGTGGCTCGAGGCGCTTGAGCGGCCTCGACGCGGCGCGCGTCTGTGCGAAAGCTGGAACGCCTGCCGCGAACTGGGAGGTAACGACACCGATGGCCGCTTTCTCCAGAAATGAGCGGCGGGGCAATTTGTTTGGATCGGACATCGGGAAATCCTGGTGGGTGAAGAAGGGTTCTCCCCTGGATCGGGAGTGCGGTGTTGCGCAAGCTCAACGCGTGCGGCGGTCCGCGCGCACCAGTTCGAGCACCGCGTCCGCAAACGCCCCTGGCGCCTCTTGCGGCAGGTTGTGTCCCGCCCCCGGTATCACGCGGTGTGTGCGTGGCCCGGTGAACTTCGCCGCCTGGGCCGAACCGTCGGTCGGGCCATGGGCGCTGTCGTCGGAGCCGTCCAGTGTCACCGTCCGCACCGGTATCGCGGGCAGCGATGCAAGCCTGCGATCGATCTCGGCATAGGCGGGGTCTCCCTTGACTGCGCCGAATCGGTGGCGGAACGAATGGATGGAGACATCGACGTGGTCGGGGTTGTCGAACGATCCGGCGGTGCGCGCAAAGGTCGCGTCGTCGAAGCGCCAGGTCGGGGACCACTGCTTCCAGAAGAACCGGTTCATCTCGCGGCGGTACTTTGTGTAGCCGGCGCGCCCTCTCTCGGTCTGGAAGTAGAACTGCCACCAGAGCGGAATCTCGCTTTCGGGCAGCGCCGGAACCAATGCCGCGGACGGTTCCGTGAAGGCATAGCCGTTGCCCGACACCAAGCCCGCGCAGCGCTCGGGCCAGAGGGCGGCCACGGCGCTGGCCGCCTTGCCGCCCCAGTCGTATCCCGCCAGCACCGCACGCGGCAACGCCAATGCATCGAGCAGCGCCAGCAGGTCCGCGCCGAATGCCGCGAATTCGCCCGAACGCAGCGTGCCTGCATTCAGGAAGCGCGTGGGGCCGAAGCCGCGCAGATAGGGAACGATCACGCGGCAACCCGCGGACGCGAGGAGGGGGGCGACCTCCGCGTACGCCTCGATGTCATACGGGAAACCGTGAAGCAGCACCACCGCGGGGCCGTCTGCCGGGCCTGCCTCGCAGTAGGCGATGTTCAGGACGCCGGCATCGACGTTCTTCAAGCGGCCCAGTGCGAGGGCGGGGAATCCGATGCCCTTCGCGAATGCCACGCTGCCGCCCAGCGCCAGGCCCAGTCCAGCGATGCCCGCACCCGCCACCGCGCCGCGCAGCAGTCCGCGCCGCACGAAGTCCATGCGGTCGTCCATGCGGGTCGGGGTTACTGAATCCGTCATCTGAATCTTTCCGTGCGTGTGTGAGGATCTTGATAGCCGCTTCGATCGTAGGTTTGAGCAGGGAGGGCTACTAGCCACGTGCGGGGCTGCACCGTGTTGAGCGACGGACATCAATCGGTTCGATGGCGTGATCCGAGCCGCTGGTCGCGCCCGCAAGACAGCCTTGGCCGGTATGTACTTTCCAGCGCCAAGGTTTGTCGTGCGCAGGACTGCCGACAGCGCAGCGATGCCCTAACATCGCCTCCCGCCGCCGATCCAGCAAGCCCTCGAGTACAAGAACCATGAAGAAGCTCATCGCCGCCGCCATCACACTCGCCACGGCGTTCGTCACGTCGCTCGCGGCACATGGGCAGGATGCCCCGCTGGATCCCGACACGGGCCTGCCGTTGTCGCCGCCTTTCGATTTCCCCGAGCGGGGACCGGCCGCACCATTCTGGGCGAAGCGCCTCACCGGTTACTTCAAGATATCCGACGGAATCAGGCTGCGCTACAGCGTGCTCCTGCCGAAGGCATCGGGCAGGTTCCCCGTCATCTTGAGCATCAACGGGTACGACGCCGGCTCGATCGGAGGAACGCCCTATCTCCAGTACAAGACATCGATGTCCATCGAACTCGACAGGCGGCTTGTCGACGCCGGCTATGCGGTGATGGGCGTCAACGCCGCGGGCAGCGGATGCTCCGCAGGCCCGCTGGAGTACACGCGGCCACAGCTCGGAAGACACGGCGCCGAGGCCGTCGAGTTCGCGGCGTCGCAAGCGTGGTCCAACGCCAAGGTCGGCATGGTCAACTGGTCGTACGGTGGTTCTTCCCAACTGGCGACGGCGCAGCACCGGCCGCCGCACCTTCGGGCCATCGTGCCCGGCATGGTGTTGACGGACTTCCGCGACGCCTTGATGCCCGGCGGCGTGCCGGCGCCCGGCTTCATCACGCCGCTGCGCGGCTCCATGCGCGCCTACTGGGAGAAGGTGGTCGCGCAGACGGCAAGGGAAGAGGGCGATGCCGCCTGCCTGGCGCAGATCCCGAAGAACCTCGCGGCCGAAGACACGAACTCCGTGATGCACCTGTTCCTGTCGCATCCCTTGCGGGACGAGCGCATGAAGAGCTTCGACCTGGCGCCGCATGCCGACCGCGTGCAGGTTCCCGTGCTGTCGCTCGAAGCGTTCCAGGACCAGGCCATCACGCCGCGCAGCGGCTACTACCAGTCCCGGCTCGATCCCGCCAGGCTGTGGTCGGTGCAGACCAACGGCCGGCACGACATGTACCTGGCCGCGGATTTCCAGGCGATGGCCGTGCGTTTTCTCGACCGCTTCGTCAAGGGAGAGAACAACGGATTCGAGCGTGACACACCACGCACCACCGTATGGATGGAAAGCTCCGAAGCAGGCGGCAACGCACTGGAGCGGCGCGTTTCCGCCAGGGCCCGCTGGGTGGTGCAAAGAGGCTCGATCCGCAGCGATGACCTGGCCGTCAAGGCGTTCCACCTGGGTGCGGGCCAGACCCTCGCCGATGCCCCTGGCTCCGGCGCTGCCGATAGCTTCGACTACCCGGGCGCCGGTGTGGCCGTCAACGACATTGCGGGAAGGAGCTTCTGGGGCCCGCTGCCTGGCGACTGGAAGACCACGGGCGTGGCCTACACATCGCCGCCATTGGATGAGGACATGATGGTCTACGGACCGGGCAGCGCCGACCTCTGGGTCACGGCCGGCGCCGGCGACGCCGACCTGCAGGTCACCGTCACGGAACTCCGGCCGGACGGGCAGGAGATCTATGTCCAGCGCGGCTGGCTGCGCTTGTCGAACCGCGCCCTGGACACGGCGCGCTCGACCCCGCTGTTGCCCGTTCGGCTCGAACGGCCGGAGCAGCCGATGCCGCTGCTGCCGGGCCGGCCGGTCCTCGCCCGCGTCGAGATCCACAAGATGGGCCACTACTTTCGCGCCGGCTCGCGGCTGCGGATCTGGATCGACACGCCCGCACAGACCGGTGGCCTGGTGTTCGACACCTTCACGCAGAAGCAGCGCGTCCATGTGCTGCACAACGCCAGGTACGACTCCGTGGTGCGGCTCGGCGTGCTGAAGGACGTGAAGGGACCTGCAGGCTATCCGGCGTGCGGCGAGACGATCCTGCAGCCGTGCCGGCCGGACCCGCTGGCCATTCGCTGAGCACGGACAGATGTCCATGCCCTACAACCCGGCGCTCGACGGCGTTCGCGCGCTGTCCATCCTCGCGGTCGTGCTGTTTCACTGCGAAGTCCCCGGTGCGCGCGGCGGCTTTATCGGGCTGGACGTTTTTTTCGTTCTTTCCGGCTATCTCATCACTTCGCTGCTGACGGCGGAATACCGTCATGGCGGCATCGAGATCGGCCGCTTCTATGCGCGCCGGGCGTTGCGCTTGTATCCGACGCTGCTGCTCATGGTTGCGGTCTACGTGGGGCTGGCCCCCATCCTCTGGCCGGCGGACGATCGCTGGCTGTCCGCCGTGCTCGCCGCACTCTACGTCTACGACTATGCGCTGGCCTTCCGGGAGCTGGCCTACACCATCGGCCACACATGGTCCCTCGGCGTGGAAGAAAAGTTCTACCTGCTGTGGCCTCTCGTGCTGCCGCTCTTTCTGCGAACGCGGCGTCCGGTCGGATGGCTGGTGTCGGCATTTTTGGCAGTGACTGCATGGCGGTATTTCGTGGCCATGAACTGGACCTGGCAGCAGGCGTATTTCCGTTTCGACACGCGAATGAGCGGCATCCTGCTCGGGGCCATTGCGGCACTGGCCCATTTCAAGGTGTCGAAGCACGCGCTCGCCATGGCTTGCATGGCGCTGCTGGTCCTGATCGCCCTGCCTTCGCTGCCGACGAGCGACCAGGTCCAGGCGGTCACGCTGCGCATCACATCGGCGGAGTTGTCGGCCTTCGTGCTGATCTGCTTTGCCGCAGAACATGGGCGAGCGGCATTCCTCGCGTCGCGGCCCATGGCCTACATCGGCAGGCTGTCCTATGGCATCTATCTCTGGCACTTCCCCTTGGCTTTGCTGCTGCGCAGTACGCAGCCGTTGTGGATCACGCTGAGCGCGACCCTTGCGTTCTCGTTCACGATGGCGGCGATCTGCCTGCATCTGGTGGACACGCCTCTGAAGAGATGGCGCCAGAAGGCATGGCCCTTCAGGCCAGCGCCATGCCACCGTCGACCTTCAGGTTGACGCCCGTGACGAACACGCTGTCGTCGCTCGCCAGGAACAGCGCCGCTTGCGCCAGGTCATTCGGCTGGCCCAGGCGACCCAACGGGATCGCTGCCGCCATGCGCTGGTCGAAATCAGGCCGTGCGGATTCCGTGATGCCCAGCTTTGCGAGGATCGGCGTGTCGACCGGGCCGGGGCTCAGCACGTTGACCCGGATGCGGCGGTCCTTGAGCTCGAGTGCCCAGTTGCGTGCAAAGGCCTCGATGGCGGCCTTGCTGCCGGCGTAGACCGCGTGGTTGTCCATCACCTTGCTGCCGGCGATCGAGCTCGTGAGGATGATCGAGCCGCCGTCGCGCATGAACGGCAGTGCCTTGGTCACGCCGAAGAACACCGCGCGTGTATTGGTGGCGAACTGCGCGTCGTAGTTGTCCACGGTCACGGCAGAGGACGGCTCGAGAATCGCCGTTCCCGCATTCGCCACATAGATGTCGATGGCGCCGAACCGTGCCTTCACCGCGGCGAGCAGGCGGTCGTGCATTGCAAGGTCGGCCACGTCGCCGACGAAGCCCATCGCGTCCGGACCGATGCGCGCCAATGCCGTGTCCACGGCGTCCTGGCGGCGTCCTACGACGACGACGCGGGCGCCTTCCGCCGCGAAAGCCTGGGCGCACGCCAGGCCGATGCCGCTGTTGCCTCCGGTGATCACCGCCACTTTGCCAGAGAGCTTTTGCATGATGCTTTTCCTTGTTCAACGAAGAGAGTAGCCTTCAATCTAGGTTGTTCACCTGCACTTCAGTAGTGGGCAAGAATGAAAACACTTGTGCCCCGGAGTCTTCAATGAATGTTCTCGACCAGGCGCCCGGATTGGTGGCCTTTGCCAGCGCCGTGGAGGCCGGCTCGTTCAGTGCGGCCGCGCGGACGCTGGGGACGTCGCCCTCGGCGGTCTCCAAGAGTGTGGCGCGGCTGGAGCAGCGCTTCGGCGTGCGGCTCTTCCAGCGCTCCACGCGGATGCTGTCGCTCACGCAGGAGGGCGCTGCGTACTACGAGCGCATCGCGCCGCTGCTGCGCGCGCTCGACCAGGCCGGCGACGCGATGCGGCCCGCCGGCATTGCGCAGGGCGTGCTGCGCATCACGGCGCCCGGAGACCTCGGGCGCATCCTGCTGGAGCCGGTGATCGGCAGGTTCCTGCCCAGGCACCCGGAGCTGAAGCTCGAGATGAGCCTTGCCGACCGCCATGTCGACCTGATCCGCGAGGGCTACGACATCGCCATTCGCGCGGGGCAGGTGGCCGACTCCGACCTCACGGCGCGGCGCCTTGCCGACCTGCCGCTCGTGCTGGTGGCGTCGCCCGTGTATCTGGCGCGCCGCGGCACGCCCGATTCGATCGAGGCCCTGCACAGCCACGCGCACGTGCGCTACATGCTGGGCGGCAAGGCGTTTCCGATCCGCTTTGCCGATGGCAGCGTGTTGAACCCGGCCGGCGTATTCGACACGGACAACAGCGTCGCGCTGCGCATCGCGGCACTTGGCGACCTGGGCATCGTGCAGATCCTGCGCCTGTTCGTGCAGGACGACATCGACGCCGGCCGGCTGGTGCCCGTGCTGCCGTCGCAGCCGTTGCCGCTCGTGACCGTCTCGGCCCTGCATGCCTTCGGGCGCCAGGCGCCGGCGCGTGCGCGGCTTTTCATCGAGTTCCTTGCGGCGGAACTCGAAGGGTTGTCCTGAGGCAGGGGCGCCTTAGAGACCCAGCGCCCTTGCCACGCCCGCCCCATAGGCCGCATCGGCCTTGGCGCAGTTGCCGATGTGGCGGCGCTTGATGAACCCGGGCGCATCGCCCATGGCGCGCGCCGTGTTGTCGAACAGCACCTGCTGCTGCGCCGGCGTCATCAGGCGGAACAGGTCGCCGGGCTGCTTGTAGTAGTCGGCATCGTCCTCGCGGAAATTCCAGAAGTCCGCATCGCCGCGCAGCTTGAGCGGCGGCTCGCGGTAGCCGGGCTGCTCCTGCCACTGGCCGAAGCTGTTGGGCTCGTAGTGCGGCGCGGCGCCGTAGTTGCCGTCCACCCGGATCGCGCCGTCGCGGTGGTTGCTGTGCACCGGGCAGCGCGCGGCGTTCACCGGGATCTGGTGGTGGTTCACGCCCAGGCGGTAGCGCTGCGCATCCGAATAGGCGAAGAGGCGCGCCTGCAGCATCTTGTCGGGCGACACGCCGATGCCGGGCACCAGGTTGCTGGGCGCGAACGCGCTCTGCTCCACGTCGGCGAAGAAGTTCGCGGGATTGCGGTTCAGCTCCATCACGCCCACCTCGATCAGCGGGTAGTCCTTCTTGGGCCAGACCTTGGTCAGGTCGAAGGGGTGGTAGGGCACCTTCTCTGCATCGGCTTCGGGCATCACCTGCACGGAGAGCGTCCACCTGGGGAAGTCGCCGCCCTCGATGGCTTCGAACAGGTCGCGCTGGTGGCTCTCGCGGTCGCCGCCGACCAGGGCCGCGGCCTCGGCATCGGTGAGGTTCTTGATGCCCTGCTGCGTCCGGAAGTGGAACTTGACCCAGAAGCGCTCGTCCTGCGCATTGACGAAGCTGTAGGTGTGCGAGCCGAAGCCGTGCATGTGGCGGTAGCTGGCCGGGATGCCGCGGTCGCTCATCACGATGGTGACCTGGTGCAGCGCCTCGGGCAGCAGCGTCCAGAAGTCCCAGTTGTTGGTGGCGCTGCGCAGGTTGGTGCGGGGGTCGCGCTTGACGGCCTTGTTCAGGTCCGGAAACTTGCGCGGGTCGCGCAGGAAGAACACGGGCGTGTTGTTGCCCACCAGGTCCCAGTTGCCTTCTTCCGTATAGAACTTGAGCGCGAAGCCGCGGATGTCGCGTTCGGCATCGGCCGCGCCGCGCTCGCCGGCCACCGTGGTGAAGCGCGCGAACATCTCGGTCTTCTTGCCCACGGCGCTGAAGAGCTTGGCGCGGGTGTACTGCGTGATGTCGTGCGTGACGGTGAAGCTGCCGAAGGCGCCGGAGCCCTTGGCGTGCATGCGGCGCTCCGGGATGACCTCGCGGTTGAAGTTGGCGAGCTTTTCGAGCAGCCACACGTCCTGCATCAGCAGCGGGCCGCGCGCGCCGGCCGTGAGGCTGTTCTGGTTGTCGGGCACGGGGGCGCCGAAGGCGGTGGTCAGGGAGGTTTTGCGCGGGGTGTCGGATGAATCGCTCATGGAGGGGCTTTCTCAACGCAGGGAAGGGGAGCGCCGATGGAGCGCGGCGCCGGTCTGTGAGTTCCTAGGCGGCGACTGCAACGATGCTCGTGATGCCGTTGCGGGCCATCTTCGCATAGGGACAAAATCTTTCCGTGCTGCGCACCAGTTCTTCGGCCACGCATTTCTCGACGTCGGGCAAATGGATCCGCACATCGGCGGTGAGCACGAAGAGTCCGTCGACGGGGTCGCGCCCGAAAACGACGGACGCCTCCACGGTGGCGTCATGAACCGGAATCTTCTTCTTCGCGGCCAGCAGGTTCAACGCCCCATGGAAGCATGCGGCATAGGCCGCCGCGAACAGCTGCTCCGGGTTGGTGCCGCCACCGCCGCCTCCCAGCGCGGCCGGAAGCCGAAGCTCCAGGTTCAGGTTGCCGTCGTCGGAGCGCGCCACGCCCGAGGCCCGTCCGTGCTCCGCTTCGCCGCCGCTCACCGTGACGACGGTCGAATAGATCGGCTCGAATTCCTGCCCCTTGTACCTGTCGAGCAGCGTGACGGGAGGCGGTTGCAGCGGGCTGGATTGCGCGGCTTGTGCTGCAGAAACTGGGGTTGTATCTCTCGGCGTGGGCATTCCGGGCTTCTGTTCAATGGTGTTGCGCAAGAGCACGCTCAGGCGGCAGGGGCTTCGAGTTCGAAAGCCGCACTGATGATGAGACCCAGCTCGTCGCCGATCATCGGGAGCGCGGCGGTCACGCCGTAGTCGCTGCGGCGGATGCGGCCCCGGATGTCGAAGCCGACCGTGTAGACCTGCTTTGCCGGATTCATGCCGGCGCCGACGAAGCTCACGTCGAATGTGGCGTTGCGCGTCACGCCGTGCAGGGCGAGGGCGCCGGCCACCTGGAATGAATTCGCAGCCAGGGAAAGCGGCGCGGCAAAGTCGAAGGAGACCAACGGAAACCGCTCGGCGTCCAGCCAGTCTCGGCTTTTGAGTTCGCCATCCAGGATGGGGCTCGTGGTCCTCACGTTGGCGACGGGCACGGACACCGCGAGCCGCGTGTCGCTGCCGTGTGCCGACAGCGGAATGTCGAGCGTGCCGCAAGGGCCCGTGAATTCGCCGAAATAGGTCGAGATGCCGAAGTGCGACACCCTGAACAGCACCTGCGAATGTGCGGGATCGACGACGTAGCGTCCGCGGCTGATGTCGGCCAGGTTCGTCGAGGCGAGTGTGGAGAGTACGGAGCTGTCGGGCATGGCGTCATCAGGATGGGAGAGGAGGGCCGTGGGGCAGGAACCCCCGGCCGCATCCCGATGTGGCCGAAGGTGGTCTTTGTGTCAGCGTGCCGGCTTGGGCAGCGCGAACCAGGCTTCGAAGCCGAGCGCGCCGATGCGCGGGTTGGGGCCCGGCACCAGCGTTTCGTCCTTCAGCTCCGCACCGAAGTAGCGCGCGTGCACGTCCTGGACGACCTTGCGCGGATCGCTGGTCTTGGCGAGAAAGCGCTGCACCAGGTCGGACAGGCGAACGCGCTCGGGGCCGGCAATCTCGACCACGCCATTCACCGGCTTGCCCAGGGTGTAGTCGGCCACGGCAGTTGCGACGTCGTCCGATGCGATCGGCTGCACGAAGGCCGGCGAGAGGCGCACGGTGTCGCCGTCGGTGCCCGACTGCGCAATGCCACCGAGGAATTCGAAGAACTGCGTCGAATGGACGATGGTGTAGGGAATCTTCGATTCGCGGATCAGCTTTTCCTGCGCGATCTTGCCGCGGAAGTAGCCGCTTTCGGAGAGGCGGTCGGTGCCGACCACCGACAGCGCGACGTGGTGCTTCACGCCGGCCACGGCTTCCGCGGCCAGGAGGTTGCGCCCCGAGGTCTCGAAGAATTCGAGCACGGCCTTGTCCTCGAACGAAGGCGAGTTGGCCACGTCCAGCACCACCTGCGCGCCCTTGAGGGCCTCGGCCAGGCCTTCGCCGGTGATGGTGTTGACGCCCGATGCGGGCGATGCGGCAACGACCTCATGGCCGGCTTCGCGCAGCTTGCTGACGACCTTGGAGCCGATGAGGCCCGAGCCGCCGATGACGACGATCTTCATGGTGATTTCCTTTGGCCCGCAAGGGGCTGGTTGGTTGGCGAAGGTGGTTCCCGGCGGCGCGGATCAGGCGAGCTTTGCCTTGTCCAGGCCGAAGACCTTGTCCGAGGCGCCGGGCACGCTCTTGAAGCCGATGTTCAGGCGGCTCCATGCGTTGGTGGACATGATGAGGAAAGTGAGGTCGGAGATTTCCTTCTCCGACAGCTGCGTGCGCACGCGCTCGTAGATGTCGTCGGGCACGCCTTGCTCGGGCAGCCTGGTCAGCACCTCGGTCCAGGCCAGCGCCGCACGTTCGCGCGGAATGAACAGCGTCGATTCGCGCCATGCGGCCAGGTGGTACAGGCGCAGCTCGCGCTCGCCCTGGATCCTGGCCTGCTTGACGTGCATGTCCAGGCAGAACGCGCAGCCGTTGAGTTGCGAGGTGCGGATCGACACCAGGTTGCGGATCGGCTCTTCGATGGCGCCTTCCTTGATCGCGTTGAGGAACTCGACGAACTTCTTGAAGAGTTCGGGCGATTGCTCGACATAGTTGACACGTTGGGTCACGACTAACTCCTGGAATGGGTGGCGGATGCCTGGACTCGGAACGGCTGAGTCATCCGTCTTGCGAAGACCGCGCAGACAGGAGGTAGCGTAGGTTGGAGAAGGTGCCGCCGGTAGCCATGTGCGGGGCTTCACGGTGTTGCCCAACGCGCAACAATCCGGCCAGGGACTCGGCATGTTTCCGAAATGGCACCAGCCGAAGGCGAAATCCGGCGCGGCTGCGTCCTAGAATTTTTTGGACGCTTGCGGCAATGCGGCGTCCTCCATTCACTTTCGGAAAGTCCATCAAATGATCAAGCACATCACCGTCATGACGGCCGCCTTCCTGGCCGCGGCGAGCGTCTTCGCGCAATCGGCGGAGAACCAGGCCGTCACCGACAGCAAGCCCCAGGTGCGGGCCCAGGCCAGGGTGGCGGCCAAGGCGCCAGGCAGGGCCGCCGTGGCCTCGGGCGACACGGTCAAGACCGCCGAAGGCGGCGCAATCGGAACCGACACGGCCGCCATTGCCGGCGAGAAGCGCCACCAGACGCGCGATACGCGCAAGCCGAATCGCCGCAAGCCCGTTCCCGGCGGCACGCCCGAGTGAAGCTGCGAATCGCCTGAGGCCCATCGCAGGAAGCCCGCCAGTCACTCACTGGCGGGCTTCGTCGCATGGGACCTTCAGGGGGCACTGGCTGCCGCAAGGGCGCGGCCGCGGACCATGTCTTCGATTGCGCGCAGCACATCGGCCGGCTCTGCGCGCTTCCGGATGTCCTCCTCGATGTGGGCGAAACGGATGCGGCCATCCTCATCGATCACATAGGTCGCCGGAACCGGCAACACCCACAGGCCGTTGCCGTTCAGGACGGGAATGTCGGTGCCCACCGAGCCGTAGAAGCTGACGAGCTCGGGCGGGAGCGTGAAGGCCAGCTCGAAGCCGCTGGCGGCTTCGAGGTTGGAATCGCTGAGCACGGTGAACGTGAACTGGTTGTCCTCGGCCGTACGCATCGAATGGTCGGGCGTCTGCGGCGAGATCGCAAGGAGCGTGGCGCCGAGCCGCGCCAGGTCGTCCGCCCGCTGGTGCCAGGCCCGCAGCTGGAGGCTGCAGTAGCCGCACCAGCCGCCGCGGTAGAACACCAGCACGAGCGGGCCCTTGCGCCATTCGTCCGACAGTCGGACCAGGCGGCCGGCACCGTCCGGCAGGGTCGCGTCGGGCGCAAGGTCGCCGGCGCGCTTGGCACGGGCGGCGATGCCCGTGGCGTCGAACACCGCATCGGCGGCGCTGTCAGACGAGCTTGTGGTCGACATAGCACCATCTCCAGGATTCGCCGGGCTCCGCGGACTGAATGACCGCATGGCCGGTTTCGTGGAAGTGGCCGGTCGCGTGCTTTCCCTGCGAGGAGTCGCAACATCCGACGTGGCCGCAACTGAGGCACATGCGCAGGTGGACCCAGCGGCCGCCGGAACGCAGGCATTCCTCGCAACCTGTGGTGGTTGGCGTGACCGGGCGGACCTGCTCCAGGTGGGGGCAGCCGGCGGTCATGCGCACACCTTTGCATGCAAGGGGGTGAGGGGGGCGGAATTTTTCATGGCGTTTGCAGGTTGTGTATCTACAGATCGAGCCGGATCGCGCCATTGCTGACATAGCGCGAGAAATTCTGGAAGGGAATGGCCGCCTGGCCGCGGTAGTTTTCGTCCTGCCAGCTGAAGACCGTGTCCATCCGCGAGACCTCGATCTCCACGAGGCCCCGGCGCACTTCGAGCTCGGCGCCGTCGCCTTCGCTGTACTCCACCAGCCCGACCACTTCGGCGTTCAGCGTGGTGGCCAGGTTGTCGCGGATCCGTTCGTTCAGGCGCATCAATTGATCGGGCGCGCTGTGCGCGCGCTCGGTGCGTGGCGCCAGGCCTTCCTCCATCACGAGGGCCGCATGCACGCCCTCGTCGGCATGCATCCGGCGAACGAAGGCCGTCAGGTTTTCGAAGCCGTGCAGCCCGACCTTCGTGCCGATGGCCCAGCGCAGCATCACGAAGTGGTACGCGTCGGCAATGGAGCGCCGGCCCGTGAGCCATTCGCGGCCTTCGAGCTGCGCGTCGAGCCGCCCAAGGTACTCGCGCACGTGGCCGCGCGCCGTGGCGGCCAGCTGCGCCGCCAGGCCGTCGTCCGGCAGATAGCGCTCGGGAAAGAAGATCGGCCTGAACGCCTTGTGCACATCGGAGTTCAGGAAGCCGAGCCAGCGCATGACCTCCGCCCGCGCGCGCGGCGAACCGTCGCCCGCCAGCTGCAGCTGCGGATGCAGGTCCGCGAGGTAGCCGAGGATGGCGACGTTCTCGCTCAGCGTGAAGTCGCCGTGCACGAGCAGCGGCACCACGCCGGCCGGGTTGAGCGCCAGGTACTCCGGCATCTTGATGCTGCGGCGGTCCATGCGCACCGCCTCGTAGGGCTGGCCGGACCACTCGAGCACGATGTGGTCGGCCAGTGCGCTGGCTCCGGGCATGTAGAAGAGTTTCATGGCAGAGGTCCTGTGTACTTGTGCCGGCCCCCTGTTGCAGGAAGCAAGGGATGCCTTCCACCCGCCGCGTCGCTGTGTTGCTGGTCGGATTTACGCGGGGACACCGCGCCGACGTGAGTCTGTCCCGTGCACGAACGGGTGGAAAGTGCACGCCTCATTACAGCCGCCTCGGCGATCTGACACCCGTCATCTTCGTTGCGGCGGGTGGAATGCAACCGGTGGGTTATTTCACTGGAATGAAGAACTCGGCACCCTTGTTCTTCACGAGCATGACGACGAACTTCGCAGGCTTGGTCTTGCTCGCGTTGCGGCCGACGGTGTGGATGTCGTCGGGGCCTTCGTAGAAGGTGTCGCCGGCCTTCAGCGTCACTTCCGTGCCGCCCTTCACGCCCATCACGATCGAGCCTTCGAGCACGTAGACGTAGCTGTGGGCGTCGTGGCGATGCACCGGATCGACGGCGCCCGGCGGATAGTCCACCGTGATCATCAGCACTTCCTTGCCGGGGATGTCCTTCATCTCCTGGGTCATCAGCGGCGTCACCTTGGCGTCCTTGGGCGTGCCGTGCGAAGCGGCGTTCTGGGCCGTTGCTGCGCCCGCGGCGAACAGCAGTGTCAGTCCGATGCTTCTTGCAATCTTGATCATGGTCTTGCCTTCTTTGATGCGATGGATGAATCGTAGGATCGGGTGGCACGGCGCGGTAGGCCTGTGCGATGGATCACGGTGTTGTCCGCAAGGCACCAATCGCGCCTTGGCTGTGCAGCCCGCGTTCAGGCCGGTGGCTCGCCTTCCACGGGCTCGAAGCGCGCTCCGCCTTCGAGGGTGCGGTGAACGGGGCATCGCTGCGCCATGTCGAGCAGCTGTGTGCGTTGCGCCTCGGTGATGGCGCCGTCGATCGACACCCGCCGGCTGAAGACGTCGGGCGGGGAGATTGCCTTGTCCTTGCAGTGGTTGACCGCGGTGCGGATGCGCGTGACCGGCCAGCCCTTGCTGTCGGCGTAGTGGCGCAGCGTCATGGTCGTGCAGGCGGCGAGCGCGGACGACAGCAGGTTGTAGGGCGTCGGGCCCGAACCGAGCCCGCCCACCGTCTCGGGTTCGTCCGCGAGCCAGCGCGAGCCGCCCGAGCGCAGCGCGAGCTGGAATTTTCCGAGGCCCGTTTCTTCTGCCTCAGCGTCCGCCGCAACCGGGCGGCCGGCGGGCGGTTCGGGCAGGTAGCGGTCCGCCCAGGTTGCGATGAGGCGCGCGACCTGCTCGGCGTCCTCGCGCTTCGACAGCAGGTGGTCCGCATCGTCGAGCGAGACGAAGCTCTTGGGATGCCTCGCTGCCAGAAAGATGCGCGTGGCGTTCTCGATGTCGACCGTGTGGTCCTGCGGCGCATGGAGCAGCAGCAGCGGCCGGTGCAGGGCCGCGATGCGCGCCCCCGGGTCATGCGTGCGCAGGTCGTCCACGAAGGCCTTGCCGACCGCCATCGGCCGTCCGATCACCTGGACCAGCGCCTGTCCCTCGGTCTGGAGGCGCGCAAGACCCGCGGGGTCCAGCAGGTGCAGCACCTGCGCCACATCGAACGGCGCGGCAATGGTCGCGATGGCGTGCGCGCCCGCAATGCGGTCCGCCGCAGCGAGCATGGCGGAGCCGCCGAGGCTGTGGCCGATGAGCAGGCGGGGCGGCATGCCGGCGGCCTCCATGGCGCTGGCGGCCGACACCAGGTCCTGCACGTTCAGCGAGAAGCTCGCGTCGGCGAAATTCCCCTCGCTGCCGCCCAGCCCGGTGAAGTCGAAGCGCAGCACCCCGATCCCCACGCTGGCCAGCGTCCGCGCGATGCGCACGGCCGCGAGGTTGTTCTTGCCGCAGGTGAAGCAGTGCGCGAACAGCGCCCAACCCCGCGGGATGCCCTCCGGCATTTCGAGGCTGCCCGACAGGCGGTGTCCGTTCCGGTTGAGGAATTCGAAGGGGCGGGTAGGCACGGAGCGTGTTCCTGGCGCTCAGGCTTCGAGCGCGGTCGAGTCGCGCCAGCACAGCGCCGAGAGCACGGCGCCTTCGCCGTCGATCTCGAACTCTTCGGGCAGCGGCCCGTCGATGCGTTCCAGTTGCACGGCGTCCGCCAGCCGCTCGCGCAGGTCGCGCGCCCACCGGCTGCCATGGGCCATCCAGGCGGGGCTGATCTCGTCGCCGTCTGGCGAGGGTTCCAGCAGCACGATGACGCGCAGCATGGGCTCGTCCGCCGCGCGGATCGCCCACAGGCGCCGCACGGCGGGCTGTTCTGCGTACCAGCGGGCAAGTGCGCTCGACGTGGCGCAGCCCGGTGGGGTGGCTTCGAGGGAAGAGGCCAGCGAGAGTCTCATGGCGTACCCCGGCTTACTGCGGCATGCTGCGCTCGGCGTCCAGCGCGGCTTGCACGCCGGCGTCGGCGTCCATCATCCGGGCGAAGCGCGCGAGGTTGTCCAGGCCCTGCATGTCGACCTTCTTGGCCGCCGACCAGCGCGAGAGCACGAACAGGTACGGGTCCGCGATGGACCGTTCGCCAGTCAGCCAGTCGCGCCCCTCGAGCTGGCCGTCCAGCCGCGCGAGGTATTCGCGCACATGGCCGCGCGCGTTGTCCGCAAGGAGGGGCGCCATCGCCGCGTCTTTGAGGAAGCGCTGCGGCGTGAAGATCGGCTTGAACGCCTTGTGCACGTCCGAGTTGAGAAAGCCCAGCCAGCGCATGACCTCGGCGCGCGCTCGCGGCGAGCCGTCGCCCAGCAGGCGCGCCTCGGGGTACAGGTCGGCCAGGTAGCCGAGGATGGCGACGTTCTCGGTGAGCGAGAGATCGCCGTGCGCCAGCAGCGGCACCGTGCCGCCCGGATTGATGGCAAGGTAGTCGGGCGACTTGATGCTGTCCAGGCTCATGCGAACCGGCTCGTGGTCGGCGCCGATCCACTGGAGAACGATCAGGTCGGCGAGGGAGCAGGCGCCGGGCATGTGATAGAGCTTCATGAGAGATTCCGTTAGATCGATGCGACGATGCTAGGCAGGCGTGCGCAGCAGCGGTAGGCATGCGCCGGGGCGCACCGTGTTGCCGCGGGCGCACCAATCGCGGGGCGGCGCGCCGATGCATTGGTGCGCGCAGGGCAACACCGCGGTCACGCCCCGGCACCTGGCGCCGCCGGCAGGGCGCTCCTACGATCCCCGGTGAACCCGACACCTGGAGCACGCATGCCATCGACCGAACACGGCGAGTCCGACGGCGACGCCGGCCTCCTGCGCCATTCACTGGCCGATGTGCACGGCCCGGCCCACCGACAGCCCCAGCACGCACATCGCCAGGCACAGCACCAGGCAGGCCGCGAGCGGCATCGTCCAGTTGCCCGCGGCTTCGTGCAGGAAGCCGACCAAGGTCGGGCCGACAGCCGCCAGCAGGTAGCCGATGCATTGCGACATGCCCGAGAGCGACGCGGCGAGCTGCTGGCTGCCCGCGCGCAGTCCGACGAAGGCCAGGCTCAGGATCAATGCCGATCCCATGCCCATGCCGAAGGCGAAGATCCACAGCGGCGTCAAGGCGGGCAGGGCCAGCAGGCCCGCCAGGCCGCAGGCACTGAGTGCGGGCGACGCGAAGGCGATCCAGCGCTGGTCGGGCATCCGGTGCAGCAGCGGCATCAGCAGCAGCGCAGGCACGGCCCCCGCCAGCTGCATCCACCCATGCAGCGTGCCGGCGCGGGCGCTCGAGAAGCCGACCTCCTGGAGGATCGAAGGCAGCCAGGCAATCGCCGCGAAGTAGATGAAGCAGGTGAGGCCCAGGTACCCCGCCACCTGCCAGGCCAGCGAGGCCTTCCACACCGACGGCCCCCGCGCACCCGTGGCAAGGCCGGGCGCCGACACCGTGCGAAAGCGCAGTTGCGGCAACCACAGCAACGCAGCGACGAGCGGCAGCACGGCCACGGTGCCCAGCGAGGCGGGCCACCCGGCACCCAGCGCATGGTCCAGCGGCACGGCCACGGCCGATGCGATGCCGGCGGCGGCGATCATTGCCAGTGCATAGCAGGCCGTGAGCTTCGCCACATGGCGAGGAAAGTCCCTTTTGAGCAAGCTGGGCAGCAGCACGTTGGCGACGGCAATCGCCCCCCCGATCACGCAGGTGCCCGCGAAAAGTGCCGACACCGTGCCGGCCGAGCGCACGCCGATGCCGGCGACCAGCAGGGCCAGCGACGCGAAGAGCACGCGCTCCAGGCCGAACCGGTGCGCCAGTGGCGCCGCCAGCGGCGACACCAGGGCGAACGCGAGCAGCGGCAGGGTGGTCAGCAGGCCGGCTTGCGAGGCGTTGAGCGCAAAGCTTTCGCGCACGGGTTCGAGCAGGGGCCCGAGCGTGGTGATCGGTGCCCTGAGGCTGGCTGCGATGAGCAGGATGCCGGCGATGAGGAGCGCGGCGCGGGGTGAGGAATCTGCCGTTTGTGAGGAATGCATGGAGGTCCGAAGTAATGCGCAATGCCACCGATGAATCTAGTGTCGATGCGCGGATTCGAATGCCTGCAGGCCGACTGAATATGCGCAAATCCGGTCAAGATGAACGCCTGAGCACGCATCGCCAAGGCGCCTGGACCTTCGAATTCGACAAGATGGAGGCGCGCGTTGCCGCCGTGCGGATTCGCACCGAGGCGCTCGCGGAGGGATTGCCGGCGCACCAGCATCCGCAGGGGCAGCTGGCGATGGTGTTGCGCGGCACCGTGGCCTGCGAAGTGCCGGGTGCGCTGTGGATGGCACCGCTGCACGGTGGCTTGTGGATCCCCGGGGGCGTGCCCCACAGCCTGCGCGTTTCGGCGGAGGGGAATGTCTGCTTTCTGTTCGTGGAAGATGCCGCCGCGGCCATGCCGAAGACCTGCTGCTCGTTGAGCGTCAGCCCCTTGCTGCGCGAGCTCATTCTTTACCTGGCCGCCTTGCCCGAGGGCGCGCAGCGCGAGCCGCAGGCGCTGCGGCTGCATGCCGTGCTGCTGGACCAGCTGGCGCGCATGCCGACCGAAGCCATGCACCTGCCGGTGTCGGAGGAGCCGCGCCTGCGCCGCCTGATCGATGCGCTCATGCGCGACCCGGCGGACCGCACCACCGCAGCGCAGTGGGCCTCGCGCCTGGCCATGAGCGAGCGGACCCTGACCCGCCTCGTGCAGCTTGAAACGGGCATGTCCTTCGGCCGCTGGAGCCAGCGCCTGCGGCTGATCGTGGCGCTGCAGTGGCTCACGTCGGGCCTTTCGGTGCAGCAGGTGGCCCATGGCCTGGGCTACGACTCGGTGAGCGCCTTCATCGCCATGTTCAGGAAGGCCATGGGCCAGCCGCCCGCGCGCTATCTTGCGCGGCGCCGCTAGAACCTGCGCGCGTACCGCAGCTGAATGAAGTTCTCGCCGGGGTTCGGGTGCTTGATGCCGGCGTTCGAGAAATGCTCGAGGCGCAACGCGATCTCGTGCTGCCGTTGCGCGCCGAAGCTGCGGCCGACCGCCAGGTGGGTGCTGAAGTTGAAGCTCGTCGAAAAGCTCTTCTGCCGGGTCCTGTAGACCGACGAGGTGGCGGTCACCCCCACCCCGGTTTCGAAGAACCACGGCGAAGCGCCATCCGCGGGGCGATAGCGCAGCACGGGAATCAACGCGAACTGCGACAGGTGCGAAAGCCCTGCCCGGTCCGTCGACTGGATCTGCCAGTACGCGTAGGAGGCTTCAAGATAGCTGCGGAGCTCGCCCGGGCCCAGCTGCCATCGGTAGGGGAGGTCCCAGGTCAGCCCCGCGGTCAGCGTGCGGGTCCCGTGCGCCGAGCCGAACTGGGTGAAGAGAGAGGAGGGTGGGTGCAACGGCGTGTCGGCGCGCGCCACCTGCGAAATGCAGGCGCCGATGCCGAGAAGGACCAGGGCCGCGCCATGTCGCTTGCGGCGCAGTTGCGGCAGCCGGAGGTTGAGGCGGAAAGTTCGATCGGACATTTGATTTGCGGATGCATCGAGCGGCAAGGGCCTCGCGGCGGCGTCGAATGCATGAAAGGCTCAGAGGTTCAGGGGCGATGCATGCCGGCCGATGGCGAGGCCCGGCCCACGGTGAATGCAAGCGCGGCATCGACAGGCGCAGCCGCCGGCGCATCTGCGGGCGTTTCGAAGCGCCCGCCAAGGCGATTGCCCGCCGGGTCTTCGAGGGTGCCGCGCGCGATGAGCCGGTATTCGCCTGCGCGCCATGGGGCATGCGGCGTGAACGTCCAGGTGCGCTCGCCGTCTTTCAGCCGGGCTTGGCCACTCACGCGCCGGCCCTGCGGGTCCGCGATTGCGATGTAGTCGGCGTCCCGGCCATCGATGGCGCCATCCAGCGTCACGACGAGCGCCTGCCTCGATGCGGCGCGCACGGACGACAGGCGCCATGCCGACACCGCCGGACCGCTCGTGTCCGCGGGCCCGACGCGCCAGTGCTGGATGGGACGGCCGTCCAGCGTCAAGCTCACATCGTCCCCGTCGACCAGGATCGGCCCCAGGACCTCACGCGCGTTCAGGCCCGTCTTGACGCGGCCTGGATGCATCAGCACGGTCAGGATCCGGCCGTCGGGCGACCAGAGTTCCTGCTCGAGAAACGGTTGCACGAGCGGCTTTCCGTCGGGGCGCAGCAGCGCGAGCCTTGGCAGCACCGGGCCTTCGATCCGCGCCGCGAACTCGATGGACAGGCGCAGCAGGTTCGCCGGCACCTGGCCGGCGGACGGCTGGACGCGCACCCTTTGCGCAGCCGCGGTGGATGGCGTGGGTGGCGCGGCGTGCGAGGCGCCCAGCGCCACGGCGAGCGCCGCGGCGCCGCACAGTCGGCAAAGACGCACGGCTTACTCCGACGCCTTGATCAGGTCCGGGAAGCCTTCGTCCTTCAGCAGCATGTCCTGCCGCGGCTTGATGTTCTGCAGCTGGAAGTTGTCGCCCTTGAAGCTGTACTCCGCGAAGGCGTATTCCGAGACATGGTCGGTCAGCCGGAAGCTCAGTTCCTTGCCGATGGACACGAGCTGCAGCGCGTCCTTCTCGAGCCGGCGGCGCACGACCACGAACGATTTGTCGTCCAGGTTGTCCAGCCGCAGCGTGCCGGCCAGCGGCGCCTGCATCACCTCGACGCCCGCGAGCTGCCCGAAGGGCACCTGCTTGTCCATGCCGGGCCGCGAACCCGTGGCCTCCAGCTGCGACACGGGAATGACGTTGGACACGCGGTCGAAATTGGCCAGCAGCAGGAAGTCTTCGGTCTTGCCCTGCTCGGTGCGCGAGTAGGAGACCATGTCGGCCGGCGTGTTGCCGTAGCCGAGTTCGGCGACGGTCTTGCCGCGGATATGCGCACCGTCCTTCAGGTCGTCCAGCGGGATCGTCACGAGCGGCGTGCAGGTGTAGGCGGCCACCAGGTAGCTCTTGCCGCCCCAGCTCGCGAAGCTCATCGCACGGATCGGGGCGCGGGTCTCGATCAGGTTGTGGCCCGCGTGGTAAATCTCCACCGAGGTGATCGACTGCTTCGCGTCGAAGGGGTACTTCACGCGGCGCAGCGTCGAGGCGAAGTCCTGGTTGGAGAGGCCGGCCACGAAGAGTTCGCCTTCGCGCCACTTCATGTCGGTGACGGTGAAGCTGCGCTCGGGCGTCTCTTTCCAGAAGCTGTAGTCCGAGGTGGGCGCGTCGCGCAGCGCGACCGACGTCGAGGCCGCCGCCTTCAGGTCGACGCGGCGCGCCTTCTTGTCGCTGGTGACCAGGATGAGCGCCGGCGTCTTCGCGGCGCCGTAGCTCACAGCCACGTACACCTGCGCGGTGCCGGGCCGCACGACCATGTCCTCGACCCTGACCTTGGCGCCGCCCACCTGGGCCGAGAGCAGGCTCTCCAGGTCGAGGATGTTGAACGCCGTGCCCGCCGGCTGCTGCTGCGCCGCCGGCAGCGAGATCGCGTGGACGCGGGCGGCTTTCCAGTCGGCAACGAACAATACGTTGCCGGGGCCCGCGGCAAGGCGCGAGATGGACTTCACATCCGCCGCGGCGGCGTTGAGGGAAGCGCCGAGGCCGCAGGCCAGGGCGATGGTGATGGTGCGCAGACGCATGGGGGTTCCTTGAAGGGTGGGATGGACCCCATCGATCCTAGGAACGGCCGGCCCTCGGCGGTAGGCATGCGCGAGGGATCACGGCGTTGTCTGCAAGGCACCAATGCGTTCTCGGCCAGGCGCTCTTCAAAGGCTCGGCAGGGGCTTACCAGAGGCTCTCGAGCAGCGCGTCGAGCTTGAGGCTCGCGTTGTTGCCCAGGTCGGCCACTTCGTTGGGATAGTTCTTCTTCAGCAGCCGGGCCACCTCCGGCAGCTTTGCCTTGTCGAGGTCGAAGGCGCCGATGCGGTCCGGCAGGCCGAGCGCGCTGACCACGCCCGCGATCCGGTCGGCCAGCTGCGTGGCGGCATCCGCCTGCGCCGTGCGTGCACCGAAGATCTCGAGCTTGTCGCCGTAAAAATCTGCACAGGCGCGGATGACGGGCGCCAGGGTGATGCAGGAGGTCGCGCTGTGCGGCAGGCCGAAGGTGCCGCCCAGGATGTGGCCGATGCGGTGGCTGAGGCCGTAGATGACCGAGGCCGGCGAGAAGTAGCACTGCCAGGCCGCCAGCTGCAGCTGCAGCAGGTCGTCGGGCGTCACCAGCGCCTTGTCCAGCGCCTCGCGCGTCGCCATGGCGGGCGGCCACTTCTGCAGCACCTTCAGGAATCGCTCCAGGCCGCTGGCCGCCATGATCGCGTGCGGGTGCTCCTTCGTCACCTTGCGCATGCCCTCCACCGCATGGTCCATGCCCTTGATGGCGGAGGACAGCAGCAGCGCGCGCGGCGTGCCGGACACGAGCACGGGGTCGATCACCACCACCTTGGGCACCGTCTCGCGCACCGCGTAGCTGCGCTTGAATTTCTCCGGACCGTCCGTCTCGGTGATGCCGAAGTAGTGGGAGAACTCGGAGCCCGACAGCGTTGTCGGCAAGGCCGCGATGGGCAGGTAGCGCCCGGTCTTCTCATGGTGCAGGTGCGACACCGCCTTGGCCGCGTCGAGCACCGATCCGCCCCCCAGCGCCACGATCGACTCGGCCCCTGCGTGAAGGCAGGCGTCCAGGCCGCCTTGCACCGCCACGTCGGGCACGTGCGCCGGCAATTCCATGAAGCTGCCCACCGACTGCTTCAGGTTGGGCCGCACGCAATCCTGGTAGAGCTTTGTCAGCGGCTCGACGGTGAACGTCATCGGCCGATGGATGCCGTGGTCGCCGAGCCGTGCCACGGCGCCTTGCAGGATGTGCTGGCCCCAGAAAATGCCGTCTTGCGGCAAGCAATTCAAGTGATTCATCTCGATCGGCCTTGTGGAAGTCAGGGCCGACAAGATAGGTCCTCCACCCGCCGCTCACAAGCCGCTCTTTGCCAGACACAGCGTCCATGTCCGTGGACGACGCCGCTGCGCCCGGCGCACGCTTCACTCGAAGCTGCGGGGATGGTCGAATGCCGTGACCACCGGCATTTCCACAGCGAGAAAATCGACCAGCGAACGCACCGCGGGCAGCAGGCCGGTGCGAAACGGAATCAGCGCCGAGATGCGCGCATCGGCCGCCGACCAGTCGGGCAGCAGTTGCTGCAGGGTCCCGTCCCGGAGCTCCGACCTGCAGATGTAGCCCGGAAGCGCAGCGATGCCCAGGCTGGCGCAGGCCGCCTCCTTCAGCGCGACCATGTTGTTGCTCTGGAAGCGCGGGTCGATGGGCATGGCGAGCTCTTCGCCGTGCGGCCCTTTCAGCTGCCACTGCAACGGACCATTGCGCACCATCGCAACGCTCGCGTGCTGGCCAAGGTCCGCGGGGCTCTCGGGCACACCGCTTTGCGCGAGGTACCCCGGGCTTGCGAACAGGTACCAGGGAACATCGGCCAGCGCGCGCTGCACCAGCGTGGAGTTCTGGAGCGATCCCGTGTGCCCGCGTATCGCCAGATCGAAGCCTTCGCCCACCATGTCCACGTAGCGGTCGGTCGCGATCTCGACGATGCGCACCTTGGGATACCGGTTCAGGAAGACGGGAAGAATCTCGCGCAGCGCGAACTGCGCAATCTCCACGGCCGTGGTCAGCCGAATCACGCCGCTGGGTTCGGCCAGGCGCTGGCGCACCGCCTCCTCGGCCACGTCGGAGCTGTGCAGCATCGCGACCGCATACTGGTAGAACTCCTTGCCGATGTCGGTCATGCCGAACTGGCGGGACGTTCGGTTGAGCAGGCGCACGCCCAGGTAACTCTCGAGCTCCTGGACGCGATGGCTCAGCGTCGACTTCGGCAGGCGAAGCGCCGACCCGGCGGCCGTGAAGCCTCCGCGGTCGACGACTTGGACGAAATAGAAGACATCCTTCAGGTCCAGCATCGCAATCCTGGTGAGAGAGCAGGGAGGCCGCCCGGCATACGCAGCGACAGCGCTGCCGCCGAGGATAGCGCTGCGGCTCCCCGTTCGCTATCCCGGTCTCAGGCGGCTTCCGGCACCGGCTGCGCCACGCGCAGCGACCGCGCCACCGTGGCGACGCGCCGGCCCTGGTAGGTCGCGACGGCCAGGTCCTCGGCGCCGGGCATCACCGAATCGCGGTTGGAGACGTGGGTCGCACCGTAGGGCGTGCCCGCCGCGAACATGGCCGGATCGGCATAGCCGAGCGGCACGATGATCAGGCCCAGGTGCGCCATCGGGCCGTAGAGCGACAGCAGCGTCGCCTCGTTGCCGCCGTGCCTGGAAGAGGTCGAGCCGAACACCGAGCCGGCCTTGCCGTTGAGCTTGCCCTGGAACCAGAGGCCGCCGAGCGAATCGATGTAGGCCTTGAGCTCGGCGGCAATGGAGCCGAAGCGCGTCGGCGTGCCGAAGACGATGGCGTCGGCCCAATCGGCGTCCGCCTCGGTCGGGGCTTCGTACTTGGCGTTCATCTCGCTGGCCCGCTCGGACCACTCGGGCACCTGGCGCATGACCTCGGGTGCGACGAACTCCCGCGCGCGGCGAAGGCGCACTTCCGCGCCTTCGGCCATGGCGCCTTGGGCGACGGCCTTGGCAAGAAGCTCGGTGGAGCTGTTGCGGGAATAGAAAGCGATGAGGACCTTGGGTTTGGACATGGGTTGGCCTGTGTTGGAGAAAAAAAGGTGGAAGGTGTCTTGCGTGCCGTCAGACGGCAATGGGCTCCAGGCGCGCAAGCAGTTCGTCCTTGCGCTCGCGCAGCCATGGCGGCAGCTGGAACTCGGCGCCGAAGTGGCCGGGTTCTTCGTCGATGGCAAAGCCGATGTCGGTGGTGGCCGCCTCGAACATCACGCCGCCCGGCATCTTGAAATACATCGAGCGGAAGTAGTTGCGGTTGACCGATTCGGAGGTGTCGATGTGGCCCATCGACATCAGCTTCTCCTTGATCTGCATCTGCTGCTCGACGTTGTCCACCGCGAAGGCCACATGGTGGATCGTGCCCTCACCGTAGATCGACGAGCCCTGCAGGCGGTCCGGCTCGTGCACGAACTCGACGATGGTGCCGGGCTTGCCGTCGGCGGCTTCGAAGCGGTGGTGCGGGCCGGACTGGCCGGCATAGTGGAAGTCCAGCGCCTCCTTCATGAAGATGATGGATTCATCGACCTCGCGCAGCGACAGCGTGATGCTGTGCACGCCCCGGATCGCGAACTCCGCCGGAATGTCGTGCGCAATGCAGGGCGGACGCGTGTCGTTGCCGGAGGCCACCAGATCGAATTCGATGCCGCAGGGGTGCTGGAAGCGTTGGCGCTGCTCGCCGAAGCGCTCGACCACGGCCTTGTCGAAGACCACGCCGCGGGCGCCGAAGCGTTCGCGCCAGAAATCCAGCGACCCCGTGGGAACCGAGTAGTTGATGACCTTGATCTGGCCCGAGCCGCGGCGCCCCTTCACGCCTTTCTGCTTGAAGGGGAACGAGGTGACCAGCGTGCCGGCATCGCCCTGCGCATTGCCGTAGTAGAGGTGGTAGACCGGCTCGTCGCCGTCCAGCAGAACGGTTTTCTTGACCAGGCTCTGGCCCAGCAGCTTCACGTAGAAATCCACGTCTTCCTGTGCGCCGCTGACGCACGCGGTCAGGTGGTGAAAGCCTTTGATGATCGACATGTGAGTACCCTTGTATGGATGTGGTTGGTGGTTATTGGGCGAACGACGCGAATTGCTCGACCGGCGTTTTCTCCAGGGCCATGCGGTTCTCCGGCATGCCGTTGTTGGCCCAGCCCATCGACATGCCGGCAATCACCATCTCGTCCTGGGGAATGCCGAGTTCCGCGCGCAGCAAGTGGTGCTGCAGCGACCAGATCTGCTGCGGGCAGGTGTCCAGGCCCCGGCCCTTGGCGGCCAGCATGACGTTCTGCAGGAAGCAGCCGTAGCAGAGAAAGCTGGCCCATTCGAGGCGGCGGTCCATCGTGAAGATGATCCCGACCGGCGCATCGAAGAACAGGAACTGGCGCTCCACGTCGCGCAGGCGGCCGGCCTTGTCGCTGCGGTGCACGCCTTGCGCATCGCCGAGCTGGCCGCGGAAGGTGTTGAAGCGCGTGCCGTACGGTTCGTGCAGCGGCTGGGGAAAGAAGGGGTATTCCGGCGCCAGCGTGGCATGGTTGGCGCGGAACTCCGCCACGGCAGCCCGGGTGACGCGGTCGCGCGTTTCGCCGGTCACCACATAGCAGCGCCAGGGCTGCGTGTTGCTCGAGCTGGGCGCATGGCTCGCGGTCGACAGGATGTCTTTCACCGTGTCGATGGGAACGGGGCGATCGAGAAAGCCGCGCTTGCTGCGTCGATCCCGGATGAGGTTATCGATGAAAGGTGCCGCATTCATTTCCAGAATCTCCATCAGTAGGTTGGCTGACACGGTTGTCTCTTGAAGTCTTGTTATTGGGTTCACGCGATCTCGTGAACGCTGGGGAAATCGTAGGGAGGCGGCTGGCGCCTGAGAAGCCGTTGCTTCTTGCACGCACGGTCCGGAAATCGCGAACGATCGGGTGTTTCATTTCCCCTGCCGGGCCATGTGCGGGCACGCGGGCGGCGGGTCACCGATGAAGGTGCGCGCCGACCAGAGCTCGGGAAAAGGAATCTCGTCCATCGTGGGCACGAGCCACGCAACGCCTTCGGTGCCGAAGTAGGCCGGCCGCGCACCGAAGGTTCGCCGCGTCGCCATCAGGTGGCGGAATTTCCAGTTGCAGAAGCCCTCGGCGATGTCGGCCAGGGTCTCGCCGAGCTGCTGGAGCTCGATGTTCGCGTTGGGGTCGGCGTAGATCTGGCGCCAGACCTCTTCGACCTCCTTGCGGGGCGTGTAGGGCGCGGCCAGGTCGCGCGCCAGCAATTCGGCCGGCACGCCCAGCCCCCGGCGCCGGAGGAAGGCGAGCACGTCGTCGTACAGGCTGGGTTCGGCCAGCGCCTTGTTGAGCTGTTCCCAGCGATGGGGCTGGGGCTCGAAATGCTGCAGGTGCTCGGCCTGCTTGATGCCCAGCAGATAGACCATCTGCCGGTAGGTCCAGCCTTGCAGCGCCGTGTCCTTGCCGTGCGTGGCGACCGCGCGTGAAAGGATCGCGAGCAGGTCGTTCGGCGTCATCCAGTCGATCGAGCGCCAGATGGCGTCCAGCGGCGCATGGTGCGCAACGACGCGTTGCAACGTGCGCCAGGCCTGCGGGAGGTCGTCGGCCCGCAGGAACGCCTGGGCCGACTGGATCTCCTTGATGATGAGCATCCAGTAGAGCTCGGACACCTGCACATGCACGATCCAGGCGTGCTCGCCCGGGTGGTCGCTGACGGTACGCTGCAGCGAGTGCAAGGTGTCGGTCTGCATCCATGCGCTGTAGGGTGTCTGGCCGGACGCGGGGCGTTCGATGGCCGCAAGGGTGGGGGTGTTGCTCATGGTGTGCTCCTGGTGGTAGGGGGATGCGTCGATGTGCCGGTGTGCATGAGGCCTTCGATCTGCTGTGCGATCTGCAGCAGGGCGCCGTCGCGGCCAGGCTTCGCCACGATCTGCAGCCCGGCGGGCAGGCGGCCGTCGCGGGCGGCAAGGGGAATCGAGATGGCCGGGAACCCCGCGACGTTGAAAGGCGCCGTGTAGGTCATCAGCGCCTCGCGCACGGTGCCCGACCAATGGCCGATATCGATCGATGCCTGATTCACCTGCGGCGCGGTGCAGGGGCAGGTCGGCAGCACGAGGTAGTCGAGCTGCGACATGGCGCGATGCAGCCGGGCGGTGAAGTCGCGCCGCGCCTGCTGCGCGCGCGCGTAGTCGCCCAGCGTGATGCTCTTGGCGCGCTCGAGCCGCTCGATGGTTTCGCGGCCGTAGTGGGTAGCGATGCGATCGGCGGCGTTGCGGCGGAAGTGCTCGACGCCGCCCTCGGTGAGGACGATGTGCGCAAAGGCTTCGAAGACGCCGTCGAACGGTCCGGGCGCATCGACGGTCGTGCACGCAAGGAATTCTCCGAGCTTCGCAACCGCGGTGTCGAACGCGGACGCGACTTCGGCGCTCGGCGGCACGGGCGCGATCTCGCGCACCACCCCGAGGCGCGCAGATGGAGAAGCGGCGTGCTGCGGCATTTCGATGTGGAATGCGCCCGCCAGCAGCGCGACGTCGTCGACCGTCGCGCCAAGAAAGCCCGGGTGGTCCAGCGTCGGTGCCAGTGCAAAGATGCCGCGCGTGGGCAGTGCGCCGAAGCTCGGCTTGAAGCCGACGACCCCGCACAGCGCCGCCGGGATCCGCACCGATCCGCCGGTGTCCGTGCCAAGGCCGGCCGCCACGGCGCCACAGGCAATCGCCGCGGCCGCGCCGCCGCTGGAGCCGCCGGGAATGCGCGTGCGGTCCAGCGGGTTCAAGGTATCGCCGAAGGTGGCGCTGGCCGTGGTCACGCCCCATGCGAACTCATGCGTGGCCGTCTTGCCGACGGGAATGGCGCCGCGCTCGATCAGCGCGCGCACCACGTCGGCGTCGGCGTCCGGAAGGTGCCCCAGGTAGGCGGCCGAGCCGTAGCTGGTTTCGATGCCTTGGGTGTCGATCAGGTCCTTGACGCCGATGGCCAGCCCTTCCAGCGGCCGTTGCCGGCCTTGCGCATAGCGCCTGTCGCTTTCTGCCGCGGCGGCCAGCGCGCCGTCCCGGTCGATCGCGGCGAAGGCGCGCAGGTCGCGCTTGCTGGCCTGTGCGGCCTCGAGTGCCTGCTCGATCAGGGCCACGGCCGTGATGCGCCGGGCGGCCAGGGCGTCGAGCGCGTGGCGCAGGCTGGATGCGGAAGGGACCACGGGAGATGGCGGGCGATCGGCGTTCAAGGTTTTTCTCCGGGCTCGGAAAGCCATGGGGCGGCCGCACCCGCCATCACGGCGTGGCGGGTGAGGAAACGAGAGTGGAAGGCGCAGCGGCTTCGCTGCGCCGCGCGGGACCTCAGGCCGGAACTTCGGACCGGCAGTCCGCCATGGCATCCATGTAGCGGGAATGCGGCATCGAATCGAGCGACGCCTGGATCGCTTCCTTGCACAGGGAAGACCGCCTGGCCAGCACATCGGCATAGCGCGCGACATGGGGAAGCGCATCCCACATCGACCCCAGGCCGAGATAGTTCAGGCGCACCAGGTTGACGCCCCAGAACGCATCGGCCAGGGAGAAGGCGTTTCCGTTCAGGCAGGCGAACGAACCTGCGGCCAGGTCGCGCTCCAGGCCGATCAGCAGTTGCCTCGTCTGCTCGCGCGCGGCGCGTTGGAAGGCCGGATCGCGGCACACTTTCTTGCCGCCGCTTTCCTTCACGATCTTGGCGCGGTAGGCCGCCACCAGCTCGGGCTCGCCGGCGTTGTCGGCAATCAGGCGCTCCAGCGCCATGACCTTGTAGTCGTAGACCGTCTGCATCGAAGCCTTGAGCGCTTCGGGCCGCAGATCCGCATCCGGATGAAAGCCGTAGAGCAGCGCGCCGTTCGCAATCCTGTCGACGATGCCGACCTGGCGCATCACCTCGGCGCGCGCATCGGGTGCATCGGGAACGAGCTGGACCGGCTCGTGCGATACGCTGTCGAGGTAGATGCAGATGCGCTGCGAATCGGCGAGCACGCGGCCGGTGTCGTAGTCGACGAGCAATGGCACCACGCAGGGATCGAAGCCTTCCGTTTCGACCGATGTCCGTCCGCTGTAGCCGCTGACGTATTCGCTGTGGAGCTCGCGCGCGGCAACCAGGCGCAGGCGGATGTAGGCGGGGCTGTAGTGTTCGGCCGCCACCAATCCGTCGCTTTCCATGGTGCTCAGGATCCGCATGTCGTTGGAGCGGTACGAGAACGCCTTCTCGTGCAGCACCGTGCGCACCTTCTGCGAGCACAGCGAGCTTGCCGCATGGAAGAGCTCGAAGCGGGGTTCCGAACGGCCGCCCACGATGGTGGCGCGGGCGGGGTCCGCCAGGGTGGCACGCGCGGCGGCGGCCATTTGGATCAGGGAGGCACGACTCGTCATCACATTCCTCATCTGCCTGCGCGGCAGGCACACCAGCCAACAATCAATGAGCGGTTTTGCGTTCGATCCGGTTCAGGAAGAACGTAGGCAAATCGTAGGGAGGCGAGGGGTGGTTGAGAAGGCGTCGGACCTTGTACGCACGGTCCCGGAATGCCGAACGATAAAGGGAGCGGCTCAGCGGCGGGCGGCCTGGCCGTCTTCGGGAATCAGCGGCACCCAGCCGCGCTGGCCGTGCACGCGCACCAGCCACTCGCGGATGCCGGCAAAGCGCGCCATGTCGTAGCCGCCCTGGCCGGCCAGCGAAACGTAGGCCGAGAGTGCGAGGTCGGCCACGGTGTAGTGATCGCCGACGAGCCATGCATGGCCGAGCAGCCACTGCTCCAGCTTTTCGAGGCCTGCGTACCCCTCGGCCTGGAGCCGCTCGATGTCCTGCTGCCTTTCATGCGCAAGGCCGTGCAAGTGGAGCACGCGCGGGACGGCAATGGCCTTCTGGAGGTCGGCCTGCTCGAAGAAGAGCCAGCCCGTGACTTCCGCTCGCGGATACGGATCGTCGGGAAGGTAGGGCGTGCCTTGGGCAAGATGCAGCAGGATCGCGCCCGATTCGACGATGGGGCGCCCATCGTCGAGCACGAGCACCGGCACGCGTGAGAAACGGCTGATCTGGCGAAACGCGGATTCGCGCGTCTCGCCTTTCTGCAGGTCGAGCGTGACGCGGTCGTACGCCAGGCCCAGCTGGCTCAGCAGGATGCGGATCTTCCACGAGTTGCCCGACAGGCGGCTGTCATAGAGACGCAGCATGGTTGACTCCGTCAAGTGGTGGCCCGCGAAGGCCGTCCGCGGATTTTCGCTGGAGAAAGCCGTTGCCGCTACCGAGGCGCCGGAAAGTTCAGCGCGGCTGCAGATGAAGGGCCAGGAAGGCTGCGGTCCTGCCGTTGGCCAGGGCCGCCGCTTCGGCGTCGTAGGCGATGCCGCGGTGCCGTGCAAAGGCGTGGCCGCGATCCGGGTAGCTGTAGACCTGCACCTGCGGGCGCCCCTTCAAGGCAGCCGATATCTCCCGTTGTGCGTCGGCCGGGATGTATTCGTCTTTTTCCGCGAGGTGAACGCTCAGCGGGCTGGCGATCTGGTCCGCTTCCCGGAGGTACTTGTCGGCGTTGCCGGGGTAGTAGGCCACCACTGCGTCGGGGCCCACGCGTGCGGCCGTGAGGAAGGCCAGCAGGCCGCCGAGGCAGTAGCCGACCACGCCGACTTTGCTCGTGGCGTCCGGCATGGCACGGGCGACCTGCAGGGCGGCGGCGATGTCGTTCACACCGGCATCGAGATCGAAGGCGTTGTACAGCGCCAGGGCCCGCGCGCGTTCCGCTTCCGTGCGGTCGGTGAGGTCGACGCCCGGCGCGATTCGCCAGAACAGGTCGGGGCAGATGGCCAGATAGCCTTGCGCCGCGAGTTCGTCGCAGGACTGGCGCATGTCGGCATTGACTCCGAAGACTTCGTGAATGACGACGATGGCTGGCGCGGGAAGTTTCTGCGGACGGGCGACGTACGCGGTGAAGCTGCCGCGGGTGGTGGTGATTTGCAGCGGGTCGTGCATTGCTTTTCCTTGGATGCCTGCTCAGGCGCTGAGCCAGAGCGCGACGTTGCGCACGTACTGCTTCGTGGAGCGAAGCGCTTCGGAGAAGCGGATGATTCCATCGCCGGCCGGTTCCGCCACGAAGGAAGGACAACCGGCCGAAGGGTCCCAGTTGTAGTCGGCGAAATGATGAAAGGTCGACTGCGCGATGGCCCGACCACCGTGCTCGGAGCGCTCGAACGCGACCGCGATGTTGTAGCGCCTGCCGGACACCGAGCTCTGCCCTTCCATGACGACGCGGCAACTCGAATCGCCGGGCGGTACGCCGACCGTGCCTTCATGCGGATGCGCGGGCAGGTACTGGATCACACCCGTGGCCGAGCGCCTGTCGCGCATCACCGGGTGAATGCTGCCGACCGATCGGATGCGCTGGTAGTCGCCGTTCGCGCCCGAGTGGTAGTTGGGCCACGAGATGGCTCCCGAGAACGGGTTGTCGACGCATTGGCGATTCGTATCGGGCTCGCAGTTGCGGCTGTGGAAGTGATGCGCGGCGCCGACGCCGCTCAGGTTGCATATCGAACTGCCCAAGTCCATGTGGTCGCGCGTGACCATGAGGCCGCCGCCGCGACGGCGGAATCGGCTGATGCTTGCGCAATCTTCCGGTGTCAGGCCGTCGCCGGTGTCGACGGCAAAGAGCCAGAGCTGGTCGAAGTCCGATTCATCCAGCGTCGACAGCACGGGGTCGGGAGCCGCGCGCGGCGCGCGGTCGCGGGCGGTCACCCGGAAGGCGGGCCGACCGTCGTCGTCCTGCAGCTGCGAGAGAAACGAACTCAGGCGACTGAAGCGCGCAATGTTCCAGTCGTCCGGGTCTCCTTCGATGGTGGTTTGCAGCAATAGATTCAGCATGGTGCAAGTTCGAGGTCGGTCAGTCGTGTGCGTGGTTCAGCTCTTGAGGAAGGTGAGCAGGTCCGCATTGATCTTGTCCTGCATCGTGGCGGTGAGCCCGTGCGGCGCACCGGGGTAGTAGATCGCCCTGGCGCCCTTGATCAGCTGCACGGACTTCTTCGCCGAGTCGTGGATGGGCACGATCTGGTCGTCCTCGCCGTGCATGACCAGGGTGGGCACATCGATCTTCTTCAGGTCTTCGGTGAAGTCGGTTTCGGAGAAGGCCTTGATGCACTCGTAGGAGTTCTTCTGCCCGCATTGCATGCTCCAGAGCCAGAACTGGTCCAGGATGCCCTGCGACACCTTCGCGCCCGGGCGGTTGGCGCCGAAGAACGGGATGGCGAACTCCTTGTAGAACTGCGAGCGGTCGCCGGCGACCCCGGCGCGAAGGCCGTCGAACACTTCGATCGCCAGGCCTTCGGGATTCGCCGCGGACTTGAGCATGACCGGCGGCACTGCGCCGATGAGCACAGCCTTGACCACGCGCTTGCTGCCGTGGCGCCCGATGTAGCGCGCCACCTCGCCGCCGCCGGTGGAGTGGCCGACCATCGTGACCTTCTTCAGGTCGAGCGCCTCAAACAGAACCGCGAGGTCGTCGGCATAGCCGTTCATGTCGTTGCCCGACGAAGACTGGCTCGAGCGGCCGTGCCCGCGTCGGTCGTGCGCGATGACGCGAAAGCCGTTGCGCGCCAGGAAGAGCATCTGTCCGTCCCATGCGTCGGCGTTGAGCGGCCAGCCGTGGGAGAAGGTGACGACGGGACCTTCGCCCCAGTCCTTGTAGTAGATCTGCGTGCCGTCGGGGGTGGTGATGGTGCTGCCAGTCCTCGAGGGGCTCGGAGTTTGGGTCGGCCGGATGCGGGTTGCTGCGCCGGCTGCGTCCTGCATGCCGAAAGCGAGGGTGCCGGTGGCGACGGCAGCGCCAGTCGCAATCAGGTGTCGGCGCGAAGGATTCTGTGTGGTCTTCATGGTTTCCTGCGGTTGAAATTGAAACGTCGGACCACGGTGCGCGAGCGCTGCGTCAGAGCCCGTGGAACGATTGAAATGCTAGGTTCGTCGAAGGCGAGGGGGTAGGCCTGCGCAGGGACTCACGCTGTTGTCGCCTCGGCACCAATCCCGGCGTCGGCGTGCAGCTTCGGGCTGAGGTCGGTGAGGCAGTCCAGGTCGGCGGCCCGGATCTTCGAGGTCATGAAGTCGATGAACACGCGCATGCGCGAAGGCAGGTGCTGCCGGCTCAGGTAGCAGATGTAGTGACCGCTGTCGTCGGGTGCGTACTGTGTCAGGCACGGGACCAGCGCACCCATTCTCAGCGCCTCGCAGGCTAGGTAGCCCGGCAGCTGGGCGATGCCGTGGCCGTCGAGCACGGCCTGCAGCACCAGGTCCGCGTCGTTGTAGGTGAGCTTGGCCTGTGGCACGAGCTTGCGTGGATGGCCCCCGACCTTGAACTCCCACTCGAAGATGCGACCGGATGAAAAGCGGAAGTTGATGCACTCGTGCTGGGCCAGGGCTTCCATGCTGTCGGGCAGTCCGTGGGCCGCTTGGTAGGCGGGGGAGGCGCACAGCAGCAGCTGCATCGGGATGATCTGCTTGGCGATGATCTGGGCGTCTTCCATGCGGCCGTTGCGAAACGCGATGTCGACACGGTCGGAGGTGAAGTCGGTCGGCTTGTCGTTCAGCAACAGGTCGATGGTGACCTCTGGGTAGGTCGCGCGAAATTCGCCCAGCAGGGGTGCGACGACCCGGCGGCCGAACCCGACTGCGGCGTTGATGCGCAGATGCCCGCGGGGCGGGCCTTGCCGCAGGTCACGCATTTCTTCCACGGCCTGGACGATCCGGTCGACCCCGGTGTGGCAATTGGCGTAGAAGAGGTCGCCTTCGCGCGTGAGCGTGGTGCTTCGCGTGGTGCGCAGGAAGAGCCGGACGTTCAGCTGGTCTTCCAGCTTCTGGACGCTGCGGCTCACGGCCGAGCGACCGATGCCCAGCCGGTCGGCGGCCCGTGCGAAGCTGCCTTCCGTGACGACGGCGATGAAGGCGACCACCCCGGCATAGCTGGTGGCGAAGCTGGAGGCCAGCGGATCCGCGCGTGGCGCGAGGGGGATGGAAGAGGGCGAAGGGAGGGCAGAGGTTGTCATGAGTCGGCTTCTCGGTTCGAGGGATCGGGAGTCCCGGATCCCCCATGAAAGCGAAGTGGTCACTCTGCGCGCAAAGCGGTGCCGGGGCCAGTTAAGCCCTGTCAATGTTTGTTATGGCCGGCTATCCGGCGCCGTACGCATGCGACGGATGCGGCCGTGGAGTCTTTCAGTTCCGGGAGAGTGCGCTGCGCAGTGCGCGGGCTTGCGCAAGGCCGGGGTGCTCGCCCCGAGGTGCCGCGCGCGCGCAGACCTCGTCCAGCAGGTCGAGGGCGTCCTTCGCCTTGCCCCGGCGAACCCACAGCTGGGAGGCGCTGATCGCCGCACGAAATTCCCATCCCAGCGCGCCTTGCTGCCTGGCGGTGCCGATGGCACGCAGGTAGAACGCCTCGGCTTCATCGTCGAGGCCGCGCTGCTCGCAACGCCGGCCCGCAGCGCGCCAGGTCTCGGCCGCGCTCCATTGGCCGTGCCCGGCACCGGCGCGCGCGATCGTCTCGTCGTCGATCCAGTCGGCGCAGAAGGTCACCAGCATTTCCTTGCGTGGCGCGTCGAAATCGTCGAGTTGCTGCGCGACTCGGCGAACATGGCGGTCCCGGTCGTCCGCGGTGCGCGCCTGCAGGCCCAGCGCATAGCAGTGTGCCCACTGGTGCCAGTACGCCAGCCCTCTGCGCTGGGCCTCGTCCAGCAGCATGCGAACCCATTTGCGCGCCAGTTCCAGCTCGCCCGACCAGAGGGCGACGGGGCATGTGCCGAACAGCGCGAAGCACAGAGACAGCGCATTGCCCCCGGCCTCGGCGAGAGCCACCGCTCGGGTGGCGGTAGCCATGGCCTTCGCCGCATCGCCCTGGAGCCAGAGCGTGCGGGCCAGCAAGGCATTCGATGCGACGGCGGCATCGACCTGGAACAAGTTGACGGGCGTCTGGCGCACGGTGCTGCCCACAAGGATCGCCGCCTGGGCGCCGGCACTCGCCGCAGAAAAATCCCCGCAGAAGTGACTCGCCAGCGCGGTCATTCGGTGCGCCAGGTTGAGCGCGGCGGGGTCGGGCGTCGATTGCGCGAATTCGAACAGCACCTGCGAGTGGTGCAACGCGGCCGCATACTCGCCGCGGATCGCATGCAGCACGCAGATGCCCCAGCGGGCCTGAAGCTCCAGCACGACCGAGCTGGCCGACATGGCGACAGCAAGCGCCCGATCGTAGGCGGCGCCCATTTCCGGTACCGGTCCCCGTGTGTGCCACAGCGCATTGCCCAGTGCGATCTGCAGCCAGGCCTCTGTCTCCGTGCCCGTGCCCGGCTGTTGCGCGAGGCACGCGAGCGCGGCGATGACCCGGTCACGGTACTCCTCGACCTGCGAGACGTGAAACCACAGGGGCGCCGAAGCGATGGTGAGCGCGGCGCCGGTCTCCCAATCGTCCTGCTGCGCCAGGCAGTCGTCCAACGCACTGCGCACGTCGTCCAGCCGGTGCGCGTAGCGCGCGTTCCAGGCCTGCACGGTGAGTTCGCCCGAATCCGAGGTCGCGGCGCCCATCAGCTCGCGCATGAAGAGCGCATGGCGCCGCCGCATTGCCGGGCCTTCATCGGTTTGCGCGAGAAGCGCGGCGGCGTAGCTTCGCGTCGTGTCGAGCAGCCGGTAGGGCGCGATGGCGTCGCTGTTGTCGAACGACACCAGCGACTTGTTCGCCAGCGAGATCAATGCATCGAACGCCACTTCGGAGTCCATGTCCGCCCGGGTGACGCTCAGCGCCGACTCGACATCGAAGCGCCCCCGGAAGACCGAGAGCCGCCGGAAGAGCCGCAGTTCCGCATCGTCCAGCAGCGCGATGCTCCAGTCCAGCGCCGCCGCGAGCGTGCTGTGCCGGGGCAGGACGGCCCTGCTGCCCGCGGAATAGAGCCGCATGTGGTCATTCAGCCGGAACGCAAGATCGCCGATCGGCTGCACGCCCAGGCGTGCAGCCACCAGTTCGATGGCGAGCGGGATGCCGTCCACCTGCCGGGCGACTGCGGCGAGCAGCCGGCCATCGGAATCCTCGAACGCGCGGGCACCCACGGCCTTCGCACGCTCGACCAGCAGTTCGACCGCCGGCGACGCCATGGCTTCGGCCAGGTCGGCACACTGCGCGTCGGGCACCGCGAGCGGCGACAGCCGCTCGACGTGTTCTCCCTCGATGCGAATGGCCTCCCGGCTGGTTGCGAGGACGCGCAGGTCGGGCAGGGCGCCGAGCAGTTCGGCGATGAGCGGCGCCAGTGCGTCCAGCATGTGCTCGCAGTTGTCGATCAGCAGGAGCACATCGCGGTCCGCCAGCCTCTGGAGGATGGCCCGCGTCGTGTCGGGGGTGTCCGGCGGCGCGCCGAGCGACCGGGCCACCGTGCTCGCCAGATGGGCCTGCGAGACCAGCGGCGAGAGATCGATGAAGGCCAATTGCATGGCCGTGCGTTCAGCATGGCAATCGGCCGCATGGATGGCGACACGGGTCTTCCCGATGCCGCCGGCGCCGACGATGGTGACCAGCCGGCGCGTGGCGAGCGCCGCCAGCACGCGCGCCATGTCGGCGTCGCGGCCCACAAGCCGGGTGAGGCGCTCCGGCAGCTTCGCGAACGCCAGGGCCGCCGCCCCCGGCCGATCCTCGGTCGGCATGCCGACCTGTTCGCGAAAAACCGTTCCATTGAACCGGTAGCCGCGCAGGGGAATGTTCGAAATCCATTCCTTGCAGTTGTCCCCGTCTTGCGGCTCCCCCAAGGCCTTGCGGAGCGCGGAGATGTGGACCCGCACACTGGACTCCTCGACCACCACCCCGGCCCAGACGGTGGCGAGCAGCTCGTCCTTGCCCACGACTTCGCCCACGCGCCTGAGCAGTTGCAGCAGCAGTTCGAACGAGCGGGAGCCCAGGCGCACGCTCTGCCCGAGTCTTTCGAGCCGGCGCTGGGCCTCCCAGACGATGAACGCGCCAAAGCGCCAGCGGACCTCGCTCGGCCCCTGCGACGCGCCGGCATGCGCCTGCGATGACGTGGAGCGCGCCGCGATGCCGTACATGTCACCCACTCGTCAGCCCTCGCAACGCCCGCGCCGCGGGCAGGCCCGTGCGGCGTCGGACGGCGACGACCCGCTTGCTCGCGTTGGGAAATGCCTCGAGCGCAGATTTTTTCATTCGATGATCCAGTCAAGAAGATGAAGGCCGCAGCCATTCGGGCCGCACGAGATACAAGACGGCCGGACGCCGGGTTTTGTGACAGGGGCCGCGATCCGGGCCTTGCATGGGCAGCAATCGCCGCCGTCGGCGATGTCGGGCGATTGCATGCGATGAGGGGCTGTTCAGGAACCCGGTCCGGGTGAACGAAGCGTCCTGAGATCACGAACGATGTGCCGCGGCCGGCCCTGGCCGATTGGTGTTCCGCCGGCAACACGGTGCGCCACCGCAGCGCCCTTCTGCGAGGAGATGCGGCTGCCTACGATCGGTGCCATCGCGAAGAACCAGAGAACAACATCGTTCATCACCGAGGCCCCCTGCCGCGATGAATCCGGGGTGGCCGCATCAAGAAGCACGGATTCCTCGTGGAGCTTTATCACACCAGGGGCGCGCAAGCCGCCCTTCAGACCCCGCACGACGTTCGAGCCGCTACGAGCTTGCGCTGTACGACCCGGGACCGGGCGCTGGCCGTCATCTCGCACGAACTCAGGCAGCCCCTGAATGTCATTCAGATGAACGCCTGCCTGCTGCAGCGCCTGCCCGCATCCGCGGAGCCCTCGCAACTGCAGGGCATCGCCCAGGCGATGCAGCGCGCCATCGAAAGCCAGAAGCGGCTCATCGACGACCTGCTCGATTTCTCGCGCCTGCGAACCGGCAAGCTGGCGCTGCGCCGCGCGGAGGTCGACTTCGGCGCACTCGCGCTGGACCTTGTCGCCGCATTCGGTGCGCGCTGGCCTTCGGGACGCTTGCGCGCCCAGATGCAGGCGGCCGATCCGTTGATCTGCCATGCCGACCCGGTGCGGCTGGAGCAGGTCGTGGGCAACCTGCTGGACAACGCGATGAAGTTCTCGCCCGCCGGCGCAGAGGTTCAGGTGCGCCTGTCCTCCGAGGATGGCTTTGCCCGGCTTGCGGTGGCGGACACCGGCTGCGGCATCGCGCGCGAGTTCCTGCCGCATGTCTTCGGCATGTTCTGCCAGGCCGGCACCGGGGAGGGTGGCTCGCGAGGTGGGCTGGGCATCGGCCTCGCGCTGGTCCACAGCCTTGCAGTCGCTCATGGAGGTTTCGTGAAGGCGACCTCCGCGGGGCCGGGACGCGGCGCCGAGTTCAACGTGTGGCTTCCTCTTCATCGACGCGCCTGACGGCGTGCCGCACATTGATGCCCGGCATGCAACACGGCAGTACCTCTTGCATGCCTACCGCAACCGAGATGCGAAACCTAGCATTCGAACCGTGCCGCGATGTTCGCGAACCGGAGCCCAGCCGTCCTGAGGCCAGGGCCATGGCGCCCTCGAGGAGTCACCATGACGCAGCGCATTCATCCCCTTGCGCAACCGGGCGCATCGCGCCGCACGCTCAAGGCACGCGCGCAGGCCGTGCAGGCAGCCGCGGACGCCGCGCCGCGAGGCGCGATCGACCGGGTCTGGAGCGCCGCATACATGAGCATCTCGCTGCTGGCCATCGTGGCCGCCTGCGCAATTGCGGGCGGTGAGGCGGCGAACGCGGAGCTCCGTTTTGCCACCGTGGCCACGAGTGCGCCGCCGCTCGTGCGATGCATCCCGCATGGCGCGCGAAATTTTCAAATCAGGCCATCCATTCAACAAAGGAAATCAGCATGAAAAATCTCTCCAGTCTCGCACGCGCATTCACAGCCATCGGCATCCTGGCGCTGCACCTGTCGGCACCTGCAGGCGCGGCCACATCGGGCGCGCCGGCAAAGCCCACTGTCGTGCTGGTCCACGGCGCCTTCGCCGAATCGGCCAGCTGGAACGAGGTGGTGCGCGACCTTCGTGCGCGCAGCTTTCCCGTTGTCGCGGCCGCCAATCCGCTGCGCGGCGTGAAGTCCGACGCGGACTATGTGGCTGCCCTCGTGGGGTCGATCCCCGGGCCGGTCGTGCTGGTCGGGCATTCGTACGGCGGCTTGGTGATTTCCGCTGCGGCGATTGGAAAGCCCAATGTCCAGGCCCTGGTCTTCGTGGCTGCGTTCGCCCCCGAAGTGGGCGAATCGGCGGCCGACCTGTCGGGCAAGTTTCCCGGCAGCACGCTCGGCTCGGCGCTGGCGGCGCCGGTGCTCCTGCCGGACGGCGCCAAGGACCTCTACATCCTGCAGGACAAGTTCGGCAAGCAATTCGCCGAAGACGTGCCGCCGGCGCTCGCCCGGTTGATGGCCGTGTCGCAGCGCCCCATCACAGAGGGCGCCCTGGGCGAAGCGTCGCCTGCCGCCGCCTGGAAGAACCTGCCCTCCTGGTTCATCTACGGCGACCGCGACAAGAACATTCCGGCTGCCGCGCAGGCCTTCATGGCCGAGCGTGCCAAGTCGATGAAGACGGTCGTGGTCAAGGGCGCTTCCCACGTGGTCATGATCTCGCGGCCGAAGCTGGTGGCCCGGCTGATCGTCGAAGCCGCTGACGCGGTCGCGGTCGCGACGGCAATGCCCTGAATGACTTCGGCGCGTCGGTCCCCAGGGGTGCCGTGGTGTTGTCCTTGGTGCATCCGGATCCTTAACAAGGCTTGACACGGTTTAACTGGCGACGCGATCGCCAACTGCACAGACTTCCACCCATGACTTCCAGAAGGACTTGAAGCCCATGACCGCGCCGACCCAGGCCAGGCCGATCCATGTGGCGGTCGCGCACCGCGACCCCTACGTGGCCGCCGGCATCGCATCGCTGCTGCGCTCCCGTGCCGGCTTCGTCGTTCAATCAGGCCTCACCGACGTCGATGGCGGCGGTGCCGTCGATGTGCTCGTCACGGACTACGCAACCGGCGTTCACAAGACGGCGAATGTCCCGCCCGGCCCGGGCGGCTCCGCGCCGGGATCCTTCCTCGTGGTCACGGACCAGAGCACCGGGTGGCAGATACGCCGCGCCGTGGATGCGGGCGTGCGCGGCTACCTTCTGCACGATTGTTCGGCCGAGGAACTGTCGGAGGCGGTGCGCTGCGTTGCAGAGGGACGCAGGTACCTGTCTTGTCCCGTGGCCGACCAGTTGCTGGACAACCTCTCGTCTGCCGTGCCAACCGCGCGCGAACTCGAAGTGCTCCGGCTTATGGCGCAGGGCCTGGCGAACAAGGACATCGGCCGGCGACTCGGCATCGGCGAAGGCACCGTCAAGGCCCATGTGAAGGCGATCCTGCGCAAGCTCCGGAAGCCGACGCGGGTTGCCGCGATCGGCGAAGCCTTTCGCTGCGGACTGCTTCTGGAGGCATCGCCATGACCGGTTCCCTCGATCTGTACGTGCGCGTATGCCATGGCGACCCGCTCGCCATGGCCGGTCTCGTCTCGCTCATCGGCGAGGAACCGGGTCTTCAGGTGCAGGCGGAGAACGAGCCCGGCGAGGGCATGGCGGATGTGGTCGTGGCTGACCATGCCTGCGCGCTGAACCTGCTCGCTTCGGCTTCGGCAGTGGATCAGCCGGGGGTGGCAGGCGGCTTTCGCATGCCGCGCGTCATCGTCTTGACGCGGCGGGACAAGGAGGGGGAGGTCATGCGGGCGATCGCCAGCGGGGCGCACGGCTATGTGCGCCAGGACGCGGATCCGGCCGAGCTGATGGATGCCATTCGCCACGTGGCTCGGGGGGGCTCTCTCTATCTATGCAAGGGCACGAAGGCGCTCATCAGGCACGGCAAGCCGTGCGTGGGCTTCACCGCCCGGGAGGAGGACGTGCTGCGCTACCTGGTGAAAGGCGATTGCAACAAGGGAATCGCCCGCGAGCTGGACATTTCCGCCAATACCGTCAAGGCACACGTCGCCCGGATCTGCGAGAAGCTGCACGTGGGCTCGAGGGCGCAAGTCGCCGCCAAGGCGACGCAGCGCGGGCTGGTCCGTGTCTGAGATTCGCCGGTGGCGCTTCGGCGCCTTCGCGCTGTGGGAGGCCGAGCCAAGGCTCGAGCGCGACGGGCAGCCGGTGCGGCTTGGATCGCGCGCCATCGGCCTGCTGGTCGCACTCTTGGAGCGCGCCGGCGAAGTGATCAGCAAGGACGAGCTCCTCGCGGCGGTCTGGCCGGACACGGTGGTCGAAGAGGCGAGCGTTCGAGTCCATATGTCGATCCTGCGCAAGGCCCTGGGTCCGCCCGGAGCTCAGGACGGGTGCCTGGAATGGATTGCCAACATCCCACTGCGCGGCTATCGCTTCCTGGGGCGGGTGCACTGCGAGTTCTTGCCGTCCGCCATCGCCGTGCAGGTGGCTCATGCGTCGCTGCGGGATGCTCCCGCAGCGTTGCCCGCTCGCCTCGCCAAGCTCGTGGGGCGCGAGGTGGAGGTCGAGCGCCTGCTCGGCATGCTTGCGGCGAGCAGGCTCGTCACGGTCGCGGGGCCCGGCGGCGTGGGCAAGACCAGCGTTGCCATCTGCGTCGCAGCACGCTACCGGGAACGGCAGCAAGCCCAGCTTGGTTTCGTCGATCTTGCACCCCTGACATCGCAGGACCACGTGCTGACGACGATGGCGCGCGCCATCGGCGTGCGAGGCGGCGTGCCGGACATCGAGGAAGCCATCGTCCAGCGCCTCGAAGGCCAGGCGATGCTGCTGCTCGTGGACAACTGCGAGCATGTCATCGAGAGGCTGTCGCCGCTCCTGGGCAGGTTCCTGGCGGCGTTGCCCGGGCTGCAGGTTCTTGCAACCAGCCGCGAGGTGCTGCGCGTGGGAGGCGAGCATGTCTTTCGCCTGGCGCCCCTGGCGGTCCACCAGTCCCAGCCCGGCTCCCTGGCGCTTGCGTTGCGCTCGCCGGCGGTGCAGTTGCTCGTCGAGAGAGCCCAGGCCGCGGGCGCCCGCGGATTCGACGACGCGAGCAGCGGTCCGCTGACCAGGATCTGCCAACAGGTGGACGGAATCCCGCTGGCGATCGAGCTGGTCGCGGCCCGCCTGGGGGCCCAGCCCGTGAGCGAGCTGGCATTCAGGCTCGACGATCACATGCGCCTGCATTCGACGGCCAGGCGGGCTGCGCTGGCAAGACAACGCACGCTGGCTGCGACGCTGGACTGGAGCATTGGCCTGCTGGGCGCCGCCGAGCTGCTTCTGTTTCGCAGGTTGTCGGTGTTCCGCGCCTACTTCGGCGTCGCAGCGGCGCTGAGCGTGGCAGCCAGTGCGCTGGACCCCGACGTGGCGTCCGACGCGTTGCTGAGCCTGGCCAGCAAGTCGCTCGTCGTGTACGACACCGACCAGGCCGCGGACTCGCCCTACCGCCTGCTCGACACCACCCGCAGCTATGCGCATGCTCTGCTCGTGCGGGCGGGCGAGCGAGACGCGGTATCGAAAAGCCATGCCCTTTTCATGCTGGACCTCATGGGCCTTGCCACCGCGGACCTCGCTTTGCTGGACGCCGATGCCTGGACCCAGCGCTACCGCGGCTGCCTGGACGACGTTCGTGCAGCTCTGGATGCCTGCATCGGCCACCACGACGACATGACGATCGCGGGCGCGCTCACCGTCGCATCGGCGCCGCTCTGGTTCCGCTTGTCCGAGGTCAGCGAATACCGGGATCGCGTTCGCGCGGCGCTGGACCATGTCGATGTGCTGAAGGTACCCGACCGCCTGACGGCCGGACGGCTGGAGATCGCGCTCTACAACGCCTTGTGGCACACCGGCGGCACGGTGCCGGAGATGACACAGGCGTGCGAGCGGGCGCTGGATTGCGCATTGGAACTGAAGGTGAAGACACTCGAATTCCAGGCTCGGTGGGGCCTTTGCGCGCTGAACATCACGCGCGGCGCGTACACACCGGCGTTGCGGCATGCCGAGATCCTGAGAGAGTTTGCGAGCCACTCGACCAACGCCGTGACGCGCAACCTGTCGCACCGGATGCTGGCGCTCGCCAATCACTTCTGCGGCGCGTTCGCCGAGGCCAGGGTGCAGGCCGAAGCAGCGGCGGACGTGGACGACGCGACCCGGCGCAACCATGCCAACGCGTTCCAGCCCGACGCGCGCACCACCGCAATGGCCATTCTTGCCAGGACGCTGTGGATCCAGGGCGAGAGCCGTCTTGCCATGGCCACCGCCATCCGGTGCATGGAGGAGGCTGAGGCGCTGGGACACACGCTGTCGCTATGCGTTGCCCTCTTCTGGATCTGTCCGATGGCCATATGGGCCCTCGAACAACGGGCGGCCCGCGCCTGGATCGACACGATGCTGCAGCAGACCCGGTCCAAGGGCTTCGCCTACTGGCATGACTGGGCGCTTTGCTACGACGACGCCATGAAGATCGGCGAGGTCGACGACGCCGGCGCGCACATCGACGCCGTCGCGGCAAAGGTCCTGGCCATGGACGAGCCCCGCAGGGAGATGATGGTCACGTTCTGCGACCAGTGGGTGGATGATGACCTGGTTGCTCGCGCGACGCGGGGCGAAGGGCAGTGGAGTGCCGCCGAGGTTTGCCGCGCTGCCGGGCGGCGCAAGGAGCTGCGGGGCGACGATGCCGAAGCCGAGGCGCTTTATCTGCAGGCCCACGCCCTTGCGCGCTCGCAAGGCGCACTCGCCTGGGAACTGCGTGCAGCGGGTGCGCTGGAGGAACTGCGCGCCGGGGCAGCTCAGCGATGAACCGGCCGTGCGCCGGGCCGGCGGACCCGTGCCAGTGCGGCGCGCTTTTCCCAGGCGACGGCGCCTTGTTGCCTCGCAGTTTCCGTTGCCCGGAGGTAGAAAGCGTCCGCCTCGTCGGGTGCAGCGTTCTGCTCCGCGCGCCAGCCGGCAGCGCGCCAGACCTCGGCGGCGACCCAAGGACTCTCTCCGCGCGAGACGCGCTCGATCATCTCGTCGTCGACCCAGTCGATGCAGAAGGTCGCGAGCATCTCCCTGTGGGGTGCGTCATAGGTCGCGAGCTGGCCGGCCACTTCACGCACGTAAAGATCCCGGTCCGGCGCGATGCCCAACTGCAGGCCCTGGGAGAACCACTCGGCATAGCGCAGCCAGCCCACCAGGCCCTTGCGCCGCGCTTCGTCCGTCATCAAGTGAATCCATTGGGCGGCAAGCTCGAGTTCGCCGGCCCACAGCGCGACCGGGCAGGCACCATACAGCGCGGAACACAGGGAGACGGATTTTCCGGCCGCTTGCGCTCGGTCCACCGCGTCGCTGGCTTCTTCCAGGGCCCGGGCCGTTTCCCCTTGCACCCAGAGGGTTCGGCTCAGCATGGCTTTCGCCGCAACGATGGCGTTGACCCCCACCATGTTGGCCCGGGCATGGCCGAGGCCGCCACCAACGCGCACGGAAGCTTCGCTGTGCATCCTCGCCACATCGAAGTGGCCGCAAAAGTGGTTGGCCATCGCCATCACGCGGTGCGCGAGATTGAGTGCGGCGGGGTCGGACCAGGATCGCGCTGCCGCCATCAGCGTGTGCGCCTGGTCCAGCGCCGCCGAATACTCGCCGCGGAACATGTCGTGCGTGCACCGCCCCCAACGGGCTTGCAGTTCCAGTACGGGGATCTTGACGGCAAGCGCGCCGGCCAGGGCCTGGTCTGCGGCGGCACCCAACTCGGGTGTGGACCTGCCGGTGTGGAGCAGGGCGCTGACCAGCGCGGTGTTCAGCCAGGTCGCCGTTTCCGTGTCGCGCGTGGGTTGACGATCAACCAGCGCCAGCGCCGCGGAGACCCGGTCGCGATATTCGACGACCTGGGCCAGGTGAAACCACAACGGCGCGGAAGCCGTCACCAGCGAGGCGGCCATCTTCGCGTCGGGCTGCTGCGTCAGGCAGACTTCGAGCGCAAAGCGCACGTCGTCCAGGCGGTGTGCATAACGGCCGGCCCAGGCCTGCTCGGTCAGGTCGGAGAGTTCCGCCGCCGCTGCCTTCATGAGATCGCGCATGAGGACCGCATGGCGCCGCAGCAATGCCGGCCGTTCATCGCTCTGGGCGAGAAGCGCAGCTGCATAGCTTCGCGTCGTGTCCAGAAGCTTGTAGGGCGCGACAGCGTCGTTGCTGTCGAAGAAGACAAGCGACTTGTTGACCAGCGAGATCAGTGCGTCGAATGCCACCTCGGCGTCCATGCCGCCGGCGCTCACGCCTAGCGCGGCTTCCACATCGAAGCGTCCCCGAAACACCGACAACCAGCGAAAGAGCCGCAGCTCTGTATCGCTCAGAAGCGCGATGCTCCAGTCGAGCGCCGCGGCGAGCGTTCGGTGCCGTGCGAGCGCGGCGCGGCTGAAGGCATAGAGGCGCATGTGGTCGTCCAGCCTGCGCGCCAGATCGACGACCGGCTGCACGCCCAGGCGCGCGGCCACCAGTTCGATGGCCAGAGGGATGCCGTCGACCTGCCTGGTGATCTGGGCCAGCAGGGGGCCATGCGATTCATCGAACGCACCCGCACCCGCGGCCTTGGCGCGCTCGACGAGCAATTCCACGGAGGGCCAGTGCAGCGCCTGCGTGAGCGAGATCTGCTCGGCGTCCGGAATTGCGAGCGCCGGCAGCCGAAAGACGTACTCGCCCGTCACGCGCAGCGCCTCGCGGCTCGTCGCCAGGATGCGCAGGCCGGGCAGCACGGAAAGCAAGCCGGCGATCGGCAGCGCCAGGGAGTCCACCACATGCTCGCAGTTGTCGATCAACAGGAGCACAGCGCGCGCCATCAGGCGTTGCGTGATGGCGCCGACGATGTCGGGCAGGTCGGCGGGCACCCCCACGGCGCGCGCCAGGGTGCCGAGCACGTGGTCCTGGGAGATCAGCGACGACAGATCGACAAAGGCGATCTCCGCGCCGTGCCTGTGCTGATGGCTCTCCGCGGCGTGGATCGCGAGACGGGTCTTGCCGATGCCACCCGTGCCCACGATCGTGACCAGCCGGTGGGTATCGAGCGCTTCGAGAACGCTCGCCACATCGGCTTCGCGGCCGACGAGTTCGGTCAGCCGAACCGGCAGTGGGGTGAAACCGGGGTCGGCCAGCGGGGCTGCGGGCCTGGCCGGGATGCCGGGCGCCTCGCGCCGAACACGTCCATTGAAGCGATAGCCGCGCAGCGGAACATTGGAGATCCACTCCTTGCATTCGTCGCTCTCGCCGGGCTCGCCCAGCGCCTTGCGAAGCGTGGACATATGGACGCGCACGCTGGCCTCTTCGACGACGACGCCACCCCAGACCGTCGCGAGCAGGTCATCCTTGCCCACGAATTCGCCGGCCCGCTTGATCAGCTGCAGCAGCAGATCGAAAGAGCGTGGCCCCAGCCGCACGGGCTCGCCGGAGCGCTCGAACCGGCGCTGCGCCTCCCAGACAACGAACACGCCGAAGTACCACCGGACTTCGGCCGACGCCAGGTCAGATGGCTCCTCCGACTGCGCTTGCATGATGAGTCTGCGTACCGGCCGTCTCACGTCGCCGGGAGCTGGGCACGGGCGGCGCAAGGTTGTTGACCGGGCAGGCGGATCGGGTGGACGGTTTCCATGCGTTGAGACTTGAGTTTCTGGCCGAGATCGTAGCTCGGCATTGCGCGGCATCGGGCGCTAGTCCCTGCAGTCCATAAGTCATCGGGGCACGCAGCCGCCCGAAGCCACCAGTGGCGACCCGTTATCGCAGCGTCTTCAGGTACTTGACGAGTTCCGCAACTTCACCAGGATCGGGAACCCCCGCGAAAGGCATCCTGTTGCCCGGCACGGCTTGCTGCGGATCGCTCAGGAAGGCCGCCAGCGATTTGTCGTCCCAGGTGAGCTGTGCGTTCTTCATGGCTCGGCTGTAGCCGAACCCCGGCGACGAGCCGGCCTTTCGGCCCACCACGCCCGCAAGCGGCGGCCCGATGGCGGCTGCGCCTTGCGCCGCGTGGCATGCCGCGCATGTCGTCCAGGTCTTGGGCGGTGGCACGGCCGATTGGCCATGCGCCATGTTCAAGAAAGCCGCGGCGCAAGCGGCAAGAAGGCGTGTTCGCATGTCGGGCCCTCTCAAAGCATGCGCGGTTGCCTGGCGTAGCGCACCAGGTCGTCGCCCAGGCGCAGCGCCAGTGCCGCGAGCGGACCGGTCGGGTTGTAGCCCGCGTTGTGCGCGTACACGGATGCGCCGACCACGAAGAGGTTCTGCGCGTCCCAGTGCTGCAGGTGGGGCGAGACCACGCTCGTCGACGGGTCCGCGCCCATGACGGTGCCGCCGGTGGTGTGCGTCGTCTGGTACTGCCGTGCGTCGAAGTCGCCGCGCCGGGGTTGCGCAGCGCCGACCGTCGTGGCACCCATGGCGCGCGCGATGCCGGCGGCCTTGTTCGTGACGTATTCGCTCATGCGATGGTCGTTCTCGTGGAAGTTGAAGGTCATGCGCAACAGCGGCGAGCCATAGGCGTCGCGGTACGTCGGGTCGAGATCGAGGTAGTTCCGGCTGTGCGGGTAGTTGCTGCCGTGCACCGCGACGTTGAAGGCGTGCGCGTACCAGTCGGCGTTGGCCTGCTTCCAGGCCGATCCCCAGCGCGGCGTTCCGGCCGGATGGAGCCGGGCATTGATGGGGCGCCCGTTCGTCACGTTCGAGTAGATGTAGCCACCGCCGAAGAAGCCGAGCCCGGCATGGTCGAAGTTGTCGCCGTTGAACTCGTCCACCACCATCTGCGAGGCGCCCGAGGCCATGAACGGATTGATGAAGCGGTCCTTGAAGAACACCGGCACCGACGACATCACTTGGTAGCAGAAGTTCTTGCCGACCACGCCCTCGCCCGTCTTCGGGTCGTAGGGGCGCCCGATGCCGCTCGTGAGCAGCAGCTTGGTGTTGGTCATGGTGAAGCCCGACAGCACGACGACATCGGCCGGCTGCTCGTACATTTGCGCGGTCTGCAGATCGATGAACTGCACGGCCGTCACGCGCCTGGCGTGCTTGTCGTAGACGAGGCCGGTCACCTGCGAATGGAGCCGGATCTCGAAATTGCGCTGTTTCCGCAGCAAGGGGTACAGCAACACCGCCGGACTGGCCTTGGCGTTGGCTTCGCAGAAAAAGCGCTCGCAGTGGCCGCAGTACTGGCATGGCGCAAGGCTTGCGCCATCGGGGTTGGTGTAGGCGCGCGGTGAGTTGGCCGCGGGCAGCGGGAACGGCTTGTAGCCAAGGCTTTGCGCGGCGGCCTTGAAGATGCGGCCCGACTCGAGGATCTCGAGCGGCGGCTGCGGAAAGTCGCGTTGCCGGGGCGCCTCGAAAGGGTTGCCGCCGTCGATCAGCCGTCCGCCCACATTGCCGGCCTGCCCCGCGATGCCGAAGAGCTGCTCGAACAGGTCGTGGTAGGGCTCCATCTCGGCGTAGCTGATGCCCCAGTCTTGCACCATCATCTCGCGCGGAATCGCGGCTTTGCCGTAGCGGGACTCGAGGCGGGTGCGCAGGGCCGGGTCGTACTCGGCCCAACGCCAGGTCTGGCCGTTCCAGTGGTTCGCCGCACCGCCCATGCCTTCGCCCGGGAGGAAGGCTTCCATGCGGCGCACGGGCAACGCGCTCTCGCTGGTGGCGTGGCGCAGGGTGTAGGTTTCGTTGGCCCAGTTCTGCACCAGGCCGTTGCGCACGCCCCAACGCAATTCGTCGCGCTGGTTGGGCAGTGTGGCGGCTGCGCTGCCCGCGAGATCGCCGCCGCGCTCGAGCACCAGCACGTCGATGCCGGAGTCCATCATCTGCCGCGCCGCCAGGCCCGCGGTGAGGCCTCCGCCGACGAAGACGACGGCGCGTTTGGGAAGTTTGTGAGTCATGGGTGTGGGGCCTTCAGCTGAAGTCCTCGATCGATTGCGGCTTGGCTGCGCCGGGGAAGGGCAGGCCGCGGAACTGGACCACGTTGCGTCCGTGAAAAGCGGGCAGGCCGGGGAAGCCCACGGCGCGCCAGAAAGTCTTGTCGCGGTTGCCTCCGTACATCGGGTCGGCAAAGCAGGCCTGGACGAACAGCGGATAGAAGAAGTCGTTGAACCATGCGCCGAGCGCAAAGCGCTCGTCGTCCATCTGGCCAGCTGCGACCTCCTGCAGCAGGGCGTCGAGCGGGCCGGCCTCGAGCTGCTCGACGGCCTTGCCCGTGCGTTGCCGGGCCTCGCGACGCAGCACCGCGAGGCCGGCCTTGAAGTGCTGCTCGGGGGTGAGGGGCGACTGGTAGCCGTGCTGCGGTTTGCCGGGGCGCCAGGGGCCCTGCCGATAGAGCTGGTCGCCACGCCCCCAGCCGCCAGCGAGCTGACGATCGATGTAGAGATGCAAGCCGCAGTCGACACCGTTCGGTGTCATCGCATCGGCTGGGCACATCACGTTGACGAGGGCCTCGACGCAGGCGGCTTCCTGTGGGCCCAGCGACAGGTAGCCCGAGGGGTGGGCGTCGTCGGTGGGGCGGGCTGCGCTGCCCTGCTGCGCCGAAGCGAGCGGGCTGGCGAGGCCACCGAGCAGTGCGGGCGCCGCGAGTGCGGCGACGCTGGATGCGCCGCCGATCTGGCGCAGGAAGAGCCGCCGTGCGGGCGGTTCTTGGTCATTCAAGGACATGGGGGTCTTTCTTCGGGGGGCAGGGTTCGTGCAGGCGCGCCGCTCAGAAGGGCTCGTACTTCGCGGCACCCACTGTTTCTGTCGGCGTGATCGGCGTGAGGTCCAGGGGCTCTTGTGGCGCCGGATACGAAATATCGAGTGAGTGGAACGGGCTTGCGACCGGGGCCTCGGTGGTTGCGGCGGGAAGCGCGACAGCAATGGCCGGCTGGATCGCATAGATCGAGATCGAGGTCGCGAGACTGGTCAGCAGTGCCGCAAGAATGATTCTTTTCGTCATCAACTACTCCTGATAATTTGAGGGAGCCATCGAGCGGAAAAACCGTTGAAGGCGGATGAACAGCCAGGGCGTGCGATGAGAAAAGATGGTTCGCGCGTTCTGCATCTGTCGCACTCAAATCTAGGTTCCGGCCGGCCGGTGCGGTAGGCCTGTCGAGAGAAACGCCGCAGTGAGCCAACGGCATCAATGGCGGCGCGGCGTCGCTTCAGTACGAGCGAAAGCGCGGCCTGCAAGCGCATGGCTGCGCCACCGCGGCATGGCGGGAAGCAACTCGAAGTGGGAAGGGAAGGGAGGGGAGGGACTGCGAGGCGCAGCCATCAATGGCGAGGAAAGGCTGAGCTCCCGGCAACCATCACGCAGAAGCAGCAGGCAAGCAAGCAGCCCGCGGCAGCGCCACAGGCGGTGCCGCGGGCTGCAAAGGCTCAGGAGAGGTTCGCCTTGTCCAAGCCGAAGGCCTTGTCGGACGAGCCGGGCACGGTCTGGAACGCGACGTTCACGCGGTTCCATGCGTTGATGGCCATGACGCTGAAGCTCAGGTCCGAAAGCTCCTTTTCCGACAGCTGCGTGCGCACGCGCTCGTAGATGTCGTCGGGCACGCCGTGTTCGGGCAGCCTGGTCAGCACTTCGGTCCAGGCCAGCGCCGCACGCTCGCGCGGAACGAACAGCGTCGATTCGCGCCATGCGGCCAGGTGGTGAATGCGCAGCTCGCGTTCGCCATGGATCCTGGCCTCCTTGATGTGCATGTCCAGGCAGAACGCGCAGCCGTTGATCTGCGACGCGCGGATCGCGACAAGGTCCCGGATCGATTGTTCGATGGTGCCGCTGTCCACGAGCGTGCTGAACTCGATCAGCTTCTTGAAGAGCTCGGGCGATTGCTTGATGTAGTTGAGACGGTTGGTCATGTGTGCTCCGGCCTCAGTGCGGCTGAGGTACCCGTTCGCGGAGGCCGCGAGAGAGGAGAGAGGGGAAAAAAAGATCCTGGGCACCGGCGATGCGGTGCGCGTTCAGAAGTCCCAGATGATCGGAACCCAGCGAAAGATGTCGCCTTCCGCCGCCACCCGGCCGATGGAGGGGAAGGGCAGGTGGGCGGCCACCAGCAGTCCGCGGCTTTGCACCAGTTCGCGGAACAGGGCGAGGCGAACGCGGGTCGCCTCCTCGGGGTCGTGTTCGAAGCCGTTCTGCCAGTCGGGGTGGTCGAATGCGACCGGGAACATGGCATCGCCCGCGAACATCAGGCGCTCGTTGCCCGACACCAGGTCGACCACGCTGTGCCCCGGGGTGTGGCCGCCGGTACGGCGGACCACCACACCCGGCGCCACCTCGCGCCGCTCCTCGAAGATCTGCAGCCGGTCGCGGTATTCCTTGTAGAAGCTCTTGGCGGTCGAACGCAGCACCTCGGGCACCGGATTCGGCATCACCGTGCGGGAGAAGTCGGGCGACATCCAGAAGTCGACTTCGGCCTTGGCCACGTGGATGCGCACATCCGGACGCAGGCGTTCCTTGATGCCGGGAACGAGCAGCCCGCCCACATGGTCCATGTGCATGTGGGTGATGATCACGTCGGTGATGGACTCGAGCTCGATGCCGGCCGCAGCCAGCCGCTGGGGAAACTGCCCGGCCCTCGGAAAGCCCGGGAACTGCCCACCCAGGCCCGCGTCGATGAGGATGGTCTGGTCGCCGCTGCGGGCCACCATCACGTTCAGCGGCCAGTCGTACTTGTCGGGCGGCATGAACATCTGGCCGAGCCAGTTGGCCAGGTCCGCCGGATCGGCGTTGGTGGCCATCGTCGTGGTGGGCAGCGGCAAGGGGCCGTCGCTGACCACCATCGCGTCGATGTCGCCGATGCGCAGCGCGTAACGGGAGGGCACCAGGTCTTTGGGCTTCTCGCTCGTGGGTTGCAAGGTGTCATCAGTGAGGAACATGGCGGAATCTCCAAGAATGCGGCCCGGTTGCGCGGGCCAAACCAGCCGGGCGACTGGCAGCAAGTTGCCGTTCAACACCGAAGGGTTGTCGGGCTCGGATCACGGCTGAGTGCCGTATGCCATTGATCGTAGGTAGGCGGGGCGCGAGCCGGTAGGCCTGCAAAAGGACTCACGGTGGTGCCCGATATGCACCAAACGCGCGGGAGATCGAGGGGCGGGCCTCGCGTCGCAGGTCGCGCCCACGCACCTCAACGCGTATCAACCGCGAATGAGGTCGGCCGTCGTGCGATCCCTTCGATCGCGCGCCTGGAGTTTCTTGCGTAGCCGCTTGATTGGCACATCGACCAGGTGCAGGCAGATAGCGGCCAGCGGGAACGACACGAGGATCACCTCACCCAGAAGCACCCACGGGGGCAGCGAGCGTTCGAAGTCGATGATGTCGATGAACAAGAAGTGCCAGAGGTAGATGCCGTAGGACAGGCGGCCGATGTAGATCATCGGCCGCGACGCCAGGAACGGCGTGTCGCGGTGCTCCGCGAGGTGGCAGACGAGCACGAAGGCCGCGAGCTCCGCGAGGGTGATCCGCAAGGTCACCCCCTCCGTGATGCGGACGAAGGGCAAGGACGGAAGAGCGACGGTCAGCGCGAGGCCGATGCAGGCGATGACGACGGTCGGCCGCGACATCTTCAGGCGGGCCAGCGCCGCGATGGCGCCCAGCACAATGCCGGTCACATGCGTGTCGAAGCTGAAGTACGCCTGCTTCCATCCCCAGTTCAAGGCTACGAAGTAACGCCACGCGGTCAGCACGGCGAACGCTGCCAGCAGCCACGCGACCGGACGGCGCGCCCGCAGCAGCAGCGGCAGCAGCAAGGGCCACAGCAGGTAGAACTTCTCCTCGACGCCCAGCGACCAGACGTGCCCGATGGTCGACGGCGGATTCCAGAAGGCGAGCGCGTAGTCCATCAGGTAGGTGCCCGTGAGCCCGGCGACCAACCATCTGTCGTCCTTCGGCCAGAGCCAGGGAGCGAGTGCGAGATAGACCAGCACCAGCAGCAGCAGCGTCGGGTAGAGCCTCAGCGCGCGCCGCGCGTAGAACCTGCCGATGTCGATGCCGCCGTGGCGGTGCTCCGCCAGGAGCAGCGTCGTGATCAGGTAGCCGGAGAGAACGAAGAACACGTCCAGGCCGGCGAACCCGCCGCCGGCGCCGGGGATGAGGCAGTGAAAGCAGACGACCAGGAGGATCGAGACCGCCCGAAGGCCATCGAGCGCGGGGTTGTACGGCATCGGTGCGGCCTCCGCTCAGGGACCGGCCACCGGATCCGGCCGGCACGGCTGCAGCATCACCTTTCCGCATTCTGGATAAGCCGGCGGGCCCTTCACGTCATTCAATACACCGAGGCGAACCAGCGAGTCGTACTTTGCGTTGTGCAATACGTGAACTCGCTGCTTCTGCGTGAAGGTGTCGAACACCAGGCCACCGGTCTGCGACGGCGTGTCGATCCAGATGCGCAGCCGCGAACCCTTGCGGAAGTAGTGGCCCATCTTGTTGATCTCGACGCGGGCGAAGACCAGCTGTCCGGGCAGCAGCGGCATCAGCTGGTCGGCGCGCTCGAGGTGGATCGGCAGCAGCGGTGTCGAGCGCTCGGTGTCGAGGGTGCGGTTCGACAGGCGCAGCCAGCCGCGCTGCACGTAGGTCTCCTGTCCGTCGGGTCGCAGTTCGGTGACGGTGACCTGGATGTCCGCATCCCCGCCGGTGGCGGCGACCCACAGGTCCGCGCTGCCCGGTCCATAGACCATCGTGTCATTTGCCAGCGGCGCCGACGTGTAGGCCAGGCTGGTCGTCTTCCAGTTGTCGGGCAAGGGCCCCCAGAAGGAGTTGGCGACGATGTCATTGACGGCGACGCCGGCACCCGGGTAATCGAAGCCATCGGCCGGGCCGGAACCGGCCTTGTCGGCGAGCACGCCGCCGGTGCCGAGATGGAACTCCTTGAGCAGCAGGTCGCTGGCGCGGATCGATGGCTTCTGCAGCACCCAGCGCGCTTGCGGGGAAGCCAGCCGATCGAGCGGAGCACCGTCTGTGTCGAAGGTTTCCATCCACACGGTCGTGCGCGGCGTGTCGCGCTCGAATCCATTGTCCGTTCCCTTGACGAAACGGTCGAGGAAACGCAAGGCCAGGGTCTGGAAGGCCGAGGCCAGGTACAGGTCGTGCCGGCCGTTCGACTGGACCAGCCACAGCTTGGTGCGATCGAGCTTCGTCTGGTAGTGCCCGCTGCGAGGCGTGATGGCCTGGTCCTGGAAAGCTTCGAGCGACAGCACCGGCACATTGACGCGATCGGCATGGCGGGCCAGGTCGAAGGTGTCGAGGTAGTCGTCGCGCAGCGGATGCGACACGAAGAGGTTCATCACCGAGTTCGTGTCCTCGGCCGCGAGGTTCTTCTGGATCTGCTTCAGGCAGTTCTCGTCGCCTTCTTCCTTTGCGGTCTGCGTGACCAGCTGGCTCCAGTAGGTGCGGAAGATCACGCGGAACGGTGTGAGGAACCCTGGCGCCGGCACGCCGCCGGGGCTCATCGCGTCGCGGTAGTCCGTCAACACCATGCCAGGCACGATGGCGCGCAGATGCGGTGGCCGGTTCTGCGCGGTTGCCAGTTGAGAAGACCCGCTGTAGGACGCACCGACCATGCCTACCTTGCCGTCGGACCAGGCCTGTGCGGCCGCAAACTCGACGGCTTCGGCGCCGTGCCGGCCGAGCTGCGGCCGGGTGTATTCGAGGCGGCCTTCGGAGCAGCCGGTGCCCGCGGTGCTGACGCCCATCACCGCGTAGCCGGCCTCGATGAGCCGCTTGTCGAAGGCCACGGACATCGAGGTCTGGTTCTTCAGGTAGGCCGAGCCGCCGATCGAGCCGGCGTCATAACCGTTGAGGGTCAGGGCCACGGGGAATTTGCCCGTCGCCTTGGGCAGCAGCGCGGTGTAGCGCAGCTTGACGCCGTCGGAGGTGGTGATGTCGCCGCTGATGCGCTTGGCCCAGAAGGGCGCAAGCTGTCCATCCGCGGGGAAGGCGAACCCCGGTGATGCCAGCAGGCCGGTCTCGGGGTCGAATTTGGGCTCTTGACCCTGCGCCGCGGCGCAAGCAACTGCGAACGCGAGTGCCGCTGCGAATGCTTTTTTTCATTGTTCGATGTCCTCAGGCGAGATGACGATTTTTTTCCCCTGAGGGTCGCGACGCATGGCGCGCCGTGCTGTTTCCCACAGGCCATCAACCGGGCGACGGACTCAGCGGATGCCCTGGCCCGCGAGGCTTTCCGGCGTCCAGTTGCCATCGGGCTCCAGTGTAGTTGGGAAGCGGATGCCGGACGCGCCGGGCCAGAGGTTCACGTAGTACGCGCCTTCCGCCAGGTCGTAGTGCCCGGCAGTGATCGAGACCGGAGCGGCCGCGTCATAAGCTTGGGTCAGGTAGGCGAAACCAGCGCGCCAAAGTTGGCCCTTGCCGTCGTACTGGTCGCTGGCCAGGACATGCCAGCTGTCCTCGTCCACGTAGAAAGTGCGGCGGGAGTACACATGCCTGGCGCCCGGCTTGCGCGTGGCCTCGACCACCCACACGCGGTGCAGCTCCCAACGCACGACTTGCGGGTTGATGAACTTCGGCAGGAACACTTCGTCGGGCTTCGTGTTGTAGATGAAGCGGTAGGCGTTGTATGGAACGTAAAGCTCCTTCTTGCCGACGAGCTTCCAATCGAAGCGATCCATCTTGCCGTTGAAGAGGTAAACGTCGTCCTGGGTCGAGATGCCTCCCGTGCCGCCGTTGGGCGTGTCGTAGGCCATTTCCGGCGCCTTGCGCACGCGGCGCTGGCCGGGCAGATAGAGCCAGTAGCGCCGCTCATCGAATGAATAGTCGGCAGGCTCGTGATGAACGATCGCGTTTCCCACCTGATTCGGCGGAAACGTGAAGGCGAGACGTGAGCGGTAGTAGAGAGGCGATGCCGGCACGCGGGTGTCGTCGTGGTATGGAAAATCCATCAACCACGAGGCCTTCACCAGCGGCTGCACCGTGCCACCCCGGTTGGCGAAGTAGGAACTGAACTCCGGCATCGCGAGCGAGGCACCAAGGTAGCGCAGCAAGTGGTTCAGCATCACCTCGTTGCCATTGGCAGGAATCGGGAAGGGCACGCCGCCGCGCGCGCCGGTCGCGCCGAGGCCGTCATCGGTGAACTTCGCACGCGTCGCGTTCGCCAACGTGTTGTCGAGCATGGCCTTCGGGAAAGCCACGGTCCGATGGGTCGGATAGACCTCGAGGCGGAAGTCGGGATGCGCCTTGAGCAGCGCCTTCGCGCCTTCGCTCAGCCGCTCGGCGTGTCGGTCCATGTTCCCGGCATCGATCGAGAACAGCGGCTTCTCTTCGGCGAAGGGATCGGGCCGCAGGTTGCTGCTCTTGTCGAAGCTGGCCGGCACCGCCGTCAGTCCGCCGGTGTAGGCCGGGATCGTGCCTTCCTTGTTTCCGGCCTTCTGGGCGCCGGTGCCGGTAAGCTCGTTGCCGAGGCGCTTTGCCTCTTCGGGCGATACGGCCGCATGGGCCGAGGCGAAGCACAGGCACAACGCGCCCGCAGTGATCAGGGACTTCAATAGAGAGTTCACGGCTTGTTGTCTTCGCGGCAATGCTTCATAGCGACGTTTTGAAAGTGAAGAAGACGGCACCGCGGTCCTTCAGCAGGGCCGTGCCGCCGTTGGCCACCGAGGCCGCCCCCGTGGCGTCGGTGACGTACCTGCCGAAGTAGCCGACGTACTTCAGCTCAAGGCTGTGCCGGCCGGAAAGGTCGAGCGCGAGGCCTGCCGACCAGCTGCCGGCACCCTGGTTGCCGCCGCCGGTCACCGCCGAGTTGCCCCGCAGGCCGCGCGAGTAGCTGAGCGGCATCGACAGGTTGGCACCGGGCAGCACCTGGTACCAGGTCGGCGTCAGGTTGATCGCAAAGCCGATGGCCGTCTTGTCGACGCGGTCGATCTCGGTGTAGCCGTCGCGGCCCTTGAAGAGGCTTGCACCCTGTGTCACCGATGCCCATCGGTTCCAGGTCAGTTCGGTCGACCAACCGAGGGAGTCGAACAGCGGAGTCGGTCCGGTGGAGCCCATCGCGTTGAGCACCGCATGCCAGGTGTTGCCGCGCGCGCCGGGCACCTGGCCGGGCGCGGGGTAGCCCGCCGACGAGGCAACGGTGGCAACGTCGCTCGACAGCGGCATGTTGCGCCGATAGTTGAGGTCGAAGCCGACGCTTGCGCCCCCTATGTCCTTGGCCAGGCTGAAACCGTACAGCTTGATGTCGCTGGCAAAGGCCAACAGGTATTCGTTCGTGCCCGTATTGAGGATCACCTGCGGCAGGCGATCGGAGAAGTTGCGCACATAGAAGCCCATGGTGCCGTCGAGCCACTGCGGGCTCCAGCGCGTCGCCAAGCCCCAGTCGCCGCGGCCGCGCGGGGTGATGTCGCGGCCGCGCAAGACGCGCGTGTTGCCGAGGATCAGCGATTCCCCGCCGAATTGCATGGCGTCGCGGCGCCGAGGTAGGTGCCTGCCTCCGCTCCCCGCGACTGTTCCCATTTCAGGAAGTACTGCGCCGCGAACGACAGCTCGGGCGTGGCCTGCACCGACGTCGACAGCTGCGTCAGCGGACGGAAGAGTTCCTTGGCCTCGATGCCCGGGCTCGACAAAGCCTTCGCGCCGTCGAGGGGTGACTGCGCATAACCCACGCCGTGGGTCGCGCCACCGCCAAGCAGCGCCTCCCCCCAGGTCACCACATGGCGACCGGCGCGCGCGCTGACCGGTACACCCCCGAGATCGAAAGTACCGAACACGAAGGCATCGAGAAATTCGCCCGACGGGCCCGCGTAGTAGCGCTTGGCATAAGGGCTGAGGCCCGTCGCCGGCGTACCGTTCTTGAGATGGTTCGAGGTGCCGACGCTGGTGTTGTCGAAACCACCGCGGTAAGCCTGGTCGTACCAGCCGGATGCGCTCACGCGTGCGCCGAAACGCTTGCGGTAGACGAAGTCCATCTCGGACAGCAGGTCGACGCGGTTGTTGACGGTGCTGTTGCGGCCGAAATTCCGGTCGCCGTCGTCGGCGTTCTGGTTGAGCAGGATCGCCGGGGCCTGGCGTTCGACACGGCGGCCGAGGTTGTAGCGTGTCGTCAGGTCGACACGCAGTTCGATCTCCTCGTTGCCGGTGGCGATGCTGCCGGCCATCACACCGGGTGCGAATCCCGCGAAGAGAGCCGCCAGCGTGGCTGGCCGCTTCGGTCCGCGAAGGGGCGCACGCGCCTTTACATCGGTTCTTGTCATTCTTGCCTTCGATACTGCTGCGGGTCGCTTCAAGAGAATCCAAGCTTCGCTTGCGGCGGGCGCGCGTGCGCCAGCGCGGCATTCTCTTCGTCGGCAGGCGCTTTCGCAACTGTCGCCGAGCAGCCTGGCACGCTCCTGATACCGACCTGGGCGACCTGGTGGCTCGCGCCGCGCGAGGTGAAGGGCAGTGGAGTGTGACGAGCATTGGCGCCGTTCACCCGAAGTGAACGGCTTAACGGCCGGGCGTCTTCTGCAGAGGGCAGGCCGTCCCCAAGATTCCGGGATTCACATCCCGAGAGACAAACAATGAAGCGCCTGTTCACGATCGCGATGGCGGCCCTCGCCGCACTTCCCGCGTTCGCCGAGTGCCCCGACAAGTCGATCACCATCGTGGTGCCACTCGCTGCCGGAGGGCCGACCGACAAGGTGGCGCACGACTTCGCCGAAGCGATCCGCAAGCCGCTGGGCAATGTCGATGCGGCCATGGCCGAGGAGCCTCTATGCCACACTTTGCATTCCACCAAGTGATCAAGCCCGTGACACGTCGAATTGATTCCTACAGCATCAGGTTGTTCGTGGCGGCGGCGCGCGCCGGCTCCATCGTGCGTGCCGCTGCCGCGGAGAACATCGCACCTTCGGCCTTGAGCCGCAGGATCGCGGATCTGGAGCATGCATTCGGGACGCCGCTGCTCGTGCGCTCGCCGCGCGGCATCGCGCTGACCGACGCAGGCCGGCTGGTGCTGGCGCGGGGCGAACGCCTCGACGACGAGCTTCAGGCCTTGTTGCGCGAGGTGCAGAGCGAAGGCGGCGAAGTGCGGGGCAGGGTGCGCCTACATGCCAACATGTCTTCCGTGATCGGGTTCCTGCCCGAGCGCCTGCACCGCTTCATGGAGGCATACCCGGGCGTGGAGGTCGCGCTGCACGAGGAAGACACGCGCGACGTGCTGCGCGCCTGTCTGGACGACCGGGCCGATGTCGGCGTGGGCGTCGATGTCGAGGTGCCGGCGGGCATGGATGCCTGGCGCTTCGCCTCCGACCCCTTGCTCGTGGTGCTTCCCTCGGGGCATGAACTGGCGGACCTGGAGGCCATCACGTTCGCGCGTGCGCTCGAATTTCCTTTGGTGGGCGTTCACCAGGGCGGCGCGATGGACCGGTCCCTGAACGAACGCGCCGCAGCATTGGGCGGGCGCTTCAACCCGAAGGTGACGGTCAGCAGCTTCGACGCCGTCTGCCGCATGGTGGAGGCAGGCCTGGGCATCGCGGTGGTGCCTCGAAGTGCCGTGACGGCGTATGCGGGAGTCGACCGCTTTGCCCGGCGCCCGCTCGCGGAAGAATGGGCCGACCGCGTCCTGAACATCTACGCCCTGCGCAAGACGCCGCAGCCTCGCGCAGTGGCGGCGCTCATCGAGAGCCTGCAAGGGTAATCACCGATCTCGCGGATGGCGAGATCCCCTGTGCCGAGCGAGCGCTTTATGGCGCTGCGATGGCCGGCCAACATCGGGCCATGCCAGCCTCCTCGCCAGCCGCCGCCAGTGCAGAAAGCCTCCGGTTCGACCCGCGCATCCTCTTCCTGAGCTGTTCCCCACGCATGGTCGAGCTGGGTTTGCAGGGAGAACCCCTCGAACTCGCCGACGCGTCGCCGTTGCGTGACGATGTGTCGACCGACGAGATCACGCCGCTGCCGATCCTCACGCACTACGACGACAAGCTGGGGCGCTATCCCTACACCGGCTTCAAGGCGGGCGAGGCATTCCCCATCGGCACCGATGCCATCCGCGCGTCGGGCATCGAGGTCGTGGTCGCGGGCAGGCGCTATGGCAAGGGCTCGTCGCGCGAGCACAGCCCGACCGCCGAGAAGGCGGCCGGCGTGCGGCTGGTCGTCGCCGAAAGCTTCGAGCGCCTGTACCGGCAGAACGCCGACAACATCGGCCTGTTCACCTCGACCGACTTCGGCCTGGTCGCGCGCATCCGGGCGGGCGAGGCGATTCCGGTCGAAGACCTGGTGGCCGGCCGCGACGCGCTGGCCGCGGCGATTCTCAAGAGCGGCGGGCTGCTGCGCTTCGGCCAGCAGTTCATGCGCGACATCACGGTGCCGCCCGATGCGCAAGACGCGCGCCCGCGCACGCTGTTCGAGAAAATCGTGGCGCGCCATGCGCTTGCCACCGAGCTGACGCAGGCGCATCCCGCGCCGGGCGACGGTGCCTTCGTGCGCGCGGACCTGCGCTTCATCCACGAGTACTACACCGGCATGGCCGCGCACATGCTGCACGCCACCTTCGGCCGTTCGCTGGTGCTGCACGACGCCGGTTCCATCGTCGTCTTCGAAGACCACACGTCCTATGTCGCGGAGAGCCCCGCGCACGTACGTGGCGGCCTGGTGCCGAATGTGCATCGCTTGGTCGAGGCGCAGCGCGAGTTCGCTGCCGCCTATGGCTTGCGCTCGCACCGCACGCTGACGGAAGAACAGGCTGCGAAGGACGACGGCACCAACGTGGCCGGCATTTCGCACGCCATGGTGGCGGAACACTATGCGCTGCCGGGCCAACTGGTGGTGGGCACGGATTCACACACGCCGCACAGCGGCGCGCTGGGGTGCGTGGCCTTCGGCGTGGGAACCACGGACATAGCGAACGCCTTCGTGACGGGAGCGGTGCGGCTGACGGTGCCGCAGTCCCTGAAGATCGTGCTCGATGGCTTGCTGGTCCCGGGCGTGACCGCGAAAGACGTCGTGCTGCATCTGCTGGCGCTGCCCTTCGTGCGCGATGGTGGCGGTGTCGGCAAGGTGTTCGAGTTCACGGGCGAGGTGGTGCGGCGCATGACGACTGACGAGCGCGCCACGCTCACCAACATGACGGCGGAACTCGGCGGCTTCACCGGCCTGGTCACTCCCGATGCGGAGACCGTGCGCTTCCTGCGCGAGCGCCGCGGCATCGACTTCGAAGTCGAGCCCTGGATGCGCAGCGACGACGGCGCGGCCTACGCCAGAACGCTCCACGTCGACTGCACGCAGATTCCCCCCATGGTCGCGGCACCGGGCGATCCGGGCAACGGCCTGCCGCTCATGGCGCTCGGCGAGCGGGTGCGCATCGACATCGCCTACGGCGGCTCGTGCACGGCCGGCAAGCGCGAGGATTTCGACCACTACCACGCGGTGCTCCGGTGGGCGGCGGACCGCGGGCTCAAAGTGGCGCCCGGCGTGGAGCTGTATCTCCAGTTCGGAACCACCGCGGTGCGCGACCACTGCATTGCAGCGGGGTACATGGATGCGTTCGAACGCGTAGGCGCCCGCATGCTTCAGCCCTCCTGCGGCGCTTGCGGCAACTGCGGACCGGGTGGTTCGGTGCGCGCCGACCAGGTCACCGTGAGTGCCATCAACCGCAACTTCCCCGGCCGGGGCGGCCCCGGAAAGGTCTGGCTCGCCAGCCCGCCCACGGTGGCGGCCAGCGCGATTGCGGGCGAACTCGTTTCGTTCGCCGAGCTTCAGGCGCGCCATCCATGAATTCCAACAAAGCGAGAGAGACAAACCCATGCGTGCACATTCCCTCCGGGAAGCCATTTCCCTTTCTTTAGCGGCGGCGCTGCTTGCCACTTCATTGTTCGCCGCGGCGCAATCCTCGAATGCCGATCGGCCGATACGGATCGTCGTTCCGCTCGCCGCGGGGTCGACGGTCGATGCGGTCGCCCGCGCGGTCGCGCCGGCCTTCGGGCGCGCGACCGGCCATCCGGTCGTGGTGGAGAACGTCGTCGGCGCCGGCGGCATTCAGGGTACGGCCCAGATCGTGAAGGCACCCAAGGACGGGCTCACGCTCGGCATGGTGTCGTCCAACCATGTCATCAATCCAGGCATCTACAAGACGATTCCCTACGACAGCATGAAGGACATCACGCCCATCGCGGTACTGGCCACCGTGCCGGTCGTGCTGGTGGTGAACAACGCGCTTCCGGTGAAGAGCGTGAAGGAACTGCTGGCCTATGCGAAGGGCAATCCCGGCAAGCTCAACTACGGGTCCGCCGGCAACGGGAGCGTGCTCCACCTGGCGGGGGAACTGATGGTGAGCGAGACCGGCATCGACATGAAGCACGTGCCCTACCGCGGCACCGGACCGCTCATCACCGACCTGATGGGCGGCCAGGTGCAGCTCGCATTCGTTTCGATCTCGCAGGTCGCCCCGCAGATCAAGGCCGGGACGCTGCGCGCATTGGCGGTATCGACGCCGGCGCGTTCCGCGGCCTTGCCCGAGGTGCCGACGATGATGGAATCGGGCGTGCCCAGGTACAGCTTCGACGCGTGGATCGCGCTGATCGGTCCAGCCGGACTGCCCAAGCCGGTGGCCGACAGCTATGCCGCAGCGGTGCAAGAGGCCTTGGTGTCGCCCGAAGCAAGAAATGTCATTACCGGTCAAGGCCTCACGGTGCTGAACACCGGGCCTGACCTGGCGCCAGCCTTCTTGCAGTCCGAGTTGGTGAAGCACCAGAAGCTGGTGAAGCAGTCCGGCGCCACTCTGGACTGAGGTCGTGCCCGCATTCAGGATCGCGGCGCTGCCGGGCGAGGGCGTGGGCCAGCGCCTGCCTTGCGGCCGGAACGCGCATTGCTTGGCCTGCCGCAAGCGGCGCGAAGAGCGCGAGTTCTATCTGAAGCTCGTCGAGCAGCAGAAGTGGTCCAGCCGACAGCTCGAACGGCAATTCAAGCTTGCACTGTTCGAGCGGGCGATAGCGACGCCGCCAAAAGTCTCGGCAGCGCTGAGACAAACACACCCCGAAGCGAGCCGGCGGCCGATCTCGAATTCGACGTTGTGATCCTCGCGGGCGGCATCCATTCGCCCGCCAAGCGCGCCATCCAGTGGGCGGTGGAGCGCTTTCCAGGTAAGCCCGTGCTCTATGTGCCCGGCAACCACGAGTACTACGACGGCCGGCTGGACACGACCCTGGCCGAGGCACGCAGCGCGGCCGAAGGCAGCCACGTGTACCTCCTCGATGGCGACGAACGGGTGATCGACGGCGTGCGCTTCCTCGGCGCAACGCTGTGGACCGACTTCGCGCTCGCGATCGAGACACCCGAAGGTCCGGTCAGCGATGTGGCGTGGGCCATGAAGAAGGCGACCAACCTGCTGAACGACTACGCACTGATCCGGACGCTTGACGAGACGGCCGAACCCGGCACCTGGCGGGACAAGCAGGGCCGAAAGCTCCAGGCGGCGACACGCTGCGGATCCACCAGGCGCAGCGGGCATGGCTGCAAGCCAAGCTCGCTGAACCGTTCGCCGGGCCCACGGTGGTGGTGACGCACCATGCGCCGCACCGCGGCTCGCTTTCGCCGCGCTACGCCGACGACTGATGTCGGGCGCATTCGTGAACGAGCTTCCTGACACTTTCTTCGAGGTGGCCATGCTCTGGGTGCATGGCCACACGCATCAGAGCTTCGACTACCGAGTCCATGCGTGCCAAGTGGTCTGCAATCCGCGCGGGTACGTGAACTGGAGCGGCCGGATCGAGAACCAGGCGTTCGAGCCTGGCCTGATCATCGATGTGCCACCTCCTGAGGGCGACCAGCGACCATGAAGCTGCTCGCCCTGTCCACCCTCCATGCTGAGCAGCAGTGTGTCATGTGAGTTACCGTCCGGAGTTGTGCTCTGACGCGTCAACTGAAACTTGGTAGTGGCCGGACCGTCAAATATATGATGCGGCGGCTCTCTGATTCGCCGGATGAGGTGCGCTGTCGGTGGGGCGCGATGTATTGCTATCCGACAGGTGTCCATGATTCCGGACATTCGAGACAACGCCATGTCCATGGAACTGGACACAGGTGCCGCATTCTTCGTATTCTCCAGACCCTGCTCGGAGGCACCGCTCTTGACTGTGTCATGGGAGTAGGCGTGGCACGGGCTTTGCACTTGGTAGCTTGCCTATTCCAATAACGCAGACAACATCGAACAATCGGCCAGCCCCGCATGCCCGCTGTTGGTCCATCCGCGCAGTGATTCAGCTGCTCTTAGGCAGCGAAGGCATTCTTTCCAAGCACGACAACGGAGACTTGCATGAGACCACTCTGCGCGCGCGAAGCTCGCTCGCCTAACGGCCGAGCTCGCCGCCGGTTTCGGAAGCAGCGATGGACCGACCGGCCATGCCATCGTATTGGGCGAATTGATCGCCAACTCGCTCTTCTGCTGTTGCCAGACCTTGTGAGCCCCGGCGCGGGACGGGTCTTTAACGCGGCACGAGTTCCGGAATGGCCATCAGCAACAGCGTCGTAAGTCGCTACCTCGCGATCTCGCTCGTGGCGGGAATCGTGCCGACGCTCGCAGTGGGCCTGCTGTACGACCGGTATGCGCAGGCGCTGATCGACGAGTTGGTCGGCGAGCGGCTGTCGGTCCAGCTCACGGCAATGTCGAAGCGCCTGGAGTCGTTTCTCGACGCACGTCGCTATCAGGTGGAAACCCTGGCCAGCCACCCCGCCATGACCGCCTTGCTGCGAGCCGAAATCAACAACGCCAGCGAGGAGGCGCATGGGCTGCTGCAGCTGGAGGCAGACCTGCCGGACCTTTACGGCATCCTGCTGCTGGAAGACGGCGGCCGCCTGCGCCATTTCGTGCCCGGGCAGGCTGCCGCCGGTCCGCCCTACTGGAGCGAGCAACCGTTCTCGATTGCCTCGCTGCCGGTCACACGCTTCGGCAGCAATGAGGTGGTCGGGCCGGCCGCCCCGGGCGATGGCCTCGCCGGCTGGTTCCTGGTGCGCCATCCCCTGCCAGCTGCTGAGGGGCGGCACCGGGTCGACATTGCGCTGCACGTACGCTTCTCGTCGCTGACTGAACTGATGGGGGGGCCTTCGGTGGCCGGCATCGTCCAGCCAGTCCTGAAAACGCCGGCCGGCTATTTCAACGCCGTCGGCGTGCGCGTCACCCCCGCCGAGCGCATGATCGCGGGCCCGGAGGTGTTGCCCGGCTGGCAACCGATGTTGCAGATCGAGCCCTCGGCGCTGCTCAGCCGTTTCGAGAATGCGCGGCGTGTGCTGCTGGTGGTTGTGCTCGGCACCGCCAGCGTCCTGGTGTTCCTTTTCTACCAGCTCGCGCGCAACCTGCAGGGCCGCGTGGCACGGCTTGTGAGCGGGGTCGAAGCCATCGCGTCGGGCCAACTGAACCACCGCATCCAGGAGCAGGGGCGCGATGAAATCTCGGCTGTTTCGCGCGCCTTCAACACGATGGCTGAGGGCCTTTCCAACACGTTCGCGCGATTGGCACGCGCGCAGCGGCTCGCTTCGCTTGGCGAATTTGCCACCGGCATTGCGCATGAGGTGCGCAACCCGTTGTCCGCCATCAAGACGACGGTGCAGGCGCTCGCTCGGCGTGAGGCCGATCCGCGTCGGCACCAGCTTCTGCAGGACGTGGAGACCGAGGTCACCCGGCTCACCCGCGTGGTGAGCGACCTCTCGGATTTCGGCAAGCCGCGCCCTCCGGAGCCGGCTGTGACGCCGGTGCGCGAGGTTTTCCGCCGCGTCGATGGTTTGGTGAAGGCCGAACTGAAGGTGCAGCGGCTGTCACTCGCGATCCAGGGCGACTCCGAGTTGCGCCTGTGGGTCGACGCCGACCATCTGATCCAGATCATGCTGAACCTGGTGCTCAACGCGATCCAGGCCACGCCGCCGGGAGGCCTGATCACACTGCGTGCGGCGCGCGCCGGCGACGGGTTCGGCGTGCTCGAGGTCCGCGATACGGGTCGCGGGGTGCCGCCCGAGGCGCTCGCGAAGCTGAGCGACCCGTTCTTCACGACGCGACCGAAGGGCATGGGCCTGGGCCTCAGCATTTCCCGGCAATTGGCGGAGTTGAATAACTGCACTCTCACGATCGAGAGTGAGGTGGGCGCGGGCACGGTGGTTACGCTGCGCGTGCCGATGCCGCAAGAGGAGACATAGGTTTTGAAACAGGTGCTCGTGATCGACGACGAACCCGGCGTGCTGAAGGCACTGGTGTTCGCGCTGGAAGAGGAGGGATTTGGCGTCGCGACCGCGGTGGACGGCGCCGGCGGATTGGATGCTGCCTGCCGAGGCGCGCCCGACATCGTGTTGCTCGACGTGAACCTGCCGGACATGAGCGGGTTGGACGTGCTCGCGCGGCTTGCCACGGATCGACCCGGGCTGCCTGTGATCATGATCTCCGCAACGAGCGACACGCGGCTGGCAGTGAAGGCCGTGAAGGCCGGTGCAGCGGACTATGTGACCAAGCCGTTCGAGCTCGATGAATTGCTGTACACGATCCGCGGCGCGCTGCAAAAGGCGCGCATGGCCAGTGAGATCGATTACCGTCGGCAGGCATCGACCGCTCACGACGGCGTGATCGGTACCAGTACACAGGTTCGTGCGCTGGCGGCGACCATCAGCCGCATTGCGGCGAGCCAGGCCAAGCGCGTGCTGGTGCTGGGCGAGTCCGGCACCGGCAAGGCGCTGGTAGCGCGCGCCATCCACACGGCGAGCGCGCGCAGTGGAGGGCCCTTCGTCGAAGTGAACTGCGCCTCGCTGCCGGAGCAACTGATCGAGGCGGAGCTGTTCGGTGCGGAGAAGGGTTCCTACACTGGAGCGACGCAGCGGCGCGTGGGACTGGTCGCGCTGGCGGACGGCGGCACGCTGTTCCTGGACGAGATCGGTGAGCTGCCACTGGCGCTGCAGGCCAAGCTGCTGCACTTTCTGGAAGACGGTCAGTATCGCCCAGTGGGTGGCACCCGTGGCATGACCGCCGACGTCCGGGTAGTGGCCGCGACCAACCGCGACCTGGCCTCCGAGGCTTCGCGGGGCTGCTTCCGCGAAGACTTGTACTACCGCTTGAACGTACTGCCGATCGCGGTACCGGCCCTGCGGGAGCGCGACGACGACGTGCTGGTACTGGCAGATCATTTCGCCTCGCGCTATGCCAAGTCCGAACGCTGCGAGCCGATCCGTTTCTCGCCCGACGCGAGAGCCTGCCTGACAGCCTACACATGGCCCGGTAACGTGCGCGAACTGAAGAACCTCATCGAGCGTCTCACCATCCTCCATCCCGGCAGCGTGATCGAGCGCTCGCAACTGCCCACCGACCTGGATAGTGGGGAGGTCCGCTCGGCAGCCATCGAGCAGAAGCTGGCCGTGGAGGAGGAGAAGCTGCTGCGCGATGCCCTGGCCCGCGCGCAGGGCCATCGTGGCAGGACCGCGGAGCTGCTGGGGATTTCACGCCATGCGCTGCTGCGCCGGCTGCAGCGGCTCGGGATCGATGGGGAGGGCCGCCCGTGAGGATTCGCGATCTGCTTCGCTGCGCCGTCACGCTGGTCATGGCCTGCCTGGCTGCAGCCGGCGCCCACGCCCGCGTAGAACTGGGGGCACCTGCGGGGCAGGCCGACATCACCATTGGTTGCCTCTACCCGCTGGCGGGCCGGGCCGCGATCTACGGCCGCGACAGCATCGCGGCGATCAAGCTGGCGCTCGCCGAGCTGGATGCCGAGCCCATGCGCGACTGGCGCCCGCGCCTGCGAGTGATCGTGGAGGACGATCGCTCCAAAGCGGCCTATGGCGTTCGGCTGGCCAGCCAGTTCATCGATCACGACAAGGCGCAGTTCCTCTGCGGGGTGGTGAGCTCCGGTGTGGCGCAGGCGGTGAGCCGGCTGTCGCGGGCGCGCAAGGTGATCTTCGTCGGCACCGACCACGCCTCCTCGCGGCTCACGATCGAAGACTTTCACCGCTACTATTTTCGGGTTTCGAACGACACCTACACTTCGATGGCGGCGGGCGCGAAATACCTGGTCGAGCAGCAGCGCGAGCGTGGCTGGAAGCGGCTGGCATTCCTGGGACCGGATTACGACTATGGCCACGTCATGTGGGCCGACCTGCAACGCAGCCTGTCGGCCAGCGGCGCGAACTATGAGGTCGTTGCACAACTCTGGCCCAAGCTCTACGAGCCCGACTATTCGGCGTACCTGACGGCCCTGATGCGCTCGCGGCCGGACGTGATCGTCACTGGGCTTTGGGGAGGCGACTTCCTCGCTTTCCTTGCGCAGGCCCACTCCAGCGAACTGCTCGGCAAGATGCCCATGGCCAACTTTGATGCGGGCGGCAACTACGACGTGCTGATGGCGCTGGGTGACCAAGCGCCGCCCAATCTCGTGCTCTCGGCGCGCCATCACAACAACTGGCCCGACACGACGCGCAACCGGAAGTTCATGGCCGACTTTTTTGCGGCGGAGGGGCGCTATCCGACTTATGCGGCAGAGGGCGCTTACGCCGGGATCCTGGCCATTGCGCGCGCAGTAGGCAAGGCCGGCAAGCCATTCGATGTCGAGAAGGTGGTGGGAGCGCTGGAGGGGCTCTGCCTGGAATTGCCGGAGGATCCGCCCGGGTTTGCCTCATGCATCGACCGCGAAACGCACCAGATCGCGCAAGCACAGGCGATCGGAGAGGTTGTGGTCGACACCCGGTTTCCGCCGGCCCGGGTGATGTTGGGTCGGTGGCGGGTCTACCCTGCGGAGCAACTGCGGCCATCGCCGGAGTTGGTGCGTGAGCGCAGGCGGGCTGCCGGGGCACCGTAGACAACGCACCATCGCTTCCGCAAAGGCCGCGGGGCCGATCCGCATGTGCGGTTTCCGCGCGACCCGACCGCCGCAATGCGCGGAATCCGCGCAATACATCTCAGCGAATTAGGCCTAAGTCCTTGATCCGCAACGCTTTCGCGGTGTGGCACGCTCTTCGCAATATTCCTCGTGAGCAACACAACTCACAAGGAGACAACGTGACCCTGAAGTTCCCCCTCACGCACCTGGCTCGCAGCTTCGCGCTCGTCACCGCCGGCGCCGCCTTCGCGCTGCCGGCTGCCGCCGCCGACAACGGCAAGTTCCGCATCGGCGTGGCGACCTTCCTGTCGGGCGCCGCCGCGGGCCCTTTCGGAGTGCCCGCGGCCAATGCCGCCAAGCTCGTGGTCGACGCGCTGAACAAGGGGGCCCTGCCAGCGCCCTACAACACCAAAGGCATCAGTGGCGTCGAAGTCGAGATGGTGTTGATCGATGAGAACGGCGGCGCCACCAAGCAGGTGGAGGAATACCGCAACCTTGTGCAGCGCCAGAAGGTCGACGTGGTGATTGGCTACATCTCCTCGGGTGACTGCCTCGCGATTGCTCCGGTGGCCGAGGAGCTCAAGACCCCGACGGTTTTCTTCGACTGCGGGACCTCGCGCCTGTTCAGCGAGACGCTGAAGAACCCGAAATACGTGTTTCGCACCGGCCTTGACGCCGTGGTCGACAACGTGGCCGCTGCCCGTTACATCGTGGAGACGAAGCCGAACGTGAGATCGGTCGGCAGCATTCAGCAGAACTATGCCTGGGGCCAGGATGCCTGGGCTGACTTCAGCCTTGCTTTCAAGCAGCTCAAGCCGGACATCAAGTTCGTTTCCGAGCAGTGGCCGAAACTGGGGCAGGGCCAGTACGGCGCCGAGATTTCCGCGTTGTCCGTCAGCAACCCCGACCTGATCCACTCCAGCTTCTGGGGCGGCGACATGGAGGCGCTGGTGCTGCAAGGCGGCGCGCGGGGTCTGTTCGACAAGCGTGTGACGCTGCTGACGGCGGGCGAGACCGGCTTTGAGCATTTCAAGGACCAGGCGCCCAACGGCACGATCGTCGGCGGCCGCGGCCCGTTTGGCGCTTTCGCGCCGAAGAACGCGCTTTCCGACTGGCTGCGCACGACCTACAGCGCCGCGCACAAAGAGCAGCCGACCTACCCCGCCTTCAAGATGATGCAGGCGATCCTCGGCATGAAGGCGGCCGCGGAGAAGGTGGGCAAGCCCGGCACCATGCCGACGCAGGAGCAGGTGCTCGCGGGTCTCAAGGGCCTCACGTTCGAATCGCCCAGCGGCACGGTGCGTATGAGCCGCGCCGGTGGCCATCAGGCTGTACAGGGGGTGGCTTACGGCGAATACCACTATGACCCCAAGACCCGCAAGGCCAGCATCATCAATGTGAAGGACTATCCGGGCGACTGCCTGATGCCGCCCGATGGCACGAGCCCTGCCGACTGGATCAAGGCCGGCTTCCCCGGTGCCAAGTGCACACCGACACCGCCAAAGGAGCGCACGTCGTGAGCACCTTGCTGGCTATAGTTTTCGACGGCGCCATTTATGCCTCGTGGCTGTTCCTCGTGGCGGCCGGCCTGACGGTGATCTACGGGGTGATGCGCATCCTCAACATGGCACACGGCAGCTTCTACGCGATCGGCGCCTATTGCGCCGCCTCGCTCACGGGGTGGTACTTCTCCGGCGAGTCTGGGGCTAGTCCGTACTGGAGCTACCTGCTGCTGTTCGGATGTGCCATCGTCGGCGGCCTGGCTGTGGGCGTGCTGGTGGAGCAGGCGCTGCTGCGCCACCTGCGTGGCCGCGATGAGATCCTGATGGTGATCGTCACGTATGCGCTGCTGCTGATCCTGGAGGACGTGGTGAAGCTGGTGTGGGGCGTCAACCCATACCTGGCGTACCAGCCCTACCGTCTGCTCGGGCAGAGCTCGATCACGGATTCGCTGCGCTTCGCCAACTACGACCTCGCACTGGTGGCGATCTCGCTCGTGGTCGGCGCCGCTGCATGGTGGGCGCTCAACCGTACCGACAAGGGGCGCATGTTGCGAGCGGTGATCCACGACCGCGAGATCGCCACAGCAATGGGGGTGAACGTCAATCTGATGTTCGCCATCACCTTCGCGATCGGCTCCATGCTCGGTGCGCTTGCCGGGGCCCTCACTGCACCGGCCATTTCCGTCACACCGGGCATCGGTGTCGAGGTGATCGTGCTGGCGTTCGCCGTGGTGGTGGTGGGCGGCCTGGGCAGCATCGGCGGCGCCGCCGTCGGCGCAGTGCTGGTCGGTCTCGCCCGTTCCTTCGCTGTCCATCTGGCGCCGCAGATCGAGTTGTTCGTGATCTACGGCGTGATGTTCCTGGTACTCGCATTCCGGCCGCATGGCCTCTTCGGCCAACTGCAGCCCCGAAAGATCTAAATGAAATTCAAGTCCGAACTTGGGCTGCCGCTGGCGGCCGGGTCGATTGCCGCCCTCGGCTGGGCGGGGCCCGACTGGTTGAGCTTCCTGCTCACCCTGGCCTTTGCCAAAGGCCTGGTGGTTCTCGGGGTGGTGCTGCAAATGCGCGCCGGCCTCGTCTCCTTCGGCCAGGCGCTGTACTACTGCATCGGCGGCTACGCTGCCGGCTTGGCCGCCAAGCACCTGGGCATCCAGGATGCCATCGTGCTGCTGGCGCTGGGCGTGGTGGCCTCGCTGATGATGGCCGCGCTGTGCGGCATCATGGTGGCGCGCTACCGCGACATCTTCTACGCCATGCTTTCGATGGCGTTGTCGATGATTGTCTACGGCATGCTGGTGAAGTCCAGCGCGCTCGGCTCCACCGACGGCTTCAACGTCGCGAACCCGAGCTACCTTGGCTTCCAGCCGGATCCGTCGCAGGCCAAACGCGTTGCCTTCCTGGTCACGTTGGCGATCGCGCTCGTTGCGGCCCTGGTCTGCCACCGCGTGTTGCGCTCGCGGTTTGGCAGGCTCTCGGAGGCAGTGCGCGAGAACGAGATCCGGGTTGACTTCCTCGGCATCTCGCCGTTCGGACTTGTCTACCTGAACTACTGCGGCGCGGCCGTGCTGTCGGCCCTCGGCGGCGGCCTGATTGCGATCGCCACGGGCCACGTGGATCCGGACATGGCGTTCTGGGCCACCTCTGGCGAGTTCGTCTTCATGGCCTTGCTCGGCGGAACGGCGCATGTGGCGGCGCCGTTCGTGGCAGCCATCGTGTTCTCCGCGGTGCGCACCTTCGCCATTCAGGAGGCGCCGCACCTGTGGCAGCTCACGCTGGGCAGTGTCCTGCTGGCGCTGATCCTTTTCTTGCCCAAAGGCTTGTGGAGCCTGGTGTCCCGTAGGCGTGCCGCAGTGCCTGCGGAGATTCCGTCCGTGACGAAAGAGGTGTCCCCATGAGTGTGCTCGAAACGCGCCAGCTCACCCGCACCTTCGGTGCCGTGGTCGCTGCCAATTCGCTGGATGTGACCATCCAGCGCGGCGAGATCGTCGGAGTCATCGGCTCCAACGGCGCCGGAAAGACCACGTTCATCAACATGGTGACCGGGTACCTGCCGGCCACCTCGGGCGACATCCTGTACGAGGGCCGCTCTGTGCTCGGGATGAAGCCGCGCCAGATCACCCGCCTCGGACTGGCCCGATCGTTCCAAGTCGCGCAGTTGTTCCCCCAGCTCACCGTGCTGGACAACGTGCTGATGGCGCTGGCGGCCGCCCACGAAGCGCAGCCTTCCATGCTGCGGCACTTCGAAACTGCGGAGGCGGTGCGCGAGGCCCGCCGCATCCTGCAGGCCTTCGGCGTGGCGCACTACGCCGACAGCGAGGCCAGTGCCGTGCCGCAGGGCGCGCGCAAGCTGGTCGACATCGCGATGGCCCTGGTCTCGAAGCCGCGCATGCTGCTGCTGGACGAGCCCACCAGTGGCGTGAGCGCCGACGAGAAATTCCCCTTGATGGATGCCGTGATGGCCGCCGTGAGGCAAAGCGGCGTGACGGTGCTGTTCGTAGAGCACGATATGGAAGTGGTGGAGCGCTACGTTTCGCGCATCCTGGCGTTCTACAGCGGCGAGATCATCGCCGACGGGCCGCCGGCTGCGGTACTTGGCAACCCACGCGTGCAGGAGTTGGTGGTAGGCAAGCGGGCTTCGGCACGCGAGGAGGCACTCGCATGACTGAGCTTGCCCTCGACATCCAGGGATTGGACGTGGCCATCGCCGGCACGCCCATCCTGCGCAAGGTCACGCTGCAGTTGCCGCAAGGCAGCATGGCCGGGCTGATCGGCCGCAACGGCGCCGGCAAGACAACGCTGATGCGCGCGGTGATGGGACTGCTGCCCTCACGTTCGGCAACGCTGGCGTGCGCCGGCGAGTCGATGGCGCAGCTGCCAGCGCACACCCGCGCCGAGCACGGCATCAGCTACTTGCCGGAGGACCGGCGGCTGATTCCGTCGCTCACCGTCGAAGAAAACATCTTGCTGCCGGCTTGGGCCAACGGCCTGGGCGACGCAAGACGACGCCTTGCATGGATCTACGAGCTGATTCCCGAACTGCTCGAGCACCGCGAGCGCAAGGCGCTGCAGCTCAGCGGCGGCCAGCAGAAGCTGGTGGCGTTGGCGCGCGCGCTGATGCCGGGACGCAAGCTGCTGCTGCTGGACGAACCCTTCGAGGGCGTCGCGCCGGTGCTATCGCGGCGCCTGACAGAGGTGATCGCGAAGCTGCGCACCGAGGGCCTGACGGTCCTGCTGAGCGAATCGGATGACAAGCACTCGGCCGACTTGGTTGATCGCATCTTCCGTATCGAGCGCGGCGTCGTCCGCGAGAGTTCTGCAACCCACTAGAGGAGACTGTAATGTCGATATCCGCAATGACACGCCTCGCTGCGGCGCTCGCCCTGGCGACGCTCGCTGCCGGTGCATCGGCGCACGAATGGTGCCGTTCGAAATACGGTCCGGCCGATGAGATCGGCGCGGCCAACCTGCTGAATCCTCAACTGGCGCTCGAGGCCGCTAAGCTGGTGAAGACGGGCAAGACCTACCGGCTGGGCGTCGAGACCAACTCCAAGACGCCAGCTTACGGCCCGCGCAGCTGGGCGCTGGCGATCAACCAGCCCGGGCAGGTCGGCGGCGTCGGCTTGGGCCCGACCAAGACCAACTACAACGACGACATCTACATGGGCTACGTCGGCACGGGCTCGCAGATCGATGGCCTCGGTCACATCGGCGTCGACAACGTCTACTACAACTGCCACAAGAACAGCGAGTTCGTACAGGCCAACGGCCTGAGCAAGCTGGGGGTCGAGAAGCTGCCGCCCTTCGTCACGCGCGGTGTCGTGCTGGACATGACGGCGTACTTCGGCCAGAACCCGGTTCCGGAGGGCACGACGTTCAACCGCAAAGAGATCGACGAGCAAGCGCGACGGCAGGGGGTCGAGATCCGAGAGGGCGACGTCGTGCTGTTCCACACCGGCTGGCTGCAGCTGGTGGGCAAGGACGACAAGCGCTTCATCTCCGTCGAACCGGGCCTGGGCAAAGACGGCGCCGAATACCTCGCAAGCAAGCAGGTGGTGGCGGTCGGCGCCGATACCTGGGGCCTGGAGGTGATCCCCGCCGAGAAGGGGGCAGGGGTGTTCGAGGTCCACCAGATCCTGATCCCAAAGCACGGCATCTACATCCTCGAGAACATCGACACCTCCGAACTGGTCAAGGACAAGGGCTGGGAGTTCATGTTCGTGCTCGGCGTGTCGCGCATGACCGGGGGCGTGCAGGGGATCATCAATCCAGTCGCCATCCGTTGAGCAGTCACTGGCACCATGCAACAAAAGTTGAGCGACAGCGGCCTGCTCAAGCAGCAGGCCTTCATCGGTGGCAGTGGATCGCAGCCGACGGCGGCATGCTGGAGGTGCGTAACCCGCCGGATGGCGGCGGGCCTGTATCACCGTTCCGCCCTGTTCGAGCCGCGACCCAGGCCAACGCGCCGACTGACTCAGATGGAGGCTGAACTGTGGCGCGACAGCCTGGCCGTACTGCTCAGCGAATCGGACGACAAGCATTCGCCAGACCTGCTGGGCCAAGTCTGGTGCACTGAACGCGGCGTGGCGCACGCTGCCTGACAAGAGAACCCATATGACCGGATTCAATTTCGAAACCACGCCGCGCATCGTCTGCGAGCAGGGTGGCTCTGGCCGCCTCGGCGAACTCGCCCGCGGGCTCGGCGTGCGCCATTTCTTCATCATCACCGACCAGCCCTTGCTGCAGGCTGGTCTGCTGGCACCCGCGCTGGAAAGCCTGAGGGCTGCGGGAATCGCCGCCACCGTTTATTCCGACGTGCTGCCCGATCCGCCCGAGGAGCGGGTACTCGCCGCCGTGCTGGCCGCCCGCGAAGCGGGCGCCGACGGCGTCGTGGGCTTCGGCGGCGGCAGTTCGATGGACACCGCCAAGCTCGTGGCCTTGCTGGCGCGGACGCCGGCGGCGCTGCATGACATCTACGGCATCGGCCTGGCGCAGGGGCCGCGCCTGCCGCTTGTGCAGGTGCCGACCACCGCCGGGACCGGCTCCGAAGTGACGCCAATCGCGATCGTCACCACCCCGACATCCGAGAAGAAGGGCGTGGTCTCTCCCATGCTCTACCCTGACTTCGCGCTGCTCGACAGCCACCTCACGTTGGGCCTGCCGCCCCGCCTGACGGCAATGACGGGAATCGATGCCATGGTGCACGCGATCGAGGCCTTCACCTCGCGCCACAAGAAGAACCCGGTGTCGGATGCGCTGGCACTCAAGGCTTTGGCGCTGCTGTATGCCAACCAGCGCAAGGTGCTCGAAGACCCGCGCAACGGCACGGCGCGCGAACACATGCTGCTTGGCTCGCTGCTGGCGGGTATGGCGTTCGCGAACGCGCCAGTGGCGGCGGTGCATGCGCTGGCGTATCCGCTGGGCGGCCATTTTCACGTGCCGCATGGCCTGTCGAACGCGCTGGTGCTGCGGCCGGTGCTGCGCTTCAACCTGGAGCATGCGGCGCCGCTCTACGCGCAGCTCGGCGAAGCCATCGGCACGGCGCGGCCCGGCCAAGGTCCCATCGAAGGCGCCCGGGCGTTCGTCGATGCCATGGCGGCGCTGGTGGCTGTGATGCCGTTCGAGCAGAACCTGCGCTCTGTCGGCGTAGACCGCAGCGACCTGCCGATGCTGGCGGAGGACGCACTCAAGGTCCAGCGCCTGCTGGTTAACAACCCGCGCGACGTGGCGCTTGCCGACGCGCTCGCGCTCTACGAAGAGGCTTTCTGATGGTGCAGTTGAAAGATACGGCGTTGCTGAAGCGCCTGGCGTTCATCGGCGGCGAGTGGGTCGCCGCGCGGGACGGGGCATCGCACGAGGTGCGCAACCCGGCGAACGGCGAAACGATCGCGGCCGTTCCCGACATGGACGCCGCTGACACCGAACGCGCGATCGCCGCGGCCCAGGCCGCGCTGCCCGCCTGGCGGGCGCGGCCAGCGAAGGAGCGCAGCGCCTTGCTGCGCCGCTGGCACGATCTCGTGCTTGTGGCGGAACAGGACCTCGCGCTGCTCATGACGCTGGAGCAGGGCAAGTCGCTCGCCGAAGCGCTGGGCGAGGTGCGGTACGGCGCCTCGTTCATCGAATGGTTCGCGGAAGAGGGCAAGCGCGCCTACGGCGACCTGATTCCGGCACCGACCGCTGACCGTCGTCTGATGGTGATGAAGCAGGGTGTGGGTGTCACCGCGGCCATCACACCGTGGAACTTCCCCATCGCGATGATCACGCGCAAGGTTGCGCCTGCACTGGCCGCTGGTTGCACCTCGGTCGTGAAACCGGCAGAGGCGACGCCGTTGTCGGCCCTCGCGCTGGCCGAACTGGCGCAGCGTGCCGGCATTCCGGCCGGCGTGCTCAACGTTGTCACCACCGCGAGGCCGGCGCTTGTCGGAGGAGCGCTCACGGCCAGCCCGGTCGTGCGCAAGCTTTCGTTCACCGGCTCCACGCCCGTCGGCAAGCTGCTGATGGCCAAATGTGCCACCACCGTCAAGCGCGTTTCGATGGAATTGGGCGGCAACGCGCCTTTCATCGTGTTCGACGACGCCGACCTGGACCTCGCCGTGCAGGGCGCGATCGCTTCCAAGTACCGCAACGCGGGCCAGACCTGTGTCTGCGCCAACCGGTTCCTGGTGCATGAGGCCGTGTTCGATGCCTTCGCCGAGCGGCTGGTTCGTGCGGTGGAGCAGTTGAAGGTCGGCGCCGGCGTCGAGCCGGGGGTGCAAATCGGGCCGCTGATCGATGGCCGCGCGCTGGCCAAAGTCAGTCGCCTGGTCGACGAGGCGCGAAGCCAGGGCGCACGCGTGCTCGCGGGCGGTGTTGTGCACGCCTTGGGGGGCAACTTCTACATGCCGACGGTCCTGGCTGACGTAACGAGCGAGATGGCCGTGGTGCGCGAGGAGATCTTCGGGCCGGTCGCACCGTTGATGCGGTTCGCGAGCGACGATGAGGCGGTGCAGCTCGCCAATGACACGCCCTTCGGTCTCGCGGCCTACTTCTACACGCGCGACGTGCGCCGAGCCTGGCGTGTCGCCGAGCGGCTGGAGTACGGCATGGTCGGCGTCAACGAGGGTCTGATCTCCAACGAGGTAGCACCGTTTGGCGGCATCAAGGAGTCGGGAGTCGGGCGCGAGGGTTCGAAGTACGGACTCGACGAGTACCTCGAAACCAAGTACGTCTGCCACGGTGGGGTCTGAGCCGCGGCAGGTTCTCTCGAAAGAGTGCGTCGATCAGTCACAGGCGACACGAATGACCCCCGTCCGGAGACGAGCATTCTGTGCCGCGGCAGCCGCGGCAGCCGCGGCAGCCGCGGCGCCGTGGATCGTGGCTGCACGCGGCAGCGAACCAGGCGTCTATGACAACAAGGTGGTGTTCGGTCAGACCATCGGCTTTGACAGTGTCTGGGGCAGCCTCTACCGAAACTATACCGACGGGCTGCTCGCTTGCTTCGCGCAAGTGAATGCGCAAGGCGGCATGCATGGCCGCCAGCTCTCGGTGGTGCGCCGGGAGGACAACTACGTCATCGACAGGGCACTCGCGAACGTCCGTGCGTTCGGGCAGGGTGCGGATGTATTCGGACTCGCTTGCATCGGCGGCAGCGGCATCACGCTGGCCGCGATGCCGCTGCTCGAGGAGTATCGGCTGCCGGCGGTGGGGGCACTGACTGGCGCCGACGGCGCTCGGGTGTACAACCGCTACCTCTTCCACACCCGCACGGCCTATTCCAATGAGGTCGAGAAGATGGTGGAGCATCTCTCGACGATCGGCATACGCCGCATGGCGGTGGTTTACCAGGACAACGCGTTCGGCATGAGCACTCTGGCCGCTGCACAGAAGGCGGCGCAGCGGTTCCAAGCGCAGTTGGTGGCGGACGTTCCGCACCCCGCGGAGAACTGGGAGGGCCGGGGCATGGCCGCGACGGTCGTGAAGGCTGCGCCCCAAGCCGTGCTGCTGTTCACGTCGCCGAGCACGGTGGCCGACTTGATGAAGCAGTACAGGGCGCAAGCACGGGCGGCGCTGCCTTCACCCTGGGTCCTCTCGGTCACATCGGTGCCCAAACTGTCCGAGCTGCTAGAGACCGACGTCCGCGGCATCGCGATCACGCAGGTGATGCCGCATCCACGCGGCCCGTCGCGCGCCGCGCGCAACTTCCGCTCTGTGATGGCCCGGCATGGCAGCGGGGACGCCCTGTCTTACGAAGCCCTGGAGGGCTTCATGACCGGCCGGGTGATTGTGGAAGGCTTACGGCGCGCCGGCCGCAATCTCACGCGCGAGGGCTACGTGCGTGCACTCGAAGGCTTCGAGCTCCAGAGCCTTGAAGAGCTCGACTACCGGTACACCGCCTCGAGCCACCTGGGCCCATCCTTTGTGGAAGTGACGCTGCTGGGCGCTGGCGGCACCGTGCTGCGCTAAGGGTGGGGCGAGGCGCTGACGAGATTGCGCCCGGCGATGCATTCGGTGCGGACGGGATTGTGCGAGATGCACATGCAGCGCTGCCTGTAGATCAGTCCGGCGGCCGTACAGACTGTGGCGAGTGCGGCGATTCGTTCACCGCTGCTGCCGTCCGCCTCTACCGACCAGATCGCGGGGGGCGGAACGATCAGCAACGTGTGTATGTCAGCAAGAAAACCCGAACCATGCCGGAACCCGGCGGCCGTGCTGGTGCAGGAAGCCACAACAGCGGCATCTTGCGCCCTTGCCGCGCGGCCCGATGGCACCCAGCCCCTTTGGGCTGAGCAGCCTACGGCAATCGCGCATCTCCGGCCAGGAAGCGTTCGACCAACGCAAACTGCTCCGGCGTGTTCAACGCAGGCGCGTGGCCGCATCCCTGGATCTCGACCACCACCGCGAGCGGTCCGCGCGTGCGCATCTGCTCCGCAGCATCCGGCAGCAAAAGGTCCGAGTGCGCGCCACGCAGGCAAAGCACGGGCAGATCGAGGCTGTCCCATGCTGGCCACAGCCCTTCCGGACTGCTTGACTGCAACTGCATCGAGATGGCCGGGTCGTAGTGCGGCGTGACGCGGCCGTCGGGCAACCGGCGCACCGAGGTTTCTGTGAGGCGTCGCCACTGCGCCTCAGAGAGGTGACCGTACGGCGCATAGACAGTGCGGAAGTACGCTTCGAGTTCGCTCACGTTGCCGAACGTCGGCGGTCGGCTGGCATAGGTGAGGATGCGCTGGACGGCCTCAGGAGCCGGACACGGGCCGATGTCGTTGATCACCATCCGGCGCAGCCGGCCTCTGAGCGACGTGGCGGCGGCCAGGATGCCGATCGCACCGCCCATCGAGGTGCCGAGCCAGTGGAAATGCGGCAGCCCAAGCTGGTCGACGAGCGAGGCGGCCAGCCGCACATAGAACGGCAACGTGTATTCATTCGCAGGGTCCGGGCTCCATTGCGACAGGCCGCGTCCGATCGTGTCGGGGCAGATCACACGGTAGCGTTGCGCCAGCTGCGCGGCGATGTCGTCCATGTCGCGGCCCGTACGAGCGAAGCCGTGCCAGGCGATCACCGCGTCGCTCGCAGCGTTCGGCCCGGCCCACTCGGTGTAATGCAGTTCGCGCCCTTCGCAGCGGAGGTAGTGCGATGTCGGCGTCATGGCTCGGATCTCCGCGACATGCGCAGCCGGCCAACGATGCCGCTCGGGAAATGGTACACGGACAGCACGAACAGGATCCCCAGCCACAGCAGCCAGCGGTCCGGTGATACGAACTGGGGCAGGAGCGGCAGCCCGCTCAGCACCGAACCGCCGAGCTTCAGTAAATCCTGCAGGTAGTTCTGCGCCAGCACGAACAGCGCCGCGCCCACCACCGCGCCGTACATCGTTCCCATGCCGCCGATCACGACGATGAGCAGCACGTCGAGCATGATCTCGAAGGACAGCGTGGTGTCCGGCCCGGTGTAGCGCAGCCACAGCGCGAGCAGCGCGCCGGCGAGCGTCGCGAACAACGCCGAGAGCACGTTTGACACGGTGCGGTACGCCACCGTGCGGAAGCCGAGCGCCTCCGCCCGGAAGTCGTTCTCTCGGATGGCCGGCAGCACGCGGCCGAAAGGCGAATTGACGATGCGCAGGAGGGCGAGGAAGCTCGCCGCGACCACGACGAGCAAGAGGTAATAGGTGAGCACGCGCCCGTCGACCGTCACGCCGAGCAGCGGCTGCTCGAAGAGTTCGAACGAGGGAGACAACCATTCGGGGGTGCGGAAGCTGACCCCGTCCTCACCGCCCGTGATGTGGCTCAGCTGCGAGGCCAGCGTCAGGAAGCCCGATGCAACCGCCAGCGTGATCATCGCGAAGAAGATCGCCTTCACCCGCAGGCTGAAGAGGCCAATGGCCAGTGACAGCAGCAGCGAGAGCAACAACGCCGCCCCGAGCCCGACGAGCATCGAACTCGCGCCGGCGCCGAGGCGGCTGCTGGCGATCGCCACGCCGTAGGCGCCAATGCCGAAGAACATGGTGTGCGCGAAACTCACCACACCGGTATAGCCGAGCAGCAAGTCGTAGCTCGCCACCAGCAGAATAAATACGAGCGCCTTGGCGGCGACGCCCAGCGCCTTGTGGCCGGGAAAGAGCAACGGCGCGAAAGTCAGCGCGAGGGCAATGAGCACCAGCGCGAGCGCAAGCAAGCGGCTGCGCGGCATGTCGTGGGAGAGCAGTCGGTTGATCATGGTGCTTGCGCTCAATGCTGCCCGACGGGATAGAGGCCGTTCGGCCGCCACAGCAGCACGGCCACCATCAGCGCGATGGTGGAGAAGAGGGCGAGCTTGGGCATCAGAAAGCCGGTGTAGTTGGCGACCAGGCCCACCATCAGGGCACCCACGAAGCAGCCGAACGTGGATCCGAGTCCACCGATGATGATGACGGTGAAGATCAGCACGTTCACCTGAGTGCCGATCTGCGGCACGACGCTCTGCTGGTACAGCGCCCAAAGCGCCCCACCCAGGCCCGCCAGTGCCGAACCGGCGGCGAATACGCCGATGAAGAGCCGCCGGATCCGGTAGCCCAGCGCCTCGACCATCTCGCGGTCCTGTACGCCGGCACGGACGAGCAGGCCCACCTTGGTGCGGGTCAGCACCCACAACATCGCCGCGAAGACGAGGCTGCCGACAGCGACCGCCAGCAGCCGGTACTTCTCGACCGACGCATCGCCGAACGAGAAAGAACCGCGCAGCGCCTGCGGCAGCGGCACGGCCAGCTGGTCGGGCCCCCAGAATACCTTGATCAGTTCCTCGCCGATGATCAGGCCGCCCATGGTGACCAGAATCTGCCTGAGCGGCATGCCGTAGACGGGGCGCACCAGCAGCCGCTCGAAGACGAGCCCGGAGACCGCCACGATTGCCGCGGCGGCGAGCATTGCGGCGAGCACTGCGGCAGCGTTCAGCCACAGCGATTCGCTGCCGACCCAGGCGCCCAGAGCCAGCATGGTAGTCATGGCGACATAAGCACCCAAGGCGATGAACACGCCGTGACCGAAGTTCAGGACATCCATCAGCCCGAACACCAGCGTGAGGCCGGACGCGACGAGGAAAATGATCATGCCCATCGCCAGGCCGGCGACGGTCAGCGTCACCCAGGTGCCGGGGTGGCCGACCGCAGGGAGCGCCAGGGCCGCCAGTGATGCAAGCAGGGCCAGAGGCCGCAGGTCGAAGCGCGCCTGCGGCACTGCGGCCGAAGGCGTGGGTAAAGTGGCGGTGGTCATTGGTGTACTCCTAAAGAAAGACCGAGCAGCCGCTGCTGCAGCGCTTCGTTGTCGGCCAGGTCGGACATCGCGCCCGTGTGCACGATGCGCCCGTTGTCCATCACGGCGACGTGGTCGCCAATGGCCTTAGCCATTGCGAAGTTCTGCTCCACGAGCAGCACCGTCGTGCGCTGCCGCTTCAGCTCGGCGAATGCAGCAATCAGGTTCTGAACCATCGCAGGCGCAAGCCCCTTGCTGGGCTCGTCGATCAGCAGCAGATCGCGCGGCTCGATGATCGCGCGCGCGATCGCGAGCATCTGCTTCTGGCCACCCGAGAGCTTTCCTGCCGGGTAAAGCCAGAACTTCTTCAGTGCGGCAAAGAGCGAAAGGACCCACTCCAGACGCGCTTTGTCCAACGCGTCGGCGGTGGCTGCCGCTCGCGCCGCGAGCAAGAGGTTCTCCTTGACCGTCAGGTCGGCGAAGATTCCCATGTTTTCCGGCACATAGGCAATGCCGAGCCGCGCGATCTCCGGTGTGGCCAGTGCCCCGATCGGCGCGCCGCGGAAGTGCAACGCGCCGCGCGAGGCACGCCAAAGTCCCAGGATCGTTCGCAGCGTGGTGGTCTTGCCGGCACCATTGCGGCCCAGGAGCATGGTGACTTCGCCCTCTTGCACCTCCAGGTTCACGCCGTGGAGGATGTGATAGGCACCGATGTGCGTGTGGACTTCCTTCAAATGCAGCAAGGCGGTCATGCGAGCTGCTCCTGTGGCACGACGCCGAGATAGGCTTGTTGAACGACGGCCGACGCCATCACGGCACTGGGCTCGCCTTGTGCCGCCAACTGTCCGTTGTGCAGGACGATGACGCGGTCGGCCAACTCGCGCACCACGTCCATCTTGTGTTCCACCAGCAGGACCGCGCAATCGCGTCGCTGCTTGAGCTGCCGCACGAGGTCCAGGATCACCGGTACTTCGTCCACGCTCATCCCCGCCGTCGGCTCGTCGAACATATAGACCTTGGGATCGAGGGCGATCAGGAGCGCGACCTCGAGCTTGCGCTGGTCGCCGTGGGCCAGCGTGCTGGCGAGCACGTTGGCCTTGTCGAGCAGACGCACCGTCTCAAGGAGGGACTGCGCCTCCTCGATCCAGGCACGCCTGTCCAGCCACACGCGCGCGAGGTCGAAGCCGCCGCCGTGGCGGCCCGACTCGCGCGCCTGCACTGCGAGTCGCACGTTCTCCTGCGCGGTGAGATGCGGGAACAGTTGTGTGAGTTGGAAAGCGCGGCCCAGCCCGCGCCGCGCGCGCAGCGGTGCGGGCAAGCGGCTCACGTCCTCGCCGTCCAGCCACACCTCGCCTTCGGTGGCCGGCAACTGGCCGGAGATCAGGTTGAAATAGGTCGTCTTGCCGGCGCCATTGGGGCCGACGATGGCGGTCAGCGTGCCCGGTGCGAAGCTGCAGGACACGGCGTTGACCGCCACGTGTCCGCCGAAGCGAATCGTTAGATTCTTGGTTTCAAGCATGGTTCTTCTATCAGGTCAGATCAAGGACAGGTACCGACCACGTAGTAGCCGGAACCGGTCCGCTTCAGCGTGGTGATGACCGTGCTGCTCCACAGGCCCAGGTTCTGCTGGGAACCGTAAGCAAAGGCATAGCCGTAGCTCGCATAGGCACGGGCGGCCATCGTGTGGGCAAAGTTGGAGGCCGTGTAGCAGCTGGCATCGCTGCGGGTGGTCGTCCCCGAAGCGGGTTCGGAGGCCGCGCCTTCGGCGCCGTTGGCATCGACGGCGCGCACAGTCCAGCTGTAGGTGGTGTCCGCAGACAGACCGCTGTCGTTGTAAGGGCTGGCTGCGACCGGCGAGGCGGTGACCAGGGCGCCGCCGCGGTAGACCCTGTAGCCGCTGGCGCCAGTGACCAGGGCCCAACCGATCGTCATGCTGCTGGCGCTTGCGTTCGAGGTGTTGACACCCACCGGCGCGGGCAGCGTGCCGCCGCCGCTTGCGCCTGCAGACACTTTGTCCACCATCGCCTTGATCGCGGACATCTGCGTGCCCGCCTTCTGCGCAAAGTTCGAACCGTACCAGCCGAGCCAGTCCCAGCAGCCGCCGGTGTTGGCGAGCCAGCCGCTGGCCGCCGTCGTGCGATAGGTGCCGTCGTTCTTGGTCTGCGGAAACAGCACGATGATGCTGTTGGTATCGGCCCAACGGGCATAGCCGGTGCTCTTGAGGTACTTGTCGCCGATAGTGGCGTAGTTCTGCGCGCAGCCATGCAGGACCACATGGAGCTTGCAGACGGCGCCTGCCCTGCAGTTGGCCGGTACATAGAGCCAGCCGTTGGCGGCCATGCCCGGATTGCTGTTGATGAATACGCTCTGGTCGAACTCGATATAGTTGCCCGCCGAGGGCGCATCGTTGCGCGCGTTCAGCGCGCCGTAGAACTTGCTAAGCGCCGCCTTGGCTCCGTCGAAGCCGCAGTTGCTGATGTAGGGTGAGGCCGAGTTGTTGCAAGCGCTGTTGCCCGTCGCATCGAAATCGGTTGGCATCACATGGGCGGTGTTGTCGCGCTTGATGTAGTCGAGGTTGGCCGCCGCCACGCCATTGTTCTGGTACAACGTTTTGACCGCGTTCATCTCGTTAGGGCCGACAGTCGTGTCACTGTTGCCTACCCACAGGAAAACCTTCTGGTTGGTGACATTGATCTTGTCGTCGATGCTCGTGCCGCTCCAGTTGTTGATGTCGGCCTGCATCGTGTTGATCATGCTGGCGCTGACCACGGCGTTGCTCATGCAGTTGCTGGCGGGATAGTGCCCACCGCAGCTGTACGGACCACCGGTGAACACGCCAACGCCCTTGAAGGTGGCCGAGAAGGCATAGCCCAGCTGGCTGGCCATGTAGCCACCCGAGGACATGCCGGAAACCGTGGTCTGGCTGGTGTCTACGTTGAAGGACGGGAGCGCGGCCACAACCGCTTGAGCCGGGGATGATGTAGCCAGGGCCGAGATGGCCATGGCCAAGCCAAGAAGCGCGTGAACTTTCATTGCAAGTCTCCTAACTATTTGTTTTTTGCCGATGCCGCATGCGCCTACGGGCCGGGCCCGTTCCTGCGAATGGGGTGGTTCAGAAGCGCCGGGGGCGCCTCTTGCAAAGCGCTTATCGCTGGTTGCGGATCGGGATGCTCATCTCTTCGGGCTTGATTTCCCGGATCAACTCCGGCACGCCCCAGGCGAACGCGGGGTCGTCCTTGATGCGCGTGTGGTACATCGGCTGCATTGCCTGGTGGTCTTCCTTGCGCAGCGAAATCGTGCCCTTGGGCGAATCGAAACTCATGCCCTCCATCGCGGCGATCAGCTTCCCGGTGCTGGTGTCGCCGTTGGTGCGCTTGAGTGCCTCGACCACCGCGACAGCGGCATTGAACCCGTCGGTCGTGAAGAAGTCCGGCGGAGCCTTGTAGCGGCTGTAGTGGTTGGACACCAACCAATCGTTGACCTTGTTCTTCGGCAGGCCGAAGTAGTAATAGCTTGCGCCTTCCATGCCAGCCAGCGGCTTGTAGGCCACCATTGCCTGGAGTGTGTTGCCGCCCGCCGCGATCTCGATGCCGTAGCGCTTGAGGTCCATGTCCGCGATCTTCAGGGGATTGCCCGCACCGGCCCAGTAGACGTAAATGATCTTGCGGCCGGGCTTGTCCTTGAGTGCCTGGATGATGCGCTGGGCGCCGGCAGTGAAGTCGGTGGTCGTCATCGGCAGGTATTCCTCTTGCACGATACGGGACTTCTTCAGCGCCTCCTTAAAGGCCTTGATGCCGTCGCGGCCGAATGCATAGTCTTGCGCCAGCGTGGCGATGTGGACGTTGTCTTTGTCCAGCGCAACGGCGTTGGCGATCGCGTCCTGCGAGCTGTTGCGCGCGGTGCGGAAGACGTATTTGTTCCAGCGCTCGCCGGTGATGGAGTCGGCAACCGCCGTCTCGACGAGGAAGACCTTCTTGAATTCTTCCGCCACCGGCAGCATGGCCAACGCGACGGCGGACGACGTGGCGCCGACCGCGATGTCGGCTTTGTCGTCGGAGTAGGCGGCGGCCAGCAAGTTCTTGCCCACGTCGGGCTTGCCTTGGTCGTCGCGCTCGATCACTACGAGCTTGCGGCCGGCCACGGCCATGGTGCCGCCAGTGGCGTATTCAAGGCCCAGTTGGAAGCCAGTCTGTGCCTGCTTGCCGTAGGCCTCCAGCGGCCCAGTGAGGCTGTGGATCTGCGCGATCCGGATTTCCTTTGGTGCCTGGGCGGAAGCTGGCGAAAAAAGGCTTGGCAGCAGCGCGGCGATGGCAACCGCGGCCACATGGCGGCGCGTGTTCGATGGCATGGAAGTCTCCTTGAGTTATGGTCAAACCGTTCGATGGATTGCAAGGCCTATGCCACCAGCTGAAAGTGCCGTGGCTGCGAGGGAGTGCATTCCAGCGCGACTCCAAGAGGCCGTCGTGCTGTCCTGAGCGGTTGACATACGGCCATGTCTGGGTGGTCGTGAAACCAGACAACTGTCTTGTTGGGCGGACGGTGGTGCGACTGTGTGGTCAACATGGCAAGCAGACGGCAGCCCGCGCTTACACTTGACGGACGCCATGACGCCCGATCTCGACTCCACTGACGCGCTCGACCCTGGCGGTGTGCTCCAGCTCGCCGCGCAGCGCATGTTTGCCACGTTTGCCGAAGCGGTGATGGGAATGATCGTGCTGGACCGAGAGCACCGCATCGTCTGGTTCAACGAGGGCTACCGACGCTTCATCGCGCTCGGGCCGTTCGCAGACTCCGGCGTCCTCGGCCGACGGATCGAGGAAGTCGTGCCCAACTCGCTCATGGGCAAGGTGATTGACACAGGCACACCTGTGGTCGTCGATCTGTTGACCAACCAGTATGGCGCCTTCCTCGTCAGCCGGCTGCCCCTGCGCAACGAGCAGGGCAACGTGATTGGCGGGGTGTCTCTGGTGCTCGCTGATCAGCCGGATGGGGCAATGCAGCCGCTGATCGGCAAGCTTGTCGATCTGCAGTGCGAACTCGAGGACACTCGGCGCCGACTGGCGGCCGAGCGGCGTCCGAAGTATTCCCTCGCAAGTTTCGTTGGCAGCAGTGCCGCGGTCGCAGAGGTGAAGCGCCAAGTGCGGCGCGTCGCTGTCACCGACACCACGGTGCTGCTTCTTGGCGAGACGGGCACGGGCAAGGAGCTTCTTGCGCATGCCGTGCACGCCGCGAGCCGGCGGTCCGCCGGTCGCTTCGTCAGTGTCAACATCGCCGCCATCCCAGACACGCTGCTAGAGGCCGAGTTCTTCGGCGTGGCGCCGGGGGCCTACACGGGTGCCGATCGCAAAGGGCGCGATGGCAAGTTCAAGTTGGCCGATGGCGGCACGCTGTTCCTCGACGAGATTGGCGACATGCCGATGGCACTGCAGAGCAAGCTGCTCCGGGTCTTGCAGGAGCAGGAGATCGAGCCTCTCGGCAGCAATCGCGTGGAGCGGGTCGATGTGCGCATCGTCTCCGCAACGAGCCGCGATCTCGAGGCGATGGTGGAGGACGGGCGTTTCCGCGCAGATCTCTACTACCGGCTCAACGTGATGCCGATCCGCCTGCCGCCGTTGCGCGAGCGGTTGGAAGACCTGCCGGACTTGGTGGACGCGTTGTCGGAAGACATCGCACGCCGGAGCGCGCTGGCACCGAGGGCGGTCGGACCCGATGCCATGGAGTTGTTGGCAAGCCGGCCGTGGCCGGGGAATGTGCGCGAGTTGCGCAACGTGCTGGAGCAGGCGTCGCTGATGACCGACGACCTCGTGCTCGAGGCAGCGCACTTCGTGCGGCTGCTTCAAGCGGCAGCCAAGCCGGGGCAGCCTGTGCCACGTGGACATGCTGGCGATGTCGTGCCGGGCAACGACTCCGCGCCTCCCGCCGTCTCCAGCGCATGCACTGGAGCAGCGGTCAAGCCGCTTCATCAGGCAATCGCGGAGGCGCAGGCTCAGAGCATTCATGTGGCCCTTGCCGCCACTAAGGGCAACAAGGCTGCCGCCGCGCGGCTGCTCGGCATCTCTCGTGCGGCGTTGTACGAGAAACTCGCGGCAGGGGGCGAGGCAGAAGGCACATGAACATTGCGCTGCAACTTTTCTTGCTCCTCGGTGGCCAATCTCGCCGGGTCTCGGTTGGCTCTTGGCTGGTAATTCGGGGCAGGCCATTGGCATTGGACGCGCCGAACTGATCCAACTCCGTGCTCGGGATTGCCAAGCACGTTTTCCCGTTTTGGACAGCGCCGCTTCCTCTTTCGAATATCGCCTGAGCCGACGCTTTTCCAGTATTTCCCTCAGACATTCGGTAAATGCTTCTGCCGGAGCTTATGCCGAGGTATATGGCCGCATGCATGGGCCAGTCGGAGCGGTGGCGCTGGTTCCGCACATGCTCGCCGCGTTCATTGCGCGGGATCGGGGGTTCAAGGCCTTCCGCAGCAGTGAACGTCGACGCGATACTTCGAGAGAGCGTCAGTTTCCTCCCGTCGAGACCGAAGCAACTTGAGTTTTGAATGCGAAGGACTACAGGTGTGGGAGGCGACCGCAATCTGTTTTGACGTGCCATGGCATGCAGGCCAGTTCCATTCACCCGGCGTGATCGAAAAAAGCCAGACGAAGGAACAGCTCAAAGACAAGGAGTGGGTGGATTGCATGCACGGCAAGATGCTGGCCCGTCGACAAGCCGGAGGAAATTTCCCATGTCGCACTGTTTCTCGCATCCGACGAAAGTTCATTCGTGACCAGCGTCGACATCAAGGTCGATGGTGTGACGTAATTCAGCCCATGATCTTCTGCACGCTGGAGCCCCGCAGCAACTCCGCGTCTCCACAACTCAGCGTGGCTTCCACGAAGACCAGAGTGGACGTCGCGCGTACAACGCGACCCCGTGCTTCAAGAAATTGCCCCTCGCGAGCCGCCGTGAGGAACTGTGTGTTGAGCTGAACCGTCACGCATGCGCGGCGGTCGACCGCTTCCCAGGCAACGGCGCTGACGACATGGTCGAAGAGGGCGCAGAGCACACCTCCATGAACAAATCCTCCTGGATTCAAATGGTCCGGGGTCGCCAGGATGCCGTACGCCCACCCTTCGGCTTCCTTCCGGGTCCACAGGGGCCCCATGCGCTCTGCGAAGCCGCGAAGCGCGCGCTGCCGCCAGCCTGCGTCCTGCAATGCGGCGATCACATCATCGCGATTGCCTGTGGGCTCGGCACCGGTCATGACAATGCCTTTGCCTCTCGCACCAGGTCGACGGTCAGCGACTTGGTGCGCTCGCTTGTCATCTGGTCCGCCACGCCGAGCGCGACCAGTGCGTGCGTCATGCGCTTCTGGGCGTCGAAGATCGGAACGGCAATCACCGTGATGCCGCTCATGTAATTGCCGCGGTCGATCGCGAATCCTTTGCGTTGCGCCGCACGCACTTCCTTCTTCCAGGTTTCAAGATCGGGAGGGTTCTCCCAGGCCAGGGTCTTGAAGCGGCGGGCCAACTCCGCATCCGACAGATCGGCGTAGGCAGAGACGAGCCGTCCCGTCGCGCTGGTGAGTGCGGGAAAGCGGCTGCCCACCTCCACATAGAGCCGAAAAGGACCGCGTGAGCGCGCTAGCGAAAGCACCACGAGGTCCTCGACTCCGGAGACCTTGACGCCGATCGTGGTGACGTTCCACGCCTCGGAGAGCCGATCGAGCGCGGCCTGGATGCGCGCCGGGAACGGATTGTTCTCGGCCACGCTGCGTGCCAGGGAAAGCACGCCGACGTCCAGGCTGTAGCGCTTCGTGCCCGGCTCGACCTTGACCATGCCTTCATCGACCAGGACACGCAGGATGTGCAGACACGTGCTCGTCACCAGGTCGAGGCCTTCCGAAATCGATTTGAGCGTCAACGGCTCGGGGGATCTGGCCAGCAACTGGAGGATGGCCAGGGCGCGAGAAACCGCGGGCACGGGGCGTACGCGAGGCCCTTTGTTGGCAGGGGGAGGGACTGGAACAGCAGCAGGCATACGGTAGGAGGTCACGAGTTTTGCAAAGCATACGACGCTTTGCGGGGTGCACATTCCGCCCGGATCGACATGGCCTTCGCGGGGAGCACTCGATCTGTGATTGTATATAGACAATTCATAGACGCTATTGACAATCAACAGGCAGACGCGCAAAGTCTCTCCATCAGCAAGCAAGACGAGAGACGGCAATGACGAACCTGACGCACTACACCTCCTACGCGGATGCGCAAGCCCACTGCAGCGCGGCGGGACTGTGGGAGCTTTTCGACGGCGATGCGCAGGTCATGAACATTGCGCACGAGTGCATCGATCGCCATGTCGATGCGGGCGAAGCCGTCGTGCTCGTCCGTGCGGCGGGCGACGACGAATCGATCAGCTTCCGGCAGATTTCCGAGGCCTCCTCGCGGTTCGCGCACTTTCTGGTCGAGGAGGGCGTCAAGGCGGGTGACCGCGTCGCCGTGATGCTCGAGCCGTCGCTGGCGTTCTACGTGGCGATCTTCGGCGCGATGAAGATGGGAGCCATTGCCGTCCCGATGTTCACGCTGTTCGGTCCGGATGGAATCCGCCTTCGGGTGCAGGACTGCAAGCCCCGCCTGGTCGTGACCAACGCCGAAAAGTCGGAAGTCGTTCCCGCCGGCGACGAGATGAAGGTGCTCGTGGCGGACGAGGCATTCCTCGATTCACTGGGCCGCTTCTCGCCCACCTTCGAGGTCCATACGCGAGCGGACGACCTCGCCATCTTTCAGTACACCTCCGGGACCACGAGGGAGTTGCCCGATGCGGTCAAGCACACGCACCGCGCGATCGTGACCCTGATGCTCGCGGCGCTGTACGGAACGGGCGTGAGGCCTGGTGACCGGTTCATGTGTCCGTCTTCGCCGGCGTGGGGTCACGGCCTCTGGCATGGGACTCTGGCGCCGCTCGCGATGGGGGTCACGATCGGCGCCTATGCCGGCAAGTTCAGTGGCGAGCGGCTGTTGCAGGCCCTGGAGGCGCATCGCTTCAACACCTTGTCGGCCGCAGCGACCCACTACCGGATGATGCGCAACTCGGGCGCGGCCTCGAAGCATCGCTACTTTCTCGAGAAGGTGTCCTTCACCGGCGAGCCGATCGACAGCGAAACCGCCGCATTCATCGAGGCGACCTTCGGCCACAAGGCCTGCAGCATGTACGGCACGACCGAGATCGGCGTGTGCCTTGTGTCCTACCCCGGCGCACCGGACTTTCCCGTCAAGGCGGGATCGCTCGGAAAGCCGATTCCGGGGCTTCGCGTCCAGGTGCAGGACGCTGACGGAAAGCCTTGCGCGCCCGGCGCGACCGGCGAACTGAAGCTCTGGCGCCGCGGCGAATGGGTGCCCACCAAGGACCTGGGCCGGGTCGACGAGGACGGCTACTTCTGGCACGGCGGCCGGGCCGACGACGTGATCATCTCGGCAGGCTGGACGATCGGCGCGGTCGAGGTCGAGGACGCCATCCTCAAGCACCCCGACGTCAAGGAGGCCGCAGCCATCGGCGTACCGGATGCGCTTCGCGGCTTGGTCGTCAAGGCGTTCGTCGTTTCCGACCGGCCCGCGGGAGAGAAATTCGTCGAGGAGATCCAGGACGCGGTGCGCACCCGCCTGAGCCAGCACGAATACCCGCGCCAGGTGAGCTTCGTCACGGAGCTGCCGAAGACGCCCGCCGGAAAGATCCACCGCAAAAAGCTGCGCGAGCAGGAAGCCGCCAGCGCCGCGACCAGTTCCTGACCCACCCCTTCATTCCTTTCAATCAACAGGAGACGGCATGTCCACCACCACCACCGAAAGAACCTTCCCCAAGATCACCGAGAACGGCCTGGACGAACTGCGCGAGCGCATCGGCCAGAAGATCGGCGCCACCGCCGAGCCGTGGTGCTATGAAGCGACGCGCGACAACATCCGGCACTACGCGCACGGCATCGGCGACGACAACCCGCTCTGGTGCGATCCCGACTACGCGGCCAAGTCGAAGTACGGCGGCATCATCGCGCTGCCGAGCTTCCTCTTCTCGACGAGCCGCATCGTCTCCGGTTATGTCGGCGGACTGCCGGGTGTGCATGCCATGTGGTCGGGCGCGGACTGGGAGTGGCACAAGCCCGTCCATCGCAACGACACGATCCGCACCGAGGCCTATCTCAAGGACCTGGTCGAGCACCAGACCAAGTTCGCCGGCCGCGCGGTCCAGCAGATCTACCACGTCGACTTCTTCAATCAGCATGGCGACAAGGTCGCCGAGGCGGACAGCTGGTGCTTCCGCACCGAGCGGGACCACGCCCGCGAGCAGGGAAGCAAGTACAAGGAGGTGCGTGCGAAAGCGCCGCGCCGCTACACGACTGAAGAAATCCAGGAGGCCTACAAGCTCTATGCCAAGGAGGAGGTGCGGGGCAGCAAGACGCGCTACTGGGAGGACGTGAAGGAGGGCGAGGCGCTGCCGACCATGTTCAAGGGACCGATGACCGTCACGGGCTTCATCGCGTATGCCCAGGGATGGGGCGGGCTGTACATCCGGGCGAACAAGCTCGCGTGGAAGCTGATCGATGCGCACCCGGGCGTGGGCATCACGAATCGCTTCGGCATTCCCGATGTGCCGGAGCGCGTGCACTGGGAAGAGGACTTCGCACTCGAAGTCGGCGCGCCCGGTGCCTACGACTACGGCCCTGAACGCACCTCATGGCTCACGCACCACCTGACCAACTGGGCGGGCGACGAAGGCTTCCTGCGCAAGGCGCACTGCAAGATCCGCCGCCACAACCCTGAAGGCGACATGCTGTTCATCAAGGGGCACGTCAAGCGCAAGTTCGTCGAGAACGGACGCCACCTGGTGGAGATTTCCCAGGAAGCCCACAACCAGGACGACGAGCTTTCCGTGCTCGGCTCCGGCGTGGTCGAGCTGCCCACGCGCGGCTGAGCCATCGCACCCCCGCACGGGGTGCCCATGATTAGCAACCGGGATCGCCCCGGCGGCTGGCTCACGCCAGTTCTCCGCGGCGGTGCCTCTCGAGATCGGCCATGCCAAATTCGTCCAAGCGAAGTGCCCGGGGGCACGGCGCGCTAGCCGGGCTGCGCGTCATCGACCTGTCGAGGGTCCTGGCTGGACCCTTGTGCACCCAGATCCTTTCGGACCACGGCGCCGAGGTGACCAAGATCGAACCGCCCTCGGGCGACGAGACCCGCACGCTCGGCCCGCCGTTCGACGAAGAGGGCGACGCGGCCTACTTCACGGCGGTGAACCGCGGCAAGCGCGGCATGGCCATGGACCTGGCCCATCCCGAAGGCCGCGAGACGCTGCTGCATCTCCTGAAGGATGCTGACGTGCTGGTGGAGAACTTCATCCCCGGCACGATGCAGCGCTGGGGGCTGGACTTCGAGGACGAACTGAAGCCGCGCTTTCCGGGCCTGATCTATTGCTCGATCTCGGGTTTCGGCGCAGACGGTCCGTTGGGCGGCCTGCCGGGCTACGACGCGGTGCTGCAGGCGATGTGCGGCATCATGAGCGTCAACGGCGACCCGTCGTCGGGCCCCACGCGCATGGGCATTCCCATCGTCGATCACCTGACGGGCTACAGCGCCCTCACGGGCATCCTGCTGGCGCTGCACCACCGCGATCGAACGGGCTGCGGCCAACGCGTGGAAGCTACGCTGTTCGACACCGCATTGAGCTTGCTGGTGCCGCACGCGGCGAACTGGATGTATTCCGACCAGGTTCCGGGCTTGCTGGGCAGCGCGCATCCGAACATTGCCCCCTACGACAAGTTCCAGTGCCAGGACGGACTGGTCTTTCTCGGAATTCTCAACGACCGCCAGTTCGCGAAGTTCTGCAGCGTCATGCAGCTGGACGAGCTGATCGACGATCCGCGCTTCGCAAGCAACTCCGCGAGGCTGCAGCACCGCGATGAACTGCGAAGCCGCATCGAGCTTGTACTTTCAGCGTGGCCGCGAGAGTCGGTGTGCAGCACGCTCATGCGAAGCGGCGTGCCGGTGGGGCCGGTGCACACGGTGCTCGAGGCCTTCTCGCAACCGCACGCGGTGCACCGCGGCATGCAGGTGAAGCTCGAGGGCTACCAGGGCATCGGTGTTCCGGTTCGCTTGTCGCAGACACCCGGCCGGCCGATCGGGCCTCCTCCGCGCTTCGGACAACACGCGCGAGAGGTCCTCGATGAAGCCGGATTCGATGAAGGACACATCAACCGCTTGCAGGAAACCGGCGTCTGCCCGTAAGCGGTGCCGCGAGACAGGGCGCACAGCCCGCACAACAATATCTGGAGACAATGTCATGAAGCGCATCACTGGAATCTTGCTGGCCCTGCTGGCGTTCTCGAGCCATTCCGCCATGGCTCAGACCTATCCCACGAAGCCGATACGCATCGTCGTTCCCTACCAGGCAGGGCAGGGCACGGACGTCGCGACGCGCTATCTGGCCGAGCATCTCGGCCGCGCGCTCGGGCAGCCCCTGGTGGTGGAGAACCGTGCGGGCGCGGGAGGCAACATCGGCGCCGCGGAAGCCGCGCGGGCCGCCCCCGATGGCTACACCCTGCTCATGGGGACGAATGGCACGCATGTGCTGAATCAATTCCTCTATCCCTCGATGCCCTTCGATCCGGTCAAGGACTTCGAGCCCGTGGCATTGGTCAGCACGTTTCCCATGGTGATCCTTGCGAACCCGAACGCGCCGTACAAGAACATGGCGGATCTGCTGGCCGACGCGAAGGCACGGCCCGATGCCGTCAACGTCGGACTCCCGAGCACGACGTCGCGCCTGGTGCAGGAACTCATCCAGAAGCAAAGTGGCGCGCTCATGCGGGCCGTGCCGTACAAAGGCTCCGGTACTTCGATGACCGATCTCATGGGCGGACAGGTGCTGGTGGCCATCGATACGGCGAGCGCGGCGCGGCCCTTTGTTGCCAGCGGCAAGCTGAAGGCATTGGCGGTGACCTCCCTCAAGGAGTCGGCGCTTCTGCCGGGTATCCAGCCCGCAACGGCCCAGGGGCTGGAGGGATTCCAGGTGGTCGCTTGGAACGGGCTCTATGCGCCTCGTGGGACGCCTGCCGCCATTGTTCAGAAGCTCAACGCAGAGATTGCAAAGATCCTGGCACTGCCCGAGGCGCGGCAGCGTCTCCTGGAACTCGGTCACGAAGCTGCGGGCGGCGCGCCCGACAGCCTGGACCGCTTCGCCCGCAGCGAGCGCGACAAGTGGGGTCCTCTGATCAAGAGTGCCGGGATGAAGCTCGAGTGAAGCTCGTGTTTGATTGACGAGGCAATGGGCCAGCTGATCACAAGGCACCCAAGCGGTGGATGACGATCGACAGGTATACCTTGCCGGTCGGATCCGGAACTCTGCTTTCAAACCAAAAGAAGCACTCGGGCAGAACTCGAGTCTTCCGGCCCTTTTGGTTGGTAGCGAGCGTCGTTTCTGGGTTGCGATTCGCCCTGCGCGATCCTCTTGCGTCCGGCGCTCTCGACGCCGCGTCCAGGGCTGGAGACAGCGGTGGCTGAGAGAGGTGCAAGCGCTCCGCGGCCGGCCCAGGTGCCGTTCCGCAGCAGCAACGAAGTAGGTCAAACGGCGCAGATCCATAGCGCACCTCGTCGCCGTCAAGAACATCGATATCCGCGCGCAGCAGTCCGATTCTTTGGCTGGCGCTCACGGAGGCCATAGGGCGGCCAACGCAGCCGCTGAAACTCTGTTCTTGAGAGACAAAAAGAAAACCGGTCTGCGCAAGCGGAGCGGCATGCCTCACGGGGGCATCGTTTCTACAGCAGTGCACGTTGGAGACGAGTCTTGCCGCATGATTTTCCCGACTCTCTTCGGCCTGGTAGCCGAGGATGGACTCGGCATCTGGGCAATGACCTTGTCCAAAGCATGGAGCTCGGCGTCGAACTGAATCCCGCGCGCCGCCAGATTCAACCGCTAAACCATCTCGCAGGACCTGTCACTAGCCATGGAAAGAACACCAGCACGAACATCACGATGAATTCCGCGAGCATGAAGGGGAGCACTCCTTTGGTGACTTCGTCCAGCTTCATCCGGCCGACTCCCGCCACCACATTCAGTACCGTACCCACCGGTGGCGTGATCAGGCCAATGGCATTGTTCATGATGAAGAGAACACCGAAGTAGATCGGGTCGATGCCAGCGGCCTTGATGACGGGCATCAGCACGGGCGTGAGAATGAGGACGGTAGGGATCATGTCCATCGCCGTTCCGACCAACATGACCAGCACCATGATGGCGATCAGCAGCATGGTCTGATTGCTCATGAAGGGCTTCAGCAGATCCACCGTCTGCGCCGGGATATCGGCGACGGTGATGAGCCAGGCCGACACCATGGCGGCCGCAGTCAGGAACATGATCACCGCCGTGGTTTTCGCGGCACTTGCGAACACCCCATACAGTTGCTTCAGCGAAAGTTCACGGTACACCAACGTCGACACCAGCAGCGCATATACGGCGGCAACGACAGCCGCCTCCGTCGGCGTGAAGACACCGAACTTCAAACCCACGATGACGATGATCGGCAGCACCAGCGCCCAGGTGGACTCCTTCAGCGCTTGAATGCGCTCTGGCCAGGTTGCCTTAGGCGGCGGAACAATGTCCTCCTTGCTGGCCACCAGATACCACGTGATGGCGATGCCCAGTCCCATCAGCAGTCCCGGCACGATGCCGGCCAGGAACAATTTGGAGATCGATACGTTGGCCGCAACGCCGAAGATCACAAAGCCAATGGATGGCGGAATGATCGGGGCGATGATGCCTGCGGATGCAATGAGCCCGCCTGCGCGGCCCTTGTCATGACCCGCCCGTACCATCATCGGGAGCAGCAGCGCAGCCAGCGCCGCGGTGTCTGCCACGGCCGAGCCCGACAGCGCCGCCATGATGCACGCGGCGACGATGGCCACGTAGCCAAGACCGCCGCGTCGATGACCGACGAGCTGGAGCGCCAGGTTGACGATGCGTCGGGAAAGACCCCCCACATTCATGATCTCGCCCGCAAGCATGAAGAAGGGAACGGCCAGCAGCGGGAACGAATCGGCGCCATTGATGACGTTCTGGGCCAGGATCTGCGCGTCGAAGATGCCCAGGTGCCACATCAGGGCCACGCCAGAGAGCAGCAGGGCGTAGGCGATCGGGACGCCCAGTGCCATCACGCCGAGCAGCGAGCCGATGAAGATGAAAATGGTCATGTCGTAGGTCTCCGCGCGGTCATTGCTTCTTGATGGTCTGATTCGGATCGAGGTGCAACGCTTCAAGCTGGGCCAGCTCTTCGCTTTCCTGGCTCATGCTCAGGTCAGCTTCAGTGGCGGTGCCCGAGACGATCAGCCAGAGCTGCATGAGCAGCAGGAGCGCGCTGCAGCCCGCGAAGACCAGACCGGATCCGTAGAAGAGTGCCATCGAGGCGCCCGACACGGGTGCCAGTACCTCGCGATTGATGACGACCTGGTCCCAACTGCCCGAGAACAACAGCCAAGTGGCATAAAGCATCATCACGTGCGCAACCACCGCGAACACCTTCTTCCCCACCAGCGGCAGGCGCGACACCAGCATGTCGGTTCCCAGATGCCCGTGCTCCTTCAGGGCAACGACAGCACCCAGGAAGACCATCCAGACGAACAGCCACCTCGAGACTTCTTCGCTCACTGCGATGCCCGAGTTCAGCGCGTATCGCAGCACGACATTGCCGAACACCAGGATCACCATCAGTGCAAGCAAGATGACCAACAGTGTTTCGAAGAGACGGCACAAAGTGTCGATGAGTCTGTTCACGATGGGGCTCCCGTCGATCACTTGCGCAGCTTGGCCAGTTCGGTGTGGGCTTCCTTGACCAGCGCTTCGCCCACCACACCGGCATACTTGTCGACGACCGGTTTGGCCTTCTCGCGCAGCTTGGCCCGTTCGGCCGGCGGCACGTCATTCACGACCATGCCGTTCTTGGCGAGCACCGCCAGTGCTTGGGAGGTGTACTCCGGAATCTTTTTTCGCTGGAACTCCTTCGCTTCCGTCGCGGCCTGGGTGATCAGCGCCCTTTCGTCGGCATTGAACCGATCCCAGCTCTTTCCGCTGACGAGCAGAACGATGTAGTTGTACATGTGCGCTGTCAGCGACATGTACTTCTGCACTTCGTACGCTTTCATGCTCGAGGCGATCAGCGCGGTATTGGTCATTCCGTCGATGGCCTTCTGCTCCATCGCGTTGTAAACCTCCGTGAAGGACATGGCCACCGGATTGGCGCCGAGTGCGCCCATCAGGTCGACGTACACAGGGCTTTGGATCACACGCAGCTTCAGCCCTTGGACGTCATCCGCCTTGTTGATGGGCCGTTTGCTGTTGTGGAGATGCCGGAACCCGAAGGCCGAGATCGGCATGCCGACCACGCCCTTGGCAGCGAGCTTGTCGAACATCTGCTTGCCCACGGGCCCATCGATGAGGCTCGACGCTTCCTTGTCGTTGTCGAGCAGGAACGGGAAATCGAGCAGGCCGAATTCCTTAACGACGCCGACGAGCGCATTGGTACCCATCACGCTCATGTCGATGGTGCCGCCCTGCAAGGAGGAGATCAACTGGACGTCACCTCCCAAGGTGCCGTTGGGGAACACCTTGATCTCGATCTTGCCGCCGCTCTTTTGCTTTACCAGTTCGACGAACTTGTCGACGCCGTTGAGGGCGCCCGTGTCGGCGGCCGTGACGAATGAAAGCTTGACCTTGTGCTCCCTGATCTGCGCTTGCGCATGGCTCGCTACCAGGACCAGGCCACAGGAAAGTGCGGCTGCGATCCCTTTGAGAATCGACCGCGTTGAACTCGTTTTTTGTGTACGAATGACCATCATTGTCTCCGGTGCGTTAAGTGCTTGGATTGATCTATGGATGCGGTACGGCCGGCACGCGCGGTGCGCAGGAATGCGCCTGGAAGAAGCCCGTCGTGTGCTTGGCCGCCGACTTGGCGCGCTCAAGCTTTGAGAGACCGGCTTCGGTCGCAACGGGTGTCTCGATGACCAGCTGGAGGCCGGCCGGGAGCAGATCGAGTATCTGTTGCAGCGGTATCGCGCCTTCGCCGAGATGCAGCCGGGAGCCGCGTGCTTCCGTGGCCAGCTTCTCCGGTGGCAAGGGCGCCGCCAGGCAGTCGGACAACTGCGCGTAGGCGATTCTTTCCACCGGTATCTGAAGCAGATCGGACGTCGCCGCACCGGCACGGAAGAAGTGCAGGACGTCCAAGATCAGGCCGGCATTCGCGCGTCCCGCCGCCTCGATCATCTCTAAAGCATCTCGCCAAGTCTGGATGTCCCGGTACATCATGAATTCGACGCCGACGGTGAGTCCAAATTGGGCGGCCTCGTCGCACAGGCGTCCGAACAGTTCGGTGCGCTGTTCTCGCGACAGGAAGGTCGCGTTGTCCGCGAACTCCGTGCCGATTGAAGAGATGTGCGTCGCGCCGAGTTCGGCCCCGAGTTCCAGCGCGGGCCTGAAGCGCTCCATATCGGTTTGCGGGGACAGAACGAAGGCCTCTACGTCGAAGACGCCGACACCTGTGTCCTTGCAAGCGGCCTTGATCTCTCGGATCACATCGGGCCGACCGATGACTTCATGCTGCAGCGGCTGTGCAGTCGCGGTCATGAGCAGCAAGCCGACCTTGCCGAAGCCCGCACCGGCTGCCGCGCGAATCAGTTCGACTGGCGGGGTGCGGCCGACCGTGAGGTTGGCCAGAGAGATGTCGCTAAGTTGGGCTTCTTTGATCATGGCTGATGGGAGCGTTGGGGGGACTGCGCGAGCCTGGCTCGTTCGGAGTGGCACCTGCGTATATCAATAGGTTGCTCGCCCGCCGGTCAGGTCGAAGGTGAAGCCGGTCGTGAAGCTGCAATCCGCGCTCGCGATCCACGCGACCATCGCCGCGAGCTCCTCGATCTCCATGAGCCGCCGCATCGGAATCTTCGCCTTGATCGATGCAATGAAGTCGGGCGTCATCTGCTTGAGCAGGTCGGTCTCGGCCATCGTCGGCGCCACGCAGTTGACCAGCACACCGGATTGCGCGAGCTCCTTCGAGATCGATTTCGTATAGGCAATCACGCCACCCTTGGCTGCGGCATAGGCGCTTCCGTTCGGATTGCCTTCCTTGCCGGCGACCGACGCGACGTTGACGATGCGGCCATAGCCGTTCGCGATCAAGTGCGGTATCGCCGTGCGACAGCAGTTGAAGACCCCGGTCAGGTCGATATCGAGCACGCGCTGCCACTGGTCGACGGGGTACTCCCACGTGGGGGCGATGGGGCCGTTGATGCCCGCGTTGTTGATCAGGATGTCGACGCGCCCGGCCGCCAACCGGGCCTCGTTGAACGCCTTCGCCACGGACGGCAGGTCGGCCACATTGACCTGCTGCATCAACAAAGGTTCGAAGCCGGCCTGGGATGTGGCGAAGTTCTCGAAATCCAGATCCCACAGGATGATCCTGCGTCCTTCCGAGGCCAATCGCTTGGCGATGCCGAGCCCGAGCCCGCGGGCGCCACCGGTGACGATGGCGGTCTGAATTGGATGATTTGTCGTGCTCACTGGCTGTTCCTGATGCTGTGTTGCGAAAATTCGAAGCCCGCTGCGTGGCGGCCCGCGATGTATCCGAAGGTCATGGCCGGGCCGAGATTGATGCCGCCGGATGGGTAGTGGCCGCCCATCACGCTGGCCATGTCCGTCCCCACGGCGTACAGGCCGGCGATCGGCCGGTCGCTTCGGTCGAGCACCTGGGCCGCGCCATTCGTCTTGAGGCCGGCGAAGGTTCCGAAACTGCCGGGCAGCACTTTCACGGCATAAAAGGGTCCTTGCTCGATCGGTGCCACGCACGGGTTCGGCCCCGCGTATCGCGGGTCCCCCTGCTTGCGGTTGTAGGGCGTGGAGCCACGGCCGAACTCCGGGTCGTCGCCCCGGCGCGCGTGCCGGTTGTAGCGACCAACGGTTTCGACCAGGCCCGCGGCGTCGATGCCGCAGCGCTCGGCAAGGTCCTCGAGGGTGTCGGCTCGCTGGAGATAGCCGCTTCGGATGGAAGGTCCGACAGGAATCGGGAATGGGCGTGCATGGCCGAGGCCATAGCGCCTCTGGAAGCGGTGATCGCAAATCAGCCACGACGCGACCTCCTGACCTTCGGGCGCTTTCGCGACCATGGCAGCGGTGTAGTCGTAGTAGCCATCGGCTTCGTTCACGAATCGTTTGCCATCCGACAGCACGCCAATCAGCCCAGGCTTGGCCCGATCAATGATGTGCGGGAAGTGCCCGACGCTGCCATCGCCATGTCGAACCCGTGAGACCGGCGCCCAGGCCACGGGTGAAGCGAGATCCGTCACCAGGCACCCGCCTGCCGATTCGCCGAGGCTGATGCCGTCACCGGCGCATCCTGTGGGCGGCAACGCGAGATGCTCTTCGCCGGTCGGTGTGCGAGGGAACAGCGACCTGCGGCGGTTCGCGTCATGGGGGAATCCGCCTGCCGCCAGGACCACGCCTTGGGCCGCGCGAATTTCGATATCGCCTCGTGCCGACGCCACGATGGCACCGCGCACTGCGCGGTTCTCCACGATCAAGCGCTTTGCAGGCGCCAACTCGATGAGTGTCACGCCCAGTTTTTCGGCGGACTTCGCCAGCCGGCCGATGAGTGCGACGCCATTGACCAATTGCATCGCACGTCCATACAGCGCCAAGTCCATCAGGTGCCGGATGAAGCGCCTGCTCACGTGGAGCAGCGACTTCAGCGAGCGTGTCATGTTCAGGAAGGCCGCGAGGTCGGCGCCCGCCATGATCGGCATGCCCATGAACGAGGTTTCGCGCATTGTCTTGCGCAGGCGCTGCACGAATGGACCGAGTTCGCGGCCGTCGTATGGCGCGGCGATGACTTGGTGGCCTTGTGTGCCGGCGCCTGCCACGTTCCCGTGGATATCGGGAATGGCGTTCCCATCGACGAACTGCAGGTCGGTGTGTTCCTCGAAAAAGGCGACCATGCGCGGGCAGTTGTCGAGGAACGCATCGATCCGCGCAGCGTCATATCGCGCGCCCAGTTCATTCCGGAGATAGGTTCGCGGCTGCTGCGGGTCTTCATGGATACCAGCACGCTGGGCGAGTGGATTGCCAGGAACCCACATCCAACCACCCGACCACGCCGTGGCACCGCCGAAGACGGCTTCCTTTTCCACCACCACCACCTTGAGGCCATGCCACGCGGCTGTCACGGCTGCCGCCAAGCCTGACGCTCCGGAGCCGACCACGAGCAGGTCGCACTGCAGCGACGCGGCTTCGCCGCGCGTCTCGCTTGCCCTGGGCTCCGACATTCGTGTCTCCTGTTCTTGCAACGACCCACCGTCGTCGCGAGAGCAGAATTTAGTGATCCGGCGGCGAAATCTCGCCTATCCGCCACCTGCCGAAAGATAGGTTGGATGCCCCGTCCCGGGAAAACACCTACAGGAGATTCGATTGGCGCGCCTTGGCAATCGCCTGGGCACGGTTGCGCACGCCGAGTTTCTCGAAGATCTGGCTGACGTGCCACTTGGCTGTGCCCAACGTGATCACGAGCTGCGTCGCGATCTGCTGATTGGCAAGTCCTTGACTGACCAGGCGCAGCACCTCGAGCTGGGTCCGGGTGAGTCCTGCCGTGTTCGCCTCGACAACGTCTTCGTCCGCCGGCTGGCGGAACTGTTCGAGGAGGCCGCCGAGGAACGCTGGCGCGGCGCCGCTCACTTGGCGCAGCAGTCCGGCCAATGCGGCATCCCCATCGAGAAATGGGCGAACATAGCCGCCCGAAGCAGCCAACGACACGGCCGTCTCGAGATGCTCGAGCGTTGCGCCTCGGCCGCCGTTGGCGCGATGCCCCAGCGCCTGCAGCACATGGACCGTGACGAGCAGGCCGGCCTGCCCCTGGCTGCGACACGACGCCTCGACCGTGCCGAGCATGCGAAGCGCGGCAAGCGCGTGGCTGCTCGCGAGCAGCAAGCGAGCGTGCAGGAGTTGTCCCTCGACAGATGACTCGACAGCAGCGCGAATCTCCTCGAAGGTTTGCTTCGCCGCAGCGACGTTGCCCTCGCGAAGCTGGAGGTCCGCGACAGCCATGCGCACCATGCGCTGGCGCCGTGTATTGCGAGAGCGATCCGCCAGATCCTGGGCCGCCGCCAATGCATTCCATGCCTGCTCGCGCGCACCGCGTGCATGGTGGACCTTGGCGAGAGCACACTCTCCGGCCAGCGTGTGGTACAGGTTGCCAAGCTGCCCGCACAGCGCGACACCCGCCTCAAGCAGCTCGACCGCCTCCTGCAATTCGTTTCGTTCATATGCCAGCATGCCCATCGGTATCAGGATGAGGCCGCTGATGGGCGCCTGCGCTTCGTCGGAAGGCGAACAGCGCTCCAGCGACGTGCGGCAGAGCAGCTGCGCTTCGCGCAGTTGGCCCTGTGCGCTCATCAACGGTGCGAGATGGGCCAGCGCGTCAAGCGCGGTCATGCGATGCCCGAAGGCCCATCCCAGCTCAAGCGCTTGCCGCAGCATTTCGGTGGCCGGCTTCGGCAGGCCGGTGCGAAGCAGACCCAACCCTTGGTAGAAAAGAGCCCAAACCCGGAAGAACGAGGTGCTGCTTCTCAACTGATCCAGCGCTTGGCGGGACAGCTCGATCGCGCGGGCCGGATTGTCCGACGTGATCGCGAGAAAGGCCTGGAGTGCAAACAGGATGCCTTTGTGTTCCTGGGAGCTTTCCGCCACATTCGGCGTGCCAGTCAAAGCGTAGTACTCCTCGGCTTCCGCGGTGCGGCCACTCATGAACAGAAGCCACGCTTGATATCCCGCAAGGTCCTGATGCTGGCGCACAAGGGATGCCGGCAGCATTTCGAGCCATGCCAGCAGCGTGGGCAGTTCGCCACGGGCGAGCATGTCCTCCACAAGACCGCGAAAGAGTCGCACTGCATCTGCGTCGCTGCGGGCCGCGAGCGCATGCTTGATCGCGTCCTTTCCCATCCCGTGAGATTCGAACCATGCACTGGCTCGACGATGCAACTCGATCCGCTCCGGGTCGGCCAGGCCTTCGCGAAGAAAATCCGCCAGGAGCTGGTGATAACGGAACCAGCGGCCCTGGTCATCCAGCCGCCGCAAGAAAAGGTTGGCGCGCTCCACCTGGGCAAGCATCTGCCGGCTGTCGGTGCGCTCGGTGACTGCATCGCAAAGATCGGCGGAGAAGCGGTCGAGGATGCAGGTTTTTCGCAGGAAGTCCTGCAGCTCCCGAGGTTGCTGGCGCATGACCTCGGCTGCCAGGTAGTCGATCACGTGCCTGTGCTCACCACTGAATGCAGCGGCGACCTGTGCCAGGTTCGCAGTTCCCTGCAACTGCACGTGCCGCTGCAGCGAGAGCGCGGCGATCTGGAGCCCCGCCACCCAGCCTTCGGTACGGGCTGCAAGTGTCCGAGCCGATTCGGCATCGAGTGTCAGCCCCATGCTCCGGACGAGGAATGCCATGGCTTCATCCGGCGTGAATCGCAACTGGTCGACGCCGACCTCGGCAATCCATTGCCGCGTACGCCAACGGGAAAGTGGCCACTGCGGATCCTTGCGAGTCGCGACGATCAGTCGCAGATGCTCTGGCAGATGCTCGACGAGAAAGGTCAGCGCCGCATCGAGTTCTGGGTTGTCGATCGCCTGATAGTCGTCGAGCACCAGCACTACTGGATGGTCCAGTTCGGTGAGATCGTCCAGCAACGATGCCATCCGATCCTTCGGGGTCGGCGACCCTGCTCCGGAGAGCGGGGCCGTCGCCGAGCATCCCACGCCGACATTGGCACCTTGCAAGGCACCTCTCAGATAGTCGAAGAAGCGCACCGGGTCGCTGTCGTCCTCGTCCAACCCCAGCCACGCCACGGCAGGTCGATCCACGCTTTCGTTGATCCAAGCCGAAAGCAATGTGGTTTTGCCGAATCCCGCTGGAGCGCAGAGAAGCGTCAACGGCTGCTTCAATGATCCGGAAATCAGATCAAGCAAGCGCAGACGCGACAAGCTCATTGGCTGAGCAGGCGGGAGTGCAAGCTTTGCCTTCAACAAGAGAGTTTGACCTGGGGTTTGCATCCGTTTCGCTGTCCGAGCTTGCGCCATGGGCTTCGCCAACCGCGGCATTGCACTTGGCCTACGCATTCTGACTTGACATGCGCAAGTATCAACGGTTGTACTTGAGCTTACAGCACGAACTCCACCAAGGCCTGCTTGCGAGGATGCTTGGTGAGCCCGCGGCTTAATAGACGGGTTGTTGATTTCCTTCCGGAAGACGGGCAGATCTTCGGATTGATCACCGCCTCGACGCCTGCATGCATCATCGTGTTGACCAGCTCAGTTTCTGGATGCATCCCAGCGGAACAGGTGATGACCAGGCCATCTGCAATCCACAGTCCCTCACTTACGCAGAAGGCGCGGAGAAGAGATTGCCGTTCATATATTTCAGGCCCGTATCTGATGCGACAGTAACGACTATCGCATCGGGTCCAAGTTCACGGGCGAGCTCTATTGCCGCAGTCACGTTCAAACCGGTCGATGTCCCGGCAAGCAATCCTTCTTCGCTTGCCAGGCGCCGGCACATCCGACGCGCCTCGTCTTCGGAGATTGCCCGTACTTCGTCATAGAGGTCTCGATCCAGCAGCGGTGGAACGAAGCCGATGCCAATTCCCTCGACATGGTGCTCGCCGTGGTGGCCGAGAGATAGAAGGGGCGAAGTAGCAGGCTCGAGGACGACAATTCGCGTATCTTGGGCAGCTGCTTTGAGGGCTCTCGACACTCCCATTACCATGCCTGCCACTCCTACTGCTCCGCAGAAGGCCGAAATGCCGTTGGGAAACTGCTTGACGAGTTCGACGCCGATCTGCTCGTATCCGAGAAGAGCGTCACAGTTGTTGAACTGGTCCGTCAGATAGAAATTTGCCCCGTCGGCGATCTCTTTCGATCGCTGGATCATCGAAGGAATCAAGTTTGCCGAAATCTTCCCGGACGGACTGTGAATTAGCTCAACCTCTGCGCCGAACGCAGCCATCGTTTTCAGTTTCTCTTGGGCAAATGCGTTGGATGAAACGATCCGAAATCGATAGCCCTTCACTGCACAGACAAATGCAAGAGAGGAACCGGTGCTTCCCCCGCTTGCCTCGACGACAGTCATGCCTGGCTTGAGAGTTCCTCGGGCCTCCGCTTGCTCGACCATTGTCTTCGCCATGCGATCTTTGTATGAACCTGTTGGATTGAAGTACTCCAGCTTCACGTATACAGATGCACTGCCATCCGGCACCACCCGCCGAAGTTTTACGACCGGTGTATTTCCAATTGCACCCAGAGCTGATTCCGATGGAAATGGGGGAGGCTGGCTCATAGGTATTCATTCTTGAATCGAGGAGGGGCAAACGTTCCGTTGCCTGAAGGTGGTCGCGGCAAGCAAGCTGGGCTGCTGTCACGTCTAGTGAAACAACTTGTTTGCCGGTCGTCCTAAGTATTCGTGCACTGTTGGATCCACTGGAATGTGCGCCGTCACGAACATGACACAACGCACCTTTGCCAGCGCCGAATACGCGGTGAAGAAGAACCGGGCTCGGCGCATGAAGTTTCTGGATGATATGACTTGTGGTGCCGTGAAACGGCCCGATCCATGATCAGACAAGGGCCAGCAACATGACATCTCCACGTTCCCGCGTTCTGCTTTGTTTGCCCGTCCGACCCGTACCTCTTTGATGGCTTCGACGATCACGTGCGGTCGGAAAAGCGAGTGCTCTTCGGAATCTCCATCTTGGCGGAGTCTCAGGCATATGCCCGGCCGCGCCTCAACGTCTGCGATGGCGCTTCGCCAAATTGCCGTCGGTACGCCCCGGCAAAGTCGCCGACATGGGCGAAGCCGTACTCGAGAGCGATGTCGGCAACGCGAATTCCGCCGCGGCTCGGTTTCTGCAGCGCGCCCCGCACGGCTTCCATCCGCCTTTCCCGTAGCCAGGTCATCGGGCCTGCGCCGTGGCAAGACTGAAAGGCGGCGAACAGCGTGCGGCGAGACACGCCGCATTCGATGCAAAGGTCGTTCACCGAGACGTGGGCTCGCAGCCGGCGCAGCATGAACTCCTCGGCTTGCCTGACGATCCGCGACGAGGCCATGCAGCTTGCACCTGCGTCGAGCGTGGACTGCTGGTTGTGGGCATGCTGGGTCAGCAGAAGCGATGCCAATGCGTCTGCCAGTGATGCTTGTGCGAATTGCCGCGCCTTGCCGGCTGACGGGAGCGCCGACGCCATACCAGCAAGGGCGACGATGCCGCGCCACGCCTGGCTCAGCTGCGGGCGCGCGGGCAGGGACGTTTCGAAGATTAAAGGTGCTATCAGCGGGCGGCCGGTCAGCCCCTGCCAAGCATCTGCAATCAACGAGCTATCAACGCGGATCAGCAGTTGGTCATATCCCTCATGCACTTCCATCGAGAAGGTGCGAACTGGACTGAAGACGCCTGGACTCTGCGCAACCAGCTGGTGCAATTCGTCGCCCTGGCGTACTTGCGCTACGCCCCGAGTCGGCAGGCTGATCAGGTAGTAGCCCTGCAGGGCCTCTGACACAGGCTGGAGCGCAACACGCGCGCCCCAGCGCGTGCGATTGAATGACACCGGTCCCATGGGAACGCAATCGAGCGTGCCATGGAACACATCGTCACGCCGCAGCCGCTGAAGCCGGCATTCGCCAAAGAAGGGCGCGGTTTGCTGGGGTGATTCATCGACATCATGGCTGTCCGCCACACGGAGGCCGCGCAGGCTTGTGTCCCCGTGATCGAACTCGATGGGAGGGAAGGGTGTTATGGAGTTCACTGGAAACGACGATGGTCCGGCAGTAGTCGACTCACAAGAGGGAAAATCCCGAGTCGACGATTTGCACGCAAGCCGCCGAATTGCACTGAGGCAGTAGGGCCAGTGCCGCACACCACCGATGCTCCGGAACCAAATCAACGGAGACATCGCGATGCCTGTTTCTCGACGCGCCATCATCTCATCTGCCCTTGCAGCCTCCGGTGCGGCTCTGGCCGGCTGCTCGGGAACGCACGCAGAACAGGCGCCAGCGCTCTCGCCAAAAAGCCCAATCCTGCTGGTTCACGGCGCCTGGCACGGCACCTGGTGCTGGGGCAAGATCAGCCCAATGCTGGCTGCGGCCGGCCACCCGGTGCTGGCGATCGACTTGCCGGGGCATGGTCTCAATGCGGCATTCCCTGCGGCGTTCGACGTTCAGCCCCGAACGGCGGCACTGGCGACTGAAGTCTCACCGATCGCGGGTATCACGTTGGCCGACTACGCTCGGGCCGTGGCTGATGCCGTCGAATCCCTGCTCGCCGCCGGCTTCCCGGCGCCGATCGTCGTGGGCCACAGCATGGGCGGCGGTGCAATCCATGCTGCCGCTGAACTGCTGGGCCCCGGCAAGATTGCGCGCCTGGTTTATCTCGCGGCATTCATGCCCAAGGACGGCCAGCCGATGGTGGCATTCCCCCCGGATGAACAGGCACCCCCATCGCTTTTGACACCGCTGCTGCGCAGCGATCCTGGAGTCACCGGAGCCCTGCGACTCGACCCCGCATCCACGGACGATGGCTATCGCGCGGGGCTTATCAATCTGCTTTACGGGAAAGTGGACGCCGTCACAGCGCGCGCCGCCCTCAATTTGCTGTCGCCGGATATTCCGATAGGTGCGATGGTCACCCCAATTGCCACGTCGGTGCAGCGCTGGGGAGCCATCCCGCGTACTTACATCCGGACCAGCGCGGACAACACCATCCCGCCGGCGGCCCAGGACCTGATGGTGGCACAGGCAGACACCGCGACACCTGACAACAAGACGCAGGTACTGCAACTGGACTCGGATCACAGCCCATTCCTGTCCATGCCGCAGCAGTTGGTTCGAGCGCTGCTCTCGCTGGCTTGAAGTGGAGGCGCAAGCGATGCGCCAGGGCCGAATGCATCTCCGGTCATCAATGCCTACAATGGGATGTCGACCGTCATCCAGATGGTCGGATTGCATAGGGGCATTTGCCTTGGGACATTCGCAGGCCGAGAAAGCGCAAAGTCGAGAGCGGATCCTGAAAGAGGCCGCCGACCAGATTCGAGACGGCGGACTCGAGTCGGTGAGTGTGGGCAAGCTCATGAAGAGCGTGAATCTCACGCATGGCGGCTTCTACGGCCATTTTGCATCTCGTGCGGACTTGCTCGCCCAGGCCCTCAGGCGAGCCCTGGTTGATGGTGTACGTCGGTCGGCGGCGAGGGAGAAATCAGTGCGCACTACCGGCTTCGCCGGCTTCGTTAGCGACTATCTGAGCTCTAGCCATCGGGACTCGCGCAGCACTGGGTGCGCAGTCTCAGCATTGATCTCCGATGCCGGACGCGCCGACGCCCAGTCCAAGTCGATCATGGCGGGCTCCATCGAGGACTATATTGCCGCCGCTCGGCGGCACCTTGGCGACGACGACGATTCCAGAGCGATGTTGGCCGTCAGCGCCATGGTGGGTGCTCTGGCCCTCTCGCGGGCGATTACAGATCCTGCCCGGTCGGACGACCTGCTCCGCAGGGTACGCGAGCAGCTCGTGGCGTTCAATGAGCCCAATGAGCGGGCGCCCTCAGACAACCAGGACAAAACCTGAGTCGTGGCACGGTAGGGAAAGCTGTCGCTGTCAGGTCTCCCTTCAAAGCGTATACGTCCGCCGCGCTAGCAATGCGCGCCCTGCCACGTCTCTGGCGGCCATGCCCGTCCAGGGACAAGTACGGTCGAAATCGTTCCCACTAGTTGCGCCCGACGGCTGCACCAGCGTCGTTGTGCGTCGGCGCCCCAGCAACGCAAACGGCCGGGGCCATGCCTTCGGGTCCTGCTCGATGCATCCCCTCTGCGGGTAAACCACTGTAGGTTGAAACATCTTTTGTCGATGCGACGCGATGGACAGGATGATGGTTGTCATGCAGAATGATCGCATGAACAGTGGAGGGCGTCGGCAGTCGTCGGCCCCACAGCCCGCTGGACGAACAACTGCGTCACCGGCTTGGCGGCGCGTCATGGAGACAGCGCGATGGCCGAGGTGCGGATCTTTTCCTACTTGCCCAATCCTCGTGTGTGGAAGGCAGTCATTGCCGCGCGTATCGGCGGCGTCGATTTGGAGGTGCGGGGCGCGGCGGGCGGCGACCTCGTGGACTGGCTCTGGGATTTCGACGCCCGTCCGTTGAGCGAAGTGTCTGCCGAGGAACGCGCTGCCGCTGAGCGTATGGGCCGCATCGGGTTCAAGGGCCGCAAGCTCTACAAGACCGACGCCTTTCTCGTAGCTCAACCGTTCGGGACAGCCCCCGCGGCTTTCAGCGGAGACGGGAAGGCCGGCATCTTTGAATCCAACAGCATCATGCGTGCAGTCGCGCACCAGGCGGAACCGAGCGGGCTATATGGCCACGATCCGTTCGAGGCTTCGCGGATCGACAGCTTTCTGGATGTCAGCTTGGTGTTCGGTCGCGACGCGCAGATCTACCTCCTCGCCCTGCAAGGTTCCGAACTCGCAGCGGATGTCCACGCTCGCGCCGACGAGGCATTCACGACGTACATGACCGGCATCGACCGGGCTTTGGAGCCGGCCCGCCAGGCGCTTGTCGGGGAGGGGGTGAGTTTGGCCGACATCTGCTTCGCCTGTGAACTCGCCCTTTTCCACAATGAACTGGACCGTGGCGAAGCGCTGATTGCGCTCGGAAAGGCGCCGTTCCTGGCCAACGCCCGTGAGCGGTTTCCCCGGGCCATGGCGCACTTCGACCGCCTCGCGAACGATCCGGCCTTCGCGCCGGAGTTCGGCCCCTATCTCGCGAAGTTCGCAACGGGGCTCAATGCCGGGCGCGAACGATGAAAGTCATTCACAACTACGGATTGCATCAAAGGAACCCCAAATGAAAACGATTGACTTCTACTTCGACTATCGCAGCCCCTACAGCTTCCTTGCACTGTCTCAGGTCCGGAAGATGGATGTCGAGATCGCCTTCCATCCATTCGAAATTGGGGCGCTGATGAGAGCGGTGGGGAACGTGCCGACGAGTATCACCTGCGCACCCAAAGGCCGCTACGTGATGACCGACATGGGCCGATGGGCGGCCCACTACGGGGTTCCACTCAACCGGCATCCCCAGGCCTCGGAGATCGACGCCAGCCGCCTGTTGCGCGCCACGCTCGTGGCCGGACAAATGGGCGCGATGCCCGTGGCAGTGCACGCGATCTTCAACGCGTTTTGGTCGACTCCGGCGCCGCTGGCGACAGCGGCCGAGGTCGCAGCTCTGCTGGGCGCCGCGGGATTCGACGCTGAGGCGCTTGAAACGCAGATGGACTCGCCGGCCGCGCAGACCCTCCTGGAAGAGGCAACTGCCGGGGCGGCGTCGCGCGGCGTGTTTGGTGCGCCGACCCTGTTCGTTGGAGACGATATGTTCTTCGGCAATGACCGCCTGCACTTCGTGCAGGCTCGCCTGGAGCAGGCCGCATGAGGCCGCTCGTCATCATCACCGGCGTGGGGCCCGGCACCGGCTCGGCAATGGCCCGGCGGTTCCACGATGGCGGCTACCAAGTGGCCATGCTCGCGCGCACGGCCGAGCGCTTGACCGATCTCGAGCGCGAACTTCCAAACGCCTTTGCGGTCCCCTGCGATGTGGCCGACCCTGCGGCACTAACGGCCGCCCTCGATGCCATCGAGCAACGTGCCGGCGTCCCCAAGGTGGTGATCCACAACGCCGTGGGTGGGGCCTTCGGCAACTTCCTCGACATCGATCCACAAGTCCTCCAGCAGAATTTCCAGATCAATGTCATGGCCCTGCTACACCTGGCCCGGTGGGCGGCGCCGCGGCTGGAGGTAGCAGGGGGCGGCGCCTTGCTGGTCACAGGCAACACCTCGGCCGTTCGTGGCAAGGCTGCTTTTGCCGGCTTTGCACCAAGCAAGGCGGCGCAGCGCATCCTGGCCGAGTCCATCGCTCGCGAAATGGGGCCCCGGGGCGTGCACGTGTCCTTCATGATGATCGACGCGGTCATCGACGTGCCTTGGGCCCGCGCGCGAATGGCCGACAAGCCGGATGACTTTTTCATCAAGCCATCCGACATCGCCGAAGAGGTCTGGCACGTCACCCACCAGCCACGTTCGGCCTGGTCGTTCCTGACGGAAGTGCGGCCTTTCCACGAGGCCTGGTGATCGGAGGCGTCTTGCATCCATTACCCCGCCTTTGTCCAACTCACAAGACACCTCCATGCCACTGCAACTCCGCTCCATCGTCCGCGCCGGCGGCGAACTTGAACTCTCGCTCGCCGAGGTGCCGATGCCCGTACCGAAAGCTGACGAGGTGCTCGTGCGTATCAATGCGGCTCCGATGAACCCGTCGGACCTCATGGTGCTGTTTGGCATGGCCGACATGTCGACCGCGAAGGCGTCCGGCACGGCCGACCGCCCGGTCGTCACCGCCACCGTGCCGCCGCGCATGCTGCCGGCCGTGGCGGGCCGTCTGGGCGAATCGGTGGCGGTTGGCTACGAAGGCGCCGGCGTCGTGGTCGACGCCGGGAGTTCACCGGCCGCGCAGGCCTTGCTCGGCAAGACTGTGGGCGTGATCGGCGGCGCGATGTATTCGCAATACTGCGCGGTCAACGTCGCGCAGTGCTTGCCGCTGCCCGAAGGAACGTCGGCCGCGGAGGGCGCCTCGTGGTTCGTCAATCCGCTCACCTCCCTAGGCATGACCGAGACGATGAAGCGAGAAGGCCACACCGCGCTGGTCCACACCGCGGCGGCCTCGAACCTAGGGCAGATGCTCAACAAGGTCTGCCTGAAAGACGGGATCGGCCTTGTCAACATCGTTCGCAAGCCCGAGCACGAGACGCTGCTGCGCGAACTTGGCGCGAAGTACGTCTGTAATAGCACGTCGCTGACCTTCATGGACGACCTGACAAACGCGCTCGCCGAAGCCGGGGCGACGATGGCCTTCGACGCAATAGGCGGCGGCAAGCTGGCCGGCCAGATCCTCATGGCGATGGAAGCCGCCGCGAACCGTAACGCGAAGGAATACAACCGCTACGGATCGACCGTGCACAAGCAGGTCTACATCTACGGCAGCCTCGATCGAGGGGCGACGGAATTCACCCGCGGCTTCGGCATGACGTGGGGCATGGGCGGCTGGCTGCTATTCCCGTTTCTGCAGAAGGTCGGCGCGGCCGAGGTCGAGCGGCTGAAGCAACGCGTGGCATCCGAACTCAAGACAACCTTCGCAAGCCACTACACGCGGGAGGTGTCGATGGTCGAGGCACTGCAGCTCGATGCCATCGCGACCTACAGCAAGGCGTCAACCGGAGAGAAGTACCTGGTCAATCCGAACAAGGATCAGGGCTGACCGAGTCAGCATTTGCAACATCTGATGTCGATCTAAGGAATCATTCCCATGAGCAACCGAACCCAATTTCAAGTACGCGCGGTGTCGCCGTCCTACTGGAAGGTGACCTTCGAGAACGGTCCGATCAACCTCATCGATCCGGACACCATCGATGAGCTTGGCGATCTGGTGACACGCATGGAGCAGGACCCCGATCTGACCGTCGTCGTGTTCCAGAGTGCCAATCCCGACTTCTTCATGGCGCACTTCGACCTGAAGTCCGACATCCAGCGTGTGTACACGACGGCGCCGGGCCCCACCGGGCTCCTCCCCCATCCGGACACTCTTTTGCGCCTCAGCAGGGTCCCGGCCCTCACTATCTCGGCCATCAACGGCCGCGTCCGTGGGGCGGGAAGCGAGTTCGTCCTGCACACGGACATCCGCTTCGCCGGGCCCAACGCCATCCTGGGGCAGCCCGAGATCGGCTTCGGCGCCGTACCCGGCGGAAATTCGATGGGGCGACTGGCCGAGTTGGTGGGCCGAGGTCGCGCGATGGAGATCGTGGTGGGAGGAGACGACTTCCCGGCCAAGCTCGCCGCCGAATACGGCTACGTCAACCGCGTTCTGCCCGAGGGCGAGCTGGACGAGTTCGTCGACACCTTCGCTCGCCGCATCGCCGGCTTCAGCAAGGCCGGGGTCTCCGGCACGAAGGAGTTTGTCGACGCGGCCACCGCAATTCCGGCGGGGGACTACGCCGCCGCTATGGCCGCCTTCAGGCGCACGGCGGGGCGTCCGGAGAACGCAGATCACGTGCGCAGCCTGTTCGAGCGCGGCTTGCAGCAGCCTAATGGAGTCGAACTCGACCTCGGAAAGCACGTCGCTGAGAAGTTCTGAGCCGCGGCCTGAACCATCAGCCGGAAATACTGTTGTTCTGGCTCAAGGCTGGGTCTAAGTCACGCGGAAAAGCCCAGCACAATCAGCCGCAGGCCGGCAGCCAAGTGCGGCTTCTGACCCTTCATCTGCGCTCGACCCGTCTAACTCTGCATCGGCTGCATTGCTTCTTCATGCGACGATGACCTGAGGGTGTCGCTGAAGTGGACGCACGTTCGTTCAAGCGCATTGCGCAAGTGCCCAACCCATCTGCGCAAGCGGCCGCGCACCGGCGCTCGCTTGCTTTGCCTGCGTGCTCGACGCTGTCCCGGCCTCCACACGTTTGGCAATTCCTTGCAGGATGCCGGTGAGCCGGAACATGTTGTAGGCGAGATAGAAGTTCCAATCGGCCATCACTGCGTCGGGGTCGGTGCGGCCGGTGCGCTCGCAGTAGCGGCGCACATAGCTCTTCTCGTCGGGGATGCCCAGAGCGGCGTGGTCAAGACCGCGAATGCCCAGGGTAGGGCCCGGCTGGATGTGCCACGACATGCAGTGGTAGCTCAAGTCGGCCAGCGGATGGCCGATGGTCGAGAGCTCCCAGTCGAGCACTGCGATCGCCCGTGGCTCGGTGGCGTGGAACATCAGATTGTCGAGCCGGTAGTCGCCGTGCACGATCGACACTTGGCTCTCATCGCGCGCGCTGGCCGGTATGTGCGCGGGGAGCCAGTCCATCAATCGATCCATCTCGGGGATCGGCTGCGTGATTGAAGCCTGGTACTGCTTCGTCCAGCGACCGATCTGGCGCTCGAAATAGTTGCCCGGCTTGCCGTAGTTCTCGAGACCCAGTGCCTTGACGTCTGCGTTGTGCAGCGCGGCGATCACGCGGTTCATCTCGTCGTAGATTTGACCCCGCCGCGTGTGGTCGGCATCGGGGATCGATTGGTCCCACATCACGCGGCCGGACATGTACTCCATCACGTAGAAGGCGCGGCCGATCACGGATTCATCTTCGCACAGCAGGTACATGTCCGGGACCGGCACGTCGGTCGCGCGCAGCGCCCGCATCACGGTGAATTCACGATCGATCGCATGCGCCGAGGCCAGCAGCTTCGCTGCCGGGCCGGGCTTGCAGCGCATCACGTAAGAGCGCTCCGGCGTGCTGAGCTTGTAGGTTGGGTTCGATTGCCCGCCCTTGAATTGCTCGACCGTGACTGGCCCCTGGAAGCCGTCGACCCGCGACTCGAGATAAGCTCGCAGCGCGGCCACGTCGAACGGATGAGCCCCGGAGATGGGCTTGGTGCCGGTTTGAGCTTCTGCCATGTCTATGGTCTCGTGTTTGCCGTTCAATCAGTAGGTGCGAGGCAGTGGCTTGCCGGAAGGCAGTTCAGCCTTAGGTCGTCTGAAGGTAGACGCCCGGCTCGGCCGACAAGCCCTGCTTGACCTGCCGCGTGATCTCGTCGGCCAGCACCTCCTCGGCCCCGGCTTCGAGAGCGTCGAGGCTGCGGCGCACCACCTCGTCGGGGCTGGACTTCGGCTGATCGTTGCCGCGCGCCATGTCGGTGTCGACGAACCCCATGTGCAAGCCCAGCACTTGGGTGCCCTGGGCGCGCAACTCGTGGCGCAGACTGTTGGTCAGTGACCAGGCGGCCGATTTGGTGGCGGCATAGGTTGCGAGACGAGGTGCTGTGATCCAGCTCGCGAGCGAAAGGACGTTCAGGATCGCACCGCCGCCGTGGCCGGCGAGCACCGGCGCAAAGGCGAGCGCCATGCGCAGCGGGCCGAAAAAATTGGTCTCGAACTGGTCGCGGGCGGCCTCGACACTGCCCTCGGCAATGAATGCCCCGAGCGTCGCGATACCGGCGTTGTTGATCAGTAGCGTGACGTCGCCGCAATGGCGTGCCGCTGCAGCAATCTCATCGGGCCGGGTGACGTCGAGGCGAATCGGCTCGACGCCAGCCAACGTGACGTTGGCCGGGTCGCGCGATCCAGCGTAGACCTTGCGCGCGCCGCGCGCCAGAGCGGCGCGGGCGAAAGCGAGACCGATGCCGCGGTTGGCACCGGTGACGAGGACGGTGGCGTTGTCGAGCTTCATGGTCGGGTCCTTGGAGGAAGTGGAAGAGACTGGGGTGCGGCGGTGAAGCGCCGAGTAAATACGACGTTCGTAGGCTTCATCGCTCTAGATCTGCGCAATGCCACCGTCGACGAACAGCTCGATGCCGGTGACGAAGCTCGATGCGTCCGAGGCCAGGAAGACGGCGGCCTTGCCGATTTCATCGGGTTCTCCAACCCGGCCCATCGGGATCTGACCTGCAAAACCATCAAGCAGCCCCTGCTGGTGCTCTACTGGCACCAGGCCCACCAGCCCAGGCGTCTTGGTCGGTCCGGGACTGAGGACATTGATGCGGATGTTGCGACCTTTGAGATCCAGAATCCAGCTGCGAGCGAAGTTCCGGATTGCCGCCTTGGAGGCGCTGTAGACGCTGAAGGCAGGTACGCCATGTATCGAACTGGTCGAACCAACCAGGATGACTGCCGCGCCATCCGCCAACAAGGGGAGTGCCTTTTGAACTGTGAAGAGCACCCCCTTCACATTGGTGTTGAACGTCCGGTCGAACAGGTCTTCCGTGATCGCGCCAAGCGGAGCCATGCTGCCGCCTCCCGCATTGGCGACCAAAACGTCGATGCGTTCATGGTGTTGCTTGACCGTCTCGAAGAGGGTGTCGAGATCCTGCAGGCTGGAGACGTCGGCGCGGACGCTGGAGGCCTGATCCCCGATTTCCGCGACCGCGACGTCAAGTTCTTTCTGGCGCCGACCGGTGATAACGACGTGCGCGCCCTCGGCTGCAAACCGTTTGGCGATTGCCAAACCGATGCCGGTGCTCGCGCCAGTCACGACAGCGATCTTGCCTTGGAGGGAGGAAGTCATTTGGGGCCTTAGGAGTGGTCCGGCGCGGGTCGCGCCGAATGGGGTGAATGAAGAGCGAGGTCAGGCACTGAAGCTGCTATCGGATGAGGCTTCAACGTGTCGCCATCGCTCAGTGTTGTTGCGTTCATCACCTAACCCTTTACTCAACAGCCTTGCCCATGTCCTCGACGACTTTCTTCGCATCCCCAAAGACCATCATGGTCTTGTCCATGTAGAACAGCTCGTTGTCCAGGCCGGCATAGCCCGCCGCCATGGAGCGCTTGTTCACGATCACCGTCTTGGCCTTGTAGGCTTCGAGAATGGGCATGCCGTAGATCGGGCTGCCCTTCTGCAGCGCCGCCGGGTTCACCACGTCGTTGGCGCCCAGGATGATCGCCACGTCGGCCTGGCCGAACTCGCCGTTGATGTCCTCCATCTCGAACACCTGGTCGTAGGGTACCTCGGCCTCGGCCAGCAGCACGTTCATGTGGCCCGGCATGCGGCCGGCCACCGGGTGGATCGCGTACTTCACCGTGATGCCCTTGTGCGTGAGCTTCTCCGCGAGTTCCTTCACCGCATGCTGGGCGCGCGCCACCGCCAGGCCGTAGCCCGGCACGATCACCACCGTCTCGGCGTTGCCCAGCACGAAGGCCGCGTCGTCGGCGCTGCCGCTCTTGACCGGCCGCTGCTCCTTGGCGCCGCCGGCCGCGCTGACCGCCTCGCCGCCGAAGCCGCCCAGGATCACGTTGAAGAACGAGCGGTTCATGGCCTTGCACATGATGTAGCTCAGGATCGCACCCGACGAGCCCACCAGCGAACCGGCCACGATCAGCATCGCGTTGTTCAAGGAGAAGCCGATGCCCGCGGCCGCCCAGCCCGAGTAGCTGTTGAGCATCGACACCACCACCGGCATGTCGGCCCCGCCGATCGGGATGATGATGAGCACCCCCATCACGAAGGCCAGCGCCAGCATCGCGAAGAAGGCCGGCCAGCTTTCGGTGGCCATGAACACCAGCCCCAGGCCGATCATGGCCAGGCCGAGCACGAGGTTCAGCATGTGCTGGCCCTTGAACTGCACCGGCGCGCCCTGGAACAGGCGGAACTTGTAGGTGCCCGAGAGCTTGCCGAAGGCAATCACCGAGCCGCTGAAGGTGATGGCGCCGATGGCCGCGCCCAGGAACAGCTCGAGCCGGTT